>CALJIQ010000058.1 GCA_937973995.1 uncultured Saprospiraceae bacterium
GTCGCACTCACCCCATGTCCTGAGAAATTATTAATTAGAGAAGGACTGCTAGTAGTAATATCTCCATCATATACCTCTAAATTATCCCCATCAGCAATGCTGAATTCATGGAAATAAAGGGTCAAAGGAGATTTACTTCCATCTGCACAAATGACGATCGAATCATTTCTAACTTCCTCGTCCGCATAAAGAATACCGTCCACCGTATTGTCATCAAAAAAGAAAACTTCTTCCCCGCAAGCCACTCTTTTTATCCCATTATTGCTTTTGGCTTCTAACTCTATTTGAGCAGTTAGCCAAGGTGCGATTAATAGTAGCAATAATCCAGATAATAGACCTTTCTTCAAATTATTCATTTTTATGAATTTGTTATCTAGCAAATTGAAAAGGGGGAAGAGCAAAGTCCACGTGTCGGACTCCTCTTAGGTGTTCGACACGTAGTTTTTCAATTTTAAAATATGGTTCTTTGACATATCCCGTGATTTCTTTCCTGAAATGGACATCGAGTCCATTTCAGGAAACAAGGGTTTCTAAAGGGGCAACGGAGGCATTGCCTCCGTTGCCCCTTTAGAAACCCTTGTGCGAATCAGATTGGCTCGATGCCAATCTGATTCGCGGATTGTAGCGTTTCACGTGATTTGTCAAAGAATCTAAAATATTATCGATCTTGTAGTATAATCCTATCAGAAAACAAAGCAGATTCCGTTTGTATTTGATAAAAGAAAATGCCAGAATTCGGAAAAAATGTTCGATCCAATTGCAATTGATTATTCCCGCTTTGAGATAAGAGAGAGACTTCATGTAGGAGTTCTCCTTGCAGGGTAAATAATCGTAATTGAATGGTTTGTTGCTTTTCAGTGGGGATACTGAAAGTAACCTTATCGGTGAAGGGATTGGGTTGTACCCTTACGCTACTTGTAAGAGGAGCGGTAAATTGTAAGGCTACCGTTTTTTCTTCTTGAGAATGCGTGAGGGCTATATTAGCGAAACTGGTTGTTTCTAATTTTATGATGTCTTGTAATTGGCTAGGTTGAGTTGCTAGTACTTCTAATTCCAGTTTTCCTTTTTTAGTGGTACTAGAATTAGTCCAAGAATCCCAACAAATTTTCAATGTATTTCTTTCTAACACATACTGCTGTTCGGTTAAGAAATCTCCATGAATAGCAAGAAGCTCTGCGCCATTTACTGTTAGTTGAAATTGCAAACCTTCTAAGTCACCTAGGTCTATTTCGAATGGTATTCTTTGAGGACTTCCTATTTTTATTGCTTGGTTAGTTACCGCAATAGGATATATGGGTTTAGCAGTTCTAGGAGCACTAACTTGCAAGCCATTTGGATTGACATTTCCATTTAAGTCTCCCACCTTTATCGCCATAATTGTAAGTTCCTGATCTGTTTGCTCTTGCGGTAATGCCACTTCAAGATTGGTTTGACTCCAGGAAGCATTTTCGTGCATTAATTCTTCCTCTACAAATCTCCAGGTAGGAATAGGATTGCTTGTCTCGATTCCTAAAATCATTCTTCTTAATTGCACTAAATCGAAAGTAGAGATGCCGCCTGATAAATTTAGATCAGCTGCAAAGTATTGGTGCGCAGTAGTAAAGGGAACGATGCCCAAAATATGGCGTTGAATAATCACCATATCTATAACGGTCACGCCATTAGTCTTATCTGTTGGCTTATTAAGTGTCAACTTGTAATTCGCATTATTAGGCAAGTCAAAAGAAAAAGAACCATCAAGACTAGTTTGCTCTTGTACTTGATATCCATGCTCGTTGCTGGCATCTATGGAAACTCCTTGTAGGGTTTGATTAGCTGGAGTTACTATTTTACCTTTTATGTTAGAGGTTTTGGACTCATCATAGATAACAGTAACGTTAGGTTGGTTATCCTCTTCAGAGGTAACTTCTTCTTCCATTTCTTCCTCTTCTGTATTGGTATCAACAGAAGGACTTGTCTCACTGTTGCAAGGAGAATTTAATCGGTTATCCTTGATGACGGACCAGCAAGTATTTTCTCCGCCATTTGTATTGACTACCCGTAAATATACCTTGGTATTATTCGCTGCTTCTGAACAAGAGAGGTTGATTTGATTTCCCCAATCTCCCCCTTCTTTTTTGATAGAAATGGACACATTGCTACAATTGTCAAAGCTACCTCCATCAATAGCACTAGCTGGAATTTCAGCAGAACCAGTAGCGAAAGAAACATTCAATTGATCGGTACATAAGGCGGTGGGAGTTCCTGTATTTTTAACATCAAAAAATAATTTACAGATAGCGGATCTATTTCCACAAGCATCCACCGCTCTGTATTCTGCAAAATACTTACCTGCATCCAAGTCGCTCATCTCCGTAAAAGATCGGGAAGGGAAATGTTTATTGGTAATTTTTACTAATACCATGTCAATCGCATCACCACAATTATCTGTAGCAGAAGGAAGCGGAAGACTAAGGTCGCCATTACAGTCCTGACCAGTAGAAACGGTGTAAGGGTTGTTCTCACTACCTTGACTAGTACTGCTAGGGCAATTAATAATAGGGGCAACCGTATCTTTGACTAAGATTAATTGGTTGCCTAGAGAGATAGGTGTGCCTTGTCTGCACCAGTCTTGTATCTTCCATTCTCGCAATATTTTTTTGCCTCCTCCGCATTCTGGTACTTCTATGTCTGTAAAAAGTGGAATATAATTACATTCGTTTTCTATAATAGGGATATCGCCTTTTCCGTCACCATCAGCATCTAATAAGGGATAACCTGCTGCTGCGGGTTCCGTATTTCCACCACAAATCAATAAGGTATCCGTTGGTAGAAAAAAGTCTGTTGGGCGATTTATTTGGACGGTCACCGTCTCTTTAGCAACATTTCCACATTTATCTTCTGCTTCGATAGTGATAGATAAATTAGGGGAACCACTACAAAAATTCCTAGGAAAAGAACCTACATTGATAGTGGTTCTCTTTATATCGCAAGCATCCACAACGGAGTAGGTCAATTGCTCTAGAATTTCTGCTTCACTTAGTTCTCCACAGGTGGTTAGGGATTGAGCAGAAGCATGGATGACAGGAGGACTATTATCATCAAATCGAACCGTTCCTGTGCAGGATTTTGATAGGGTAGTGGTACTTCCGCCACAACTATTGGCAACTATATTTCGAGTAATTTTTATCTCATAACTGTCTCCACAGTTAAAGTCTTCTGAAGGGATGGTCAAGCCATGAGAGAGATCATTGCTAGAGGTGGCATTGATGGTTTTCGATAAAGTCTTATTCTTTCCCACAGTAGTTTCTAAAGTATAAGAAACCCCATTGCCATAACAAGGAGATTCTAATATTCCATCGATACTGATAAAACCGCCGCAATTCCCTTGTAAACTTGCATTTACATTATCATTACAAACAATAGATCCCTGATCTACGGAAATTATGAAAGTACAAGTTTTTGAAGGATCGCCTACCAAAGTAGCAGTGATTGGATGAGTTCCTAAGGGAAAATTACGGGTAATACGTTGCCCACTCCTTACCGTACTTGGAAGATTGGCAGAAGAACAGCCCGATAAATTCAGCATTAAATCAACCGTTCCACCACAAGAAGTAAATTCAGGTACGGTAAAAGTAACAGGAACAGAACTACTTGGATTTAAACAGTCATCTTTGGCAGACACATTAGCGGCACATGCTACTTCAATTACATTATCTTCACATATCACATTGGCTTTCCATCCAGTGCTTTTAGGTTTATCTCCATCAGTTTTAAAAATAAAAGAAAGACAACCCGAGCTATTGACGGAATTATCGCAGCTAGATTTTAACCAGCCTCCGTTTGCTTGGCTTACCCCATTGCCAGTCATCGAAGTAATTAAAAGGGCAGTACCTTCTGATAAATCCCCATCATACACTTCTAATGCATCCCCTGCTGCAATACTAAATTGAGAAAAGGTAATGGTTAGTATTTTTGAACTTGAGCTTGGGCAAAGAATAATTTGATCTGTTCTAGCTTCCTCATCTGCATATAAAATACCATCAATAGTATTATCATCCGTGAAAGTAGTGGTACTGCCACAGGTAACAGATACCTTACCATTATCGGCTTTCCGTTCTAAGACAATTTGGGAAAAAAGGGAGATATGCGTTGTCCATAAAAAGAAAAAGATGGACGTAATTTTGAGAATGTAATCTTTATTGTTCATGTTCTATACTGGGTGACAAGTAAACGAATTTACCAACACAAATGCAAAGCCACTGCCAAAAAAGCGTAACAGTCTTGTGTTGGGACAGGTTATTTATACAGAAATCGGTAATGTGGGAAGAAAAGTGTCTTAATATGGTTATCTGACTAATCGATAAGGCAGGGACTAGTCATATTCAAAAATAAGCCAATTGACGATAGAACGCAAATTATCCTTTTCAAATCCATTAAAAAAAGGGAAATTTGCGCCTTTTCTACGGTTTTGATACTATAAAGATATACCATGATTTTTTTCTTTGGCAATAGTGCAGATTTTGTTTATGCCGTTACTACACAGCAACAACTAGCAGAAGAAGATATAAATAAGCTTCGCTGGTTGTTTGGTAATCAGCCTCTAATTGAGGTAGAAGCGATCAAAGAGCCTTTTGTTGGACCTAGAGCCGCTATGATAACCCCCTGGAGTACGAATGCCGTAGAGATTACCCAAAATATGGCCATTAAAGGGATTGAGCGAATTGAAAAGTTTAAGCGCGTACTACCAGATTTTGAGGATTTTGATCCTATGTTATTTCAAAAGTTCGAAGCATTAGATCAAAATATATTTTCCATTGATATTCAACCTGCTGCTATTCAGCTCATTTCGGATATAGCAACTTATAGTAAAGAGCAAGGCTTAGCCTTAAGTGAAGAAGAAATCGAGTACTTGGAGCAAGTCTCCCAAAAAATAGGCCGACCCTTGACCGATTCTGAGGTGTTTGGGTTCTCTCAAGTAAATAGCGAACACTGTCGGCATAAAATATTTAATGGCACCTTCATCATAGATGGAAAAGAAAAGGAAGAATCACTATTTCAACTCATTAAGAAAACCGCTAAGGAACATCCAAACGGTATCGTTTCCGCTTATAAAGATAATGTGGCATTTATTAAAGGGCCTGAAATTATCCAGTTTGCTCCTAAAAGTGCCAATAAGCCGGACTATTATGCACGCAAACCCTTCCAATCAGTCCTTTCCTTAAAAGCAGAGACGCATAATTTCCCTACGACAGTAGAGCCTTTTAATGGAGCAGCTACGGGTGCTGGGGGAGAAATTAGAGATCGTCTGGCGGGTGGGAAAGGAGCTATTCCATTAGCGGGTACAGCAGTTTACATGACCTCCTATTCTAGATTAGCGGATAATCGGCAGTGGGAAAAAGCGATGGAAGAACGGGATTGGTTGTACCAGACACCAATGGATATTTTAATCAAAGCATCCAACGGTGCCTCCGACTTTGGAAATAAATTTGGACAACCGCTGATTGCAGGGTCTTGTTTAACCTTTGAACATAAAGAAGCTTATCGAAAATTGGGTTACGATAAGGTCATCATGTTAGCTGGTGGAATCGGATATGCAAAAGCCGATCAGGCTTTGAAAGATACGCCCAAAAAAGGGGACACCATTGTCGTGATGGGTGGGGAAAATTATCGGATTGGCATGGGAGGTGCGGCGGTGTCTTCTGCGGATACGGGAGAGTATAGTGCGGGTATCGAGCTGAATGCGGTACAACGTTCCAATCCAGAAATGCAGAAGCGAGTCGCTAAAGCCATACAAGGTTTGGTAGAAAGCGAAGAAAACCCCATCGTGTCTATCCACGATCATGGGGCAGGGGGGCATCTAAATTGTTTGTCTGAATTAGTAGAGGAAGTGGGAGGTAAAATAGACTTGGATAAATTGCCAGTAGGCGATCCGACCTTATCCGATAAGGAGTTGATTGGGAATGAGTCTCAAGAGCGAATGGGTTTAGTGATTTCAGCAAAAGACCTGCCCTTAGTAAAAGAAGTAGCAAAGAGAGAGCGGGCTCCTGTCTATGAAGTAGGAAAAGTTACAGGCGATCATCGTTTTGTAGTTAGTTCCTCTAGCAAGTCTAGTAAACCGGTGGACTTGGAGTTGGAAGATATTTTTGGAAGTTCTCCCAAAACTATTCTTTCTGATAAAACAGTAGGTCATCCCTATCAGGCTTTTTTACATTCTCCATTTTATATCTATGAGTACATTGAGCAAGTATTAAAATTAGAATCCGTTGCCTGCAAAGATTGGTTAACCAATAAAGTAGATCGCTGCGTTGGAGGGTTAGTCGCAAAGCAGCAATGTGTTGGTCCACTTCAATTACCCCTCAATAATGTAGGCGTAATGGCATTGGATTATGAGCGTCACCAAGGAGTTGCTACTGCCATTGGACATGCGCCTATCAGTGGACTCATTCATGCCGCTTCGGGTTCGAAAAATGCCATAGCCGAATCCTTGACCAATCTAATATGGGCACCTTTAGAAGATGGTTTATCTTCCGTTTCTCTTTCTGCCAATTGGATGTGGCCTTGTAAAAACCCGGGAGAGGATACCCGACTTTATAAAGCTGTAAAAGCAGTATCAGATTTTGCAATAGAGCTAGGAGTTAATGTTCCCACTGGTAAGGATTCTCTTTCCATGAAACAAAAGTATCCGGAGGAAGAAGTCATTGCTCCAGGTACAGTGATTATCTCGGCTACGGGCCATTGTAATGATATTACTAAAGTAATAGAACCTGTTTTTAAAAAAGCAGGTGGAGATATAATATACATCAATTTTTCAAAATGTCATTATCATCTAGGAGGTTCCGCTTTGGCACAAGTACGCAATAGGGTTGGTACTAAATGTCCCACCATAACGGACCCTGCTTATTTTGCCACTGCTTTTAATACGATTCAAGAGTTAATAAAATTGGAAAAGATTGTTGCTGGGCATGATATTTCTTCTGGTGGTTTATTGACCTGTCTATTAGAACTGTGTTTTGCGGATAATGATCTTGGTGCTACCATTGATTTAAGTGGTATTGACGAAGAAGAAATAGTCAAAGTACTCTTTGCCGAAAACAGTGGGATTATCGTCCAAGTAAAAGATTTATCGGCTCTTCGGTTATTAGAAGAAAATGGGATTGACTTTGTAAATATTGGTCATATCACGCTTGGCGAAAATTTAGTCATTACCAAAGGGGAAGATACTTATACGTTCCATGTTCCAACGCACCGAGATATATGGTATGAGACCTCTTTTCTCTTAGACCAAAAACAAACCAAAGCACCACTAGCAAAAGCTAGGTATGATAATTTTAAAAACCAACCCCTGACTTATTCCTTCCCCACTCACTTTGAAGGTACAAAACCAGATCGAAAAATAGACGGACCAAGACCCAAAGCAGCCATCATCAGAGAGAAAGGGTCCAACTCTGAGCGAGAGATGGCCAATGCCATGTACCTAGCAGGTTTTGATGTAAAGGATGTGCATATGACGGATTTGATCGAAGGCAGGGAAACGTTGGAGGATATACAATTCATTGGAGCAGTTGGTGGTTTTTCGAATTCTGATGTATTGGGTTCTGCCAAAGGTTGGGCTGGCGCTTTTTTATATAATGAACGAGCTAAAAAGGTGCTAGATAATTTCTTTAAACGGGAAGATGTATTGTCTATCGGAATATGCAATGGCTGTCAATTATTTTTAGAATTAGAATTGATTAATCCAGAACATTTTCAACATCCAAAGATGACCTTTAACGATTCTGGAAAACATGAAAGTGCTTTCACTTCTGTAGTCATTCAGGAGAATAATTCCATTATGCTTTCTTCCTTAGCAGGCAGTCGATTAGGAGTTTGGATTTCTCATGGAGAAGGAAAATTTTCGATGCCTGCCTCCAAAGCACAGTATGATATAGTAGCGGAATATGGCTATGAAGCGTATCCCGCCAATCCAAATGGAAGTGACTTTAATACTGCTATGCTATGTAGCAAAGATGGCAGACATTTGGTTACCATGCCCCATATCGAACGCTCTACTTTTCCTTGGAATTGGGCGCATTACCCAGAAGGAAGAGCGGATGAAGTATCCCCTTGGTTGGAGGCATTTGTGAATGCTCGGAAATGGATTGTGGAGCGGAATAAGGGGTGAGAGGTGCTCCTTCCAGAATCAAAGCGACTATGTATTGCATGCTGAAAGAACTTATCCAGCAAAATTGTTAAGTAGG
>CALJIQ010000059.1 GCA_937973995.1 uncultured Saprospiraceae bacterium
CAATGGGACAATGAATCAATGGGACAATGAATCAATAGGACAATGAATCAATAGGACAATGAATCAATAGGACAATGAATCAATAGGACAATGAATCAATAGGACAATGAATCAATAGAATCAATAATAAACAATCACTTCTTCTTTTTCCTTCCGATCAATTGCTGGTACTTGTACGCCTTCCTTAGGATACCCTACTGGTATTAATAAAAAAGCTCGTTCATTTTCAGGACGATTTAAGATTTTTTGAAGAAAATTCATGGGACTTGGCGTATGGGTTAATGACACCAAACCCGCATTGTGAATAGCAGATAGCAAAAATCCACACGCAATTCCTACCGACTCATTGACATAGTAATTTTTGCTTTTCTTGCCCTCTTCTAAGTCGTATGCTTTTTTAAACACAATGATAAGCCAAGGAGCAATTTCTAAGAATGGTTTTTTCCAATCTGTCCCAAAAGGTCGCAAAGCCTCTAACCACTCTTCCGACATTCTTCCATTATAACTTTCATACTCTTCTTTTTCTGCCGCTTCACGAATGGCTGATTTTATGGCTGGATCAGAAATGGCGCAAAAAGTCCAAGGCTGTTTGTGCGCACCTGATGGGGCAGACGAGGCAGTCATAATGATTTGCTCGATTATTTTTTTATCCACGGGACGATCTGAGTATTCTCTAATACTTCTCCGTCTATCCATATACTCGTAGTATTCTTTACTTCTTTCTTGGGTTTCTTCAGGAGGGTAAGTCACTCCCGTATAAGGTATAAATTTTGCAGTTTGCATAAATAATTTTTGGAACGATAATCTCGAAATTATAGTTATTTTTGTTAGTACCCTGTAATTTATAATTTTCAAACAAATAATCCTATGATTGCCACAGCAACAGATATACTCGATCAACTAAAAATCGTCAACAAAGCTAGTCGGAAATTAGTCCGATTGACAGATAAAGATATTCATACTATTTTAAATGAGGTGGCAGATTTGACTTTGGCGAAAGTAGATTACATTCTTACAGAGAATCAAAAAGACCTCGATCGGATGGATCCTTCCAATCCTAAATATGACCGATTACTCTTAAATAAAAAGCGGTTGGTTGGCATTACAGAGGACATTCGCAAAGTAGCCAGCTTACCTTCTCCACTCAATAAAACATTAGAAGAAAAAACCGTTCCCAATGGTTTGAGTTTGACGAAGACTACGGTTCCCCTCGGCGTAATTGGTATAGTATTCGAGTCTCGCCCCAATGTAACCTTTGATGTATTCGCTTTATGTTTTAAATCTGGTAATGCCTCTATTTTAAAAGGCAGCCGAGATGCACATTTTTCGAATGTTGCCATTGTTTCTTTGATCCATCAAGTATTAAAAAAATATGATTTGGAAGAAGTAGTCTATCTAGCCCCTAGCCAACGAGAAGCCTTACAGCCTATTTTGGAAGCGGTGGATTATGTAAATACCATTATTCCTAGAGGTAGTCAAGGGTTAATCAATTTTGTACGAGAACATTCCAAAGTGCCTGTAATCGAAACGGGCGCAGGCATCGTACATACCTATTTTGATAAAAGTGCAGATGTAGAAAAAGGGAAAGCAATTATCCAAAATGCGAAATCGAGAAGGGTTAGTGTTTGTAATGCCTTGGATTGTTTGGTGATTCATCAAGATCGCTTAGGTGATTTGCCTACCATCATGAAAGGCTTAGATAGCGAGCATCAATGCGTAGTGTATGCAGACGAGCAATCCTATCCTCATTTAAAAAACACCTATCAATCCGACTTACTCCGCCCTGCCACAAGCGATAGTTTTGGTACAGAATTTTTATCCATGAAAATGTCTATTAAAACAGTGGCAGATGTAGATGCTGCGATAGACCATATCGCTGAATACAGTTCAAAACATAGTGAAGCGATTGTAACAGAAACACCGAGTACCGCAGATTATTTTCTTAAAAATGTGGATGCAGCCGTGGTCTATGCCAATACCTCTACCGCCTTTACGGATGGTGCTCAATTCGGGATGGGTGCAGAGATAGGGATTAGTACGCAGAAATTGCATGCTCGTGGTCCTATGGCATTGCAAGAATTGACGAGTTATAAATGGATCGTGAAAGGAGATGGACAGATTCGTCCGAAGTAGAAAAATTTCCAAAACTCAAATTCCAAACTAGTGGTTTGATTCTGCCAGCTGCGCTTCTGAGTCTTGGTGCTTGGAATTTGGTGCTTGCAATTTGGAATTCACTTTCGGTTCGTAATTTTTGTTAATAATTGGTAAGAAAATCACGGCAATTAATCCAAATAGAATATTGCTAAAGTGGGTGCCAAAGAAGGAAATATTAGCAGCGGAGAAAGCATCTCCTCCTACCACGCCATATAATGCTAAAGCCGCAATTGCCAGTACATGAAAAGTCCCCATACCACCAGGAGAAGGAATCACAATTCCAAACGTTCCAAATGTAAATACCATTAAAGCAGCGACAAAGCCTAAATGAGCAGTTGGTCCAAAAGCAGGAAAATAAAAATAGGTCATTAAATAATACCCCAACCAAATGAGGAAACTGTAAAAAATAAATAACCCTGGTCGCTCCAAATTCTTAACAGATAAAATCCCCTCCCAAAATCCTTTTAAGATATTTAGTAGCTTCTGATATAGTTTAGTTGCTTGTAGTTGTTTTCTAAATACAAACGCTAATATTAGACTTAGGCTACCAATTCCAATAACAGATAGCACCAAGGGATGACTCAATAAAGAACCCTTATCTTCCGTTGCCATATTTTCATTTAGATACCCCCACAACGTATCATATTCAAATAAAAATGCTAGTCCAATAATTATTAATAAAGACAGAACATCAATTGTTCGACCGACTACAATAGTTCCAAATGCTTTTTCAACAGGCAAGTTTTCATATTTCGCTAATGATGCGCCTCTTATCACTTCTCCGATTCTTGGAAAGCCTAAATTCGCAAATAGACCTAGCATAATAGTAAGAAAAGCATTAATCGTTCTAGTATTACTTCCTAAAGGTTTTAACAACATTTTCCATCTTAATGCTCTACTAAGGTTACTCATCAGATAAGCTAAGAAGGAAGCCCCCACCCATCCAAAGTGAACGCTCTTAAAATCACTAATCACTTTTTGCATCAAACTACAATCTGCCGCATCCACTCCATCAAGAGCGCATTGTGCTTGGTATGCTTCATTTTGATTTTGATAAACAAAATATAATAGCCCCATTCCTATGCCGAGGAATAGAAAAAATTTGAGAATATTTAGGATGGTATTTTTCAAGGAAGTTATTTTAATTAACTCATGTATTTAACTACCGAAACGAAAATTCAATAGGGGTGTTACCTTACTAAGGTCATTTGCACATTAATAACACCTCACTCCAATACTTCTTTCAAAATAGCATGCGTATTCAATCCTGTAAAATTTTCAATATGTAAACGATAGTACTGAATTAACTTCTCCAGTAAGTCTTGGCGTTCTTTCCTATTAATAGTGGGTGGTTGATTTTTAAAAAGCAAATCAATTTGTTGACTAATAGCTTTGTTGGCAGTATATTGATGAAGAGGTTCTTCTGCTTCAAACTTTCCTTCTCGCATATCAAAATAAGGCAACTCCTCAGACCATTCGTTTGCAGGGGCAAATCCCAAATGGATGGCTAATTGTAGTGTATAAAGCAAATGAAAATTAGAAGGCAAAGAATCGGCGGTATCTAACTGCACAAATTGGTCGAATAAGAAATGGAATAAAGTAGGATTGGCTTCTTCTTCTTTAATGGTTTTCTGGGCTAACTCTACCATAAATAAACCAATTGTTCCTTTCAATACATCAAAAGGTAAAGACTGGTAAATATGGGCCGATTTAATTTCCTTTATGCGATTCATATTTTTAGTACTTCGGTAATAAGCAACCATTTCTACCAAAGAAGTGGGCTGTAAGATACCTGCTTTCGTCTTCGCCCCTTTGCTACGAACCCCACTGACAATATATTTTTGAAGTCCTTTTTCTTCCGTATAAACATCCAGAATCAGACTGGTTTCTGAATATTTAATCGCCTTGAAAATAATCCCCCTTGTTTTTATTAACATGTGTTATAAATTCCAACTATTCAATTTGAAGTAGAAACTAGTAATTTTGCGACAGTTCATCTTAAGTATCAAAAATAAGCATCTTCATCCTATCCTAATGGCTTCTATCTCTCGTACAGAAGAAAATTATCTAAAAGCAATTTTCCAGTTGTGTGAACAATCGGATAATCCTGCCTCTACTAATGCTATTGCTCAACTGATGCAAACGGCTGCAGCTTCCGTAACTGATATGATTAAAAAATTGTCCAAGAAAGAATTGATCCATTACCAAAAGCATAAAGGGGTACGACTAACAGAAGAAGGGAATCAACTTGCGACTAATCTCATTCGTAAACACAGACTTTGGGAAACCTTCTTAGTCCAAAAACTTCAATTCTCTTGGGAAGAGGTGCACGAAATTGCAGAGGAATTAGAACATGTACAAGCAGAGAAGTTAATCAATCGGTTGGATGACTACTTGGGAAATCCCAAGTTTGATCCCCACGGCGATCCCATCCCTGATGCTAAAGGGAATTTCACTTTTAGAAAACAAATTCCATTAACGGATTTATCAATTGGTCAAACAGGCGTATTGGTAGGAGTGCAAGACGATACGTCTCCCTTTTTACAATACCTCAATAAATTGCACCTAAGCCTTGGAACGAAATTAGAAATACTAGAACGATTTGAATATGATGGTTCTACTAAAATATTATTAGACGGAGACAAGGAACAAATTCTTACCCACAAGGTTTGTATGAATCTATTTGTGAAGATGATTTGAAATAAGGACTCGCAACCCACTCACTCCAACAATCCTTCAATAATTCTAGGAAAATAATAATGCTCCAATTGCAATACCTTGTTTCTAATGGCAATAGGATCATCTATTGGTTCAATGCCGCAAGCAGCTTGAAAAATAGCTCCCCCTTCGTCATATTGCTCATTCACAAAGTGAATGGTTATCCCTGATTCTTTCTCTCCATTTGCTTGAACCGCTTTATGCACATTCATACCATACATCCCTTTGCCTCCGTATTTGGGCAATAAAGCAGGATGTATATTCACCATCCGTTGCTCAAACGCTTTGACCAAATAGGGCGGAATAAGCCATAAAAATCCAGCTAGAGCAATGAAATCAATTTGGTGACGAGCCAAATTTTCCAACAGTTGTTCAGTTTCGTAAAATGATGTTCTATTGAGTAGTAAGGTGGGGATATGATTAGTAGTCGCCATTTGGAGAACAGGGGCAGTTGCTTTATTTGATACAACTAAAGCTACTGAAATGGAAGCGTGATCCTTGAAATGTGCAACAATCTTGGTGGCATTACTGCCTGTACCCGAAGCAAAAATGGCAATCTTTTTCAACAAATAAAATCTTGACGTTTAACATATTAACGAAATAATTTTCTGATGAAACTGTTTGATGAAAAATTATTTTGTTATAAATTTGAAGGGAGCATTCATACTATGAGAAAATGTTGTTATTCCAATCTTACAACATTTTTTTGAAACTACACATTTATCCAATTCTTACACTTGCCCTCAGAAGTGATGTATTAGCCCCAATATATCACTTCTTTTGTTTTATTGGTGTTATGGTATTGTGGTGTTTTGGTACTATGGTTGACCATAATACCAAAACACCACAATACCAAAGCACCAATTATTATCTCATCTTATGAAGTACAGGTAATTGCCCACCATAAGCTCTAGCAATATTTTCCTCGTTAAATATATCTTCTGTATCACCATAAGCGATTAAGCGTTGGTTGAGTAGAATAACACTATCGAAATATTTCCTAACGGTGGAAAGGTCATGATGCACCACCAATAAGGTTTTTCCTTCACTGGCTAGCTTTTTTAATATCTGGATAATCTTTTCTTCTGTGGTAATATCAACCCCGACGAAAGGCTCATCCAGGAAGAAAATATCTGATTCTTGACATAAGGCACGGGCGAGGAAGACTCGTTGTTGCTGCCCTCCAGACAACTCTCCTATTTGGCGATCTTTAAAAGCAGTCATGCCAACCTCTTCTAGTGCATTCATGGCAATGGCTTCATCCTGTTGGTCTAATCGCTGAAATACGCCTTTATGCGGATACCGCCCCATCAATACAATATCATAAACCGTCGCAGGAAATTGCCAATCCACATCATTCTTCTGTGGAACATATACTACTTCTTTCCGCTTTTCTTCAATTGGCTTCCCCTCGACAAGTACGCTACCGCCATCTATTTCTACCAATCCCAAAATGGCTTTGAATAAAGTAGATTTCCCTGCCCCATTAGGCCCTATTACTCCATATATTTTTCCTGATTCTATTTCCAAAAAGATATTAGATAGCACCCTTTTTCTATCAAACGAAACGGAAATGCCTTTTACTGAAATGGTCATGTTTTAGTCATTGGTCATTGGGTCATTGGTCATCAGCCACCAAGAAGGAATGACTATTGACCAATGACTGAATGACAATCTAATTTTTTGGTTTATACCGAGATTTACTAAAAATCTCCTGCGTATCTGTTATAGCTACTAACTCTTGTAGTGTTCTATCTGGTTGTCGTTGCATATACGCCTTGACGATTTGCCAACCTACCCAATTTCCTGCCTTTCCTGGGGCTTCAGGAGGCATCCCTGTGGCAAAAGGACTATCCGAGACTAAACTTTTAAATTTCTTGTATTCATTAGAATAGAGTAGTTCTTCTTTAAGAAAAAAGGCCCACATTTCTAATTCATTCTCTGCACACCAATTGGTCTGTGCATCGGTAAAGCCCAATTTAATGCTATCTGGTTCATAAGGTAATAAATGATCTAGAACATATAGTTTTTTACCATTATGAATGATTAGATCTAAAAATTTGCTTCCATTGGCTTCCCCAACCAAGTCATCTACTACCCCTTCAAACACTTTTGCAGGAAGGTGGGCTTGGTCTTGCGTTCTTGCAATATACGCCGGTAAACTCAATGGCGGATAGTAATAATAGGGATAATCTTTGCCCAGAAATAAATCTAGACCTATTCCGATGGTATTATCAATAGGAGGAAGGACAATTCCGTAGGAAAATTCTGAAATAAAAGTATAAATATCTGGTACGTCTTTGTCAGGAAAATAATGTTGATAAAATTGGAATCCTTGCTTCAACCGCTGATCTATCTTTGAAAAATCGTGGAACACAATTTGTGTGGTATCATATAACTGTTGGGTAAAGGGGTACGTTAGAAACCCTTTAATATGTTGTTTATAAATGCCCGTCGTATCCCAAGGCTTTTTTACTTGTAAAATACTTTGTAGATAGAATTCCGTAAAATCAGGATATTTTTGCTCTAAGATAGCCACCTCTGCTTGTATATCATTCGTATCTAGGGCAAATAAGGCTTGTTCAAAACGATGAATATTATAATTGACAGGAATGGCACTTACATCGGGAATATCCTTACTTTTGTCCCCCAAACAAGCCGTCAAACCTACACTAAGTAATACTATACCACTCAAGTTGCGATAAAACGCCAACTTTAGAAATTCCAATTTCCAAACACCAATTTCCAACCTAAATGCTACTAAAAAGCTACTTATTGGAGTTTGGAGTTTGGAATTTAGAACTTGATTCAAGTTGCGAACAATTTGAATTATTTGGAAAAGTGTCGCCTTTGACATTTAAATTATTGTATTTTGAATAACGGAGAATAATTCTTTTTCGTTAGGGTTATAGTTACGTTTCAATTTGCAATAAATCGCAAACTTGAAAAACTTCAAACTCCAAGCACCAAAAAATCCAATTAGAAGTGTACAAGAAATACTTGGTTTGGAATTTGAATTTTGGAATTTCATTCAAGTTGTTCGCAACTTTACTTGATTAACCACCCCAACCAAATACTAAGAAACAAAGTAAGTATGAGAAAAATTGTATTTAGTCTTATCTTTTTATTGGCTACAAGTTTATCCGTTTTTTCACAATATAGCTCTGATAGAGCTAGTAGTTATGAAAAAACGTTGCGAATGGGTTTTCAATTAAGCCCATCAATCAGTTGGATGGATACCGATGATAATGGGATTAATGGAAACGGCGTAAATCTAGGAATGCGACTAGGCATGATGGGAGAGTATTACTTTCGAGAAAATTATGCTTTTATTAGTGGTATCAACTTTGCATTTAACCAAGGAGGAACACTAAAGCATGAAGAGGGAGGTGATTTATGGTCCAAATCTGAATTGAGCGATTCCGCCTTAGCAGCCTTGCCTGCTGGTGTCAATTTAAAATATCACATCCAATATATCGAAGTGCCTTTTGGTTTAAAGATGCGAACAAAGGAATTTGGATATATTCGATACTTCGCAGAAATCCCTTTATTTTCACTAGGGGTGAAAGTGCAAGCAAGAGGAGATGTAAAAGGCACTAGCCGATTAGATGTCGAGCGAGAAAATATTAAAAAAGATGTCAATCTATTTAATTTAAATTGGGGTTTTGGTGGAGGTGTTCACTATACCTTATCGGAGGATACTGAATTCATTGGTGGATTATATTACCAGCAAGGATTCGCTGATGTAACGGATAATAAGGCCACCAAAACTAGTGGTGAACGAGAAGACTCTAAAGGAATAATTAAAGGAATTACCTTGCGAATTGGTATTCTATTTTGATTTTTTCATTAAATTTAGGAGTCTAATCCAATACACATAACATTAATATTACAAAATATAGCCCCTAAACCTATTACAGTTATTATCGTTTAGGTAAACTAATTACTGCATATATCATTGAGTACGTTCGCCTTAACTATTCTAAAACTGACTGTTACGTATTTACTATGTCCATTTACAGATTAACTGGTGTGATTCAGCACTATGCTTGGGGAGGTAAGCATTTTATTCCTCAACTCATTCAGAAACAGAATCCCAATAAACAACCCTTTGCCGAGTTGTGGATGGGGACGCATGTGAAAGGTCCATCTACCTTAAAGGTCGGTAGAAAAGAAGTATTGCTAAGAGAGGTAATACAGGACAACCCTCGAAAAGTCCTTGGTAAACCAATTATCAAGAAGTTTGGGGAACAGCTACCTTTTCTATTCAAAGTGTTAGATGTTCAAAAAATGCTATCTATTCAAGCGCATCCAACCAAAAAAGAAGCAGAAATTGGTTTTGCTAAAGAAGAGGAGAGTGGGATTAGTAGAATTGCGCCCAACAGAACTTATCGAGACGATAATCACAAACCAGAAGTGATGATTGCCTTAACGGAGTTTTGGCTATTGCATGGCTTCAAAGCGATTGGAGAAATTCAAGAAGTATTGGAACGAACAGCATTTCAACCGCTACAGAAATATTTTTCGAATAACAATGTATTTTCATTATATAAAGCGATCATGGATATGCCTCAATCAGAGGTGGACCAATTGCTTGAACCACTTGCCCAACAGCTTCCAAAGCAATTAGAAGAAGATCAATTATCAAAAAATCAAGCAGATTATTGGGCTGCTCAAGCATTCAATGATTATACCATTGATGGACACTATGATAGAGGAATCTTCTCTATTTATTTATTCAACTTGGTGCGGTTGAAACGAGGAGAAGGAATTTTTCAAGATGCTGGCATTCCACATGCTTACCTAGAAGGCGTGAATATTGAGCTGATGGCGAATTCGGACAATGTCTTTCGTGGTGGTTTGACTCAAAAATTCATCAATGTACCCGAGTTATTAAAGCACTTAGTTTTTGAATCTGTCTTGCCTAAGATTTTAGTTGGGGCTCCTATTTCTAATATAGAAAAAGTATATAAAACCCCGGCTCCCGATTTTGAATTAAGCCAATTAAAGATTTCTCAAAAAGATATTTATCGCCCCAAACAAGATACTAGCCTACAAATAATTATTGCCATTGAAGGGGAAGGCATGATTATTAGTAATTCTATTCAACTACCCATCAAACCAGGCGATAGCTTCTTTATAGAACCCAATATTCCTTACAAAATCTTACCCAAAACGGATGCTTTATTGTTTAAAGCTAGAGTACCTGTTTAGTGAAGAGTGTAAAGTGAAGAGTGTAAAGTGAGGAATGCAAGATAAACATTGTGAAGCTATTCTAATTTTTCCTTTCCTATCATTCTCTTAGGAGTAAATCAATGTCTGTCAGATAAAAAATGTGATTCTTAGTTTATAGCCGTCGGATGGCTGTCGCCGTCCGATGGCAGCGAAAACCTAACCATCGGACGGCGACAGCCATCCGACGGTTAGGTTTTCACTCACTATTCCCTCCGCACTCCTAACTCTTCACTAAGTATGTATCTTTGTCTTTCAAAATGGTAAGCATATGAAGCTTTGGCAAAAAGATACAGCAATCAACAAAAGGATAGAAAATTTTACGGTTGGAAAAGATCGAGAATTAGATTTATGGTTAGCCCCCTATGACATCCTAGGCTCCCTAGCGCATATCCAAATGCTAGAAAGTATTAATCTGCTAGAACAAAAAGAATTATCCCAACTGCAAATCGTTTTAAAGCGACTGTATCAAAAAGCCATTCAAGGAGATTTTATGATAGAAGATGGCATTGAAGATGTTCACTCCCAAGTAGAATTATTATTAACGCAAGAATTAGGAGATATAGGTAAAAAGATTCATAGTGGTCGTTCTCGAAATGACCAAGTACTGGTGGATTTACGTTTATTTTTCAGATCAGAGATCAAAGAAATAGCTATTGCGGTACAAACTTTATTTGATCGCTACTTGGAGCTTAGTGAAGAACATAAAGCAACGCTAATGCCCGGCTATACGCATTTGCAAGTAGCAATGGTTTCCTCCTTTGGATTATGGTTTGGTGCTTATGCCGAGAGTTTGGTGGATGACCTGACTTTATTACAATCTATTTATAAAATCATCAATCAAAATCCTTTAGGGTCAGCTGCGGGTTATGGTTCTTCTTTTCCGCTCAATCGCACCATGACTACGGAATTATTGGGGTTTGAAAATTTGAATTACAATGTCGTTCATGCGCAGTTGGGGCGAGGAAAATCAGAATTATTTTTGAGTTATGCCATTGCTGCTATTGCTAGTACCTTAGGTAAGTTTGCAATGGATGTTTGTCTATATACCAATCAAAATTATGGATTCATTTCTTTTCCAGATGAATTAACTACGGGTTCTAGCATTATGCCCCACAAGAAAAATCCTGATGTATTTGAATTGATTCGAGCGAAGTGTAATAAACTGCAAGGACTACCTACAGAAATCAGCATGACCATCAATAATCTTCCAGCAGGATACCATCGAGATTTTCAATTGTTAAAAGAATCTTTATTTCCAGCTATGGAAGACTTAAAAGATTGTTTAGAAATTGCCACCTATATGCTAGGGCATATTCGCATCCACCAAGATATAGTAGCCGATGAAAAATATCAGTTTTTATTCTCCGTAGAAGAAGTAAATAAATTAGTCCTCAGTGGTGTGCCATTTAGAGATGCTTACAAAATAGTGGGTCGGTCTATTGAAGCAGGGGAGTTTAAGGCAAATCTCGATGTTCAACATACCCATGAAGGTAGCATTGGGAATTTATGCACCTCCAATATTCAAGAAAAGAAAGCAGGAATTTGGAAGCAATTTGCCTTTGAAAAAGCAGATTTAGCGATTGCTCAATTGGTTATATAGTGTTTAGCAAGAACGAGCACAGATAACAGGCTTTTTTTGAAATGCCTGTTATCTTCAGACCTTAGCGAGACTTTGCGAAACCTTAGCATAACTTTGCGGGAAACAAAAAAACATGAAAAATAAATCAAATATCATTTTTGGCAGACATCCAGTAATTGATGCCATTAACTCTGGCAAAACGATTGATAAGGTCATTATGCAGCAAGGGTTTAAAGGACCGCTGGAAAAAGAAATTCGCCAAATTTGTAAAGCGCATCAAATACCAACGCAGTTACTTCCGAAAGAAAGAATTGCAAGAATTGTCCCTGGCAATCATCAAGGAGTCATCGCCTTTTTGTCGCTCATCGAATACCAAAAACTAGAACATATTTTGCCATTGCTTTACGAACAATCCAAAGTGCCTTTGTTTCTATTATTAGATGGTATTACGGATGTGCGCAATTTTGGTGCGATCGCTAGAACTGCCGAAGTAATGGGCGTACATGCCATAGTAATCCCCAGAAAAAAATCAGCTCAGATCAATGCAGATGCCATCAAAACCTCTGCTGGGGCTTTATTAAAAATTCCTGTCTGTCGAGAATCTAGTATTGTAGCCTCTATTGATTATTTGCAACAATCAGGTGTACAAATATTGGCAAGTGATTTAGAAGCAAATACACCTATTGGACAATTAGATTTCACCCTTCCATCCGCCTTAGTTATAGGGGCAGAAGACCGAGGCGTTAGCCCTTCTATTTTAAAATTAGTAGATCAACCATTTATTATTCCTCAAGTGGGAGATACAGATTCTTTGAATGTGTCGGTAGCTACAGGTATGATGTTATATGAAGTGGTTAGACAAAGAAATTAATACATAAAAAAGCCATTTAACAACAAACTGCCGTTAACAAATCCCTAAGCCCTTCACCATCAGCTCTTTTGGTTTGATATTTGTAACAAATGATGAAATAGTCTAATGTACTATCCCTTAATTACGTTGATCTTATCAAAATATGTTGTAAGTACTCAATCTTGAATGAAAAATTTTGAATTTTGAATGGGCAGTCGTCCTAAATCTTAGTGTTTTCGTTCTATTACGTCTCGTTTTATTCAAAATTCAATCATTCAAAATTCAAAATTCAGCAATACTATGTTCCGACTACTCCCCCTCCTTTTCCCGTTGCTACTTTCCTATTCATTCGCCATAGGACAAGACGTATCTTGGAAAAAACATAAAAAATCAGCTGAGCAATTTTATAAAGATGGGAAATATACAGAAGCAGCCAGTCATTTTGAAAAAGCTTGGGAAAAGAAACCAGATAATAAAGACTTGATTTACCAAGCAGGTGAGTGCTATGCCCTTATAAAAGACTACAAAAAAGCAAGCTCTGCCTATCAACAAGTCAAAGACGATGAATTTAGTTTAGTAGGACTAAAATATGCTAGAGCTTTAAAACAAGATGGACAATACGAGGCGGCTAAACAAGCTTTTCGAGATTTTAGCTATGACTATGAGGGTACGGACAAAACGCTCATCAATCAGCTAGTGAGTACAGAAATAAAAGGCATAGAATTGGGCATGCGGTTGGCAAATGAAAAAACAGATAATACATTAGAAGTAAAACATTTAGGAGAACAAGTCAATTCCCTACAAACAGAAATTGCGCCGATTGCCTTTGCAGAAGACTTGCTATATTTTTCTTCTACTAGGAAGAATGATAAAGCTTTTCTATATCGTTCTCAGAAACAAAGAGGTACTTGGTCAAAAGCAGTAGCAGCCGAGAATTTACCCAATATCCCAGAAAAACATCTTGCCAACGGAACGTTTACTCCTGACTCTAAACGGTTTTATTTTACCCTTTGTGATGCTAATTCAAACGGAAGTGGTTTGGTTTCTATCTGTGAAATATATGTTCTAAAAAGACTTGGTTCAGGATGGTCAGACCCTATTAGAATGAGGGATTATATCAATGAAGAGGGGTCCACAACCACCCACCCTTTTGTCATCCACCAAGCAGGACAGGAAATCTTATACTTTGTGTCTAATCGAAAAGGAGGAAAAGGAGGAATGGATATTTGGATGACCACTAGAGCAATTAATAGCGATGATATTGACTTTACTTATCCTGTAAATCTTGGCAAACAAATTAATACCATTGGGGATGAAGTAACTCCTTTTTATGATACTGCAGCAGGGCTTCTGTATTTTAGTTCCAATGGTCATATAAGTATCGGTGGTTGGGATGTTTTGAAAGCCAAAGGAGAAGGACGTACCTGGGACATACCCGAAAATATGGGAATGCCTATCAACTCAAGCGCAGATGATTTTTATTACACCCTAAAGCCTTCCCGTAAAAGTGGTTTTTTAGTATCCAATCGGCAGGCTGGTCCTGAAAAAGTAACGACCATCCATGAGGATATTTTTGAATTTGGAAAAGCCCTAAAACGACATGATTTATATGTCAGTGGAGAAATCATGGAAAAGGGAAGCACCGCAGATATTCAACACTTAAATATTGCTTTATACCAAATAGTGAATGGTAAGGAACGGCTTTTGCAACGAAAAAAATCTAAAGCAAATACGTATCGTTTCCCTATTTTATCTCAAAGAAATTATCGAATAGCAGTAGAAAAAGAAGGGTATTTAAAAAGTACTTTTGATTTTAATACGATACAAAACAGTCAATCTATTCAGCAGGATATTTATTTGAATAAAGCATCCTCACAGCCTTCGACACCCATTGCACAAACCACCCAATCCTCCTTTCCTGCTCGTACCACTCCACCGCCACCACCAAGAGTAGTAAAAACAAATGTGAACACTACGGTGGTTAATAAACCTTTGCCTAAACCACCTACTTCCTATCCCCCTAATAAGGTAGTAACTACTAACCAAGGAACTTATTATAAAGTCCAATTGATTGCTATCAACTACTATAATGCTCAATCCCCTCGTTATAAAGATGTAAAATTCCTTGGAGCGATAGAAACTGAGTCTGTTCCTCAAAATCCTAAAATTGTTCGGGTATTGTTATCTAGTTTTACTACTAAACAGGAGGCCATTTCCATGATGCAACAAGCTAGAGGATTTGGATTTGCAGATGCCTTTATGGTGAAATATCAAAATGGAAAGCGATTGGGAATGGTTTATCAGTAAAATACCAGAGCCATAAATGGAAGGGAACTAAAATTGAGTAAAATACCTGACTTTTAAGATAGTCAAGATGCTTTTTTCTGCGTATTTTCCTTAGGATTAGCAGCTTTCCATTCCTCTATGGATTTTGCTAAAGCTTCTAATTCATCTAGAAGATATGCTTTATTCTCTTTAGAAATGCCCGTCTTCGCTACTTTGTATATGTCTTGTAAATTCTTAGTTAAGGGATTGATTTTATTCATTATCTAGTTCTTTAAGCAGTTTTCGGTAATAATTAATTTGGTCAAGCGCATTATCGAGTGCATCGTGTTTACTGAGTCCTTCAGGAAGTCCTAAATCATCTTCAGGATAATTCATCAATAAAAATAGCCATTGCTTTAAGGCTCTAATTTTAGACTCATAAAATTCCTGTTCCGTCATTTCAACATAGAGTGTTTTACCAAAGTTAATTTATTTCTATTTCAAATTCAAAATATTGATAATAAAACCAATTAACTACACTAGTAAAATAACTTTTACCCTTATTCGACAATGCTATGCTATATCCTACTTCGACTAACCTAAATTAGCCCTATTTTTACCAACTGAAATGGTATCGTAAAGAATATGGCTAGAAGACATCAACATAATGAATTAGAAGAAGTACCTAAACCAAAGGTGTCAAGGGAAACTTTTAAGGAGGCATTACAAATCTTTGAATTCATCCGACCTCATAAATGGTCATTTATAGGAGGGATGTTTCTACTATTTATCTCCAGTTTGGTTTTTATGATTTTCCCTACCTTGATTGGGATGATGGTAGATACGGCACAAGGAAAATCTGAGTACAACCTGACTTTGGAGCAAATAGGCTTGATAATGATAGCCGTCTTATTTGCCCAAGGCTTTGTTTCTTACTTTCGGGTGATTTTATTTGCTAATGTAAGTGAAAAAGGGATTGCGGATATCCGAAAGTCCTTATACCAAAGAATGATTTCCCTCCCCATTCCCTTTTTTGAAGAGAATAAAATGGGAGATTTAATTAGTCGCTTGACGTCAGATGTAGAAAAACTCTATAGTACCTTCTCCATTACCCTTGCCGAATTTTTCAGACAAATCATTATTCTTTTTGTTGGTATTTTATTTTTAGCGATTACTACGCCTCGATTGTCTTTAATCATGCTATTGACGGTTCCCGTAGTAGTTATTTGCGCTATCTTTTTTGGACGGTATATCCGAAAATTATCCAGACAGCGACAGAAAAAATTGGCAGTTTCCAATTCCATCCTAGGAGAATCTTTACAAGCGATACAAGTAGTAAAAGCATTTGCGAATGAAATGTTTGAATCCAAACGCTACGGGAAGTCTATTGGCGACGTAGTGATCATCGCTATGAAATATGCTCGTGGGCGAGCCGCTTTTTCTGTATTCATTGTTACGATTCTTTTTGGGGCTTTATTTTTTATTATTTGGCAGGGAGCAATGATGGTGCAAGATGGGACGATCTCTGCGGGTAGATTGGTATCCTTTGTTACCTATACTTTTATTATTGGTGGTTCGATAGCTAGTTTGGGTAATTTTTATCCAGAGATTTTGGGAGCCATTGGAGCGACAGAAAGAATCCGAGAAATACTAGCGACAGATACAGAAGTAGATTTAACAAATAAACCTGAATTAAACGACCTAGCTATCAAAGGAAACATCCAATTCGAGGACGTCCATTTTCGGTATCCTACTCGCCAAGATATTCCCGTTTTAAAAGGCATTAATTTAGATATAAAAACAGGAGAAAAAATAGCCTTAGTAGGACCTAGTGGGGCAGGTAAATCTACTATCATACAATTACTCTTGCAATTTTATGGCATAGATAAAGGGGACATAAGGGTAGATGGAAAAAGCATCTATGACATGGACCTAAGAGACACTAGAAATATTATGGCGTTGGTCCCACAGGAAGTCATTCTCTTTGGAGGGACCATACGAGAAAACATTCTGTATGGAAAAGAAGAAGCAACAGAACAGGAGGTCATCTTAGCAGCCCAACAATCGAATTGTTGGGAATACATACAAACTTTTCCTGAAGGCTTAGATACGCTTGTGGGCGAAAGAGGCGTAAAACTCTCCGGAGGTCAACGCCAACGACTAGCTATAGCTAGAGCCATCTTAAAGAATCCTGCCATCTTATTATTAGATGAGGCAACTTCTTCACTGGATGCAGAGTCAGAAAAAGTCGTGCAAGATGCGCTTAACACTTTGATGGAAGGACGTACGTCTATCATCATCGCGCACCGTTTAGCTACTATTCGAGAAGTAGATTGTATCTATGTATTGGATGGCGGAAAAATCGTTGAAAAAGGAACGCATGAAGAATTGTCTTTAAAAGAAGATGGGCTATATAGTGGCTTGGCTAAGCTGCAATTTGAAATGGCTTAGTTAAGTGTGAGGTGTACCTCATACTTCATACCTCTCAAATGATAATTTTAAAAAATAGATCACTCCAACCTTATAATACCTTTGGGCTTGACATCAAAGCCGACAATTTAATTAAAGTAGATTCTGAACAAATCCTAAAAGCAGCACTTCGCTTAGCCTATCGTCCTATTTTCTTACTAGGAGGAGGAAGTAATTTATTACTAACAAAAGACTTAAAAGGACTAGTCTTAAAAAATGAAATTAAGGGAATACAAATCCTTAAAAAGAATAGACAGACAGCGACTATAGCTGTAGGAGGGGGCGAAAATTGGCATGAATTAGTCTTATGGTGTATCCAAAAAAACTTAGGCGGTATTGAAAATTTATCCCTCATCCCAGGTACGGTGGGAGCTGCTCCTATTCAAAATATTGGGGCCTATGGAGTTGAGTTAAAAGATGTCTTTATCAAGTTAGAAGCAATAGAATTAACTACTGGTAAAAAGAAAATATTTCGCCATAAAGATTGCCAATTTGGGTATCGGGATAGCATATTTAAAACAGCACTAAAAGGACAATATTGTATTACTAAAGTCTATTTACAATTAACTAGAAATCGACATATACTGCATCTCGATTATGGGGCTATAAAAAATCAACTAGCTGCCAATAATATCCAACAGGCAACCATCAAAGACATCAGTGATGCGGTCATCCAAATTCGATCTAGTAAATTACCAGATCCTCAAAACCTAGGCAACTCGGGTAGCTTTTTTAAAAATCCAGAAATCAGCCGCACAAAATTCAAAAAACTACAAGCGAAATTTCCAAATATCGTTTTCTATGATCTTCCCAAAAATAAAGTCAAAGTTCCTGCCGGCTGGTTGATTGAACAGTGTGGTTGGAAAGGAAAACGGGTAGGCAATACGGGAGCTTATGCTAAACAGGCTTTGGTATTAGTGAATTATGGGGGAGCTACAGGCAAAGAAGTAAAAGCATTGGCATCCACCATCATAAAGTCTGTCAAAGACCGATTTGGAATAAGATTATCACCTGAAGTAAATGTGATATGAATCGCAGATTTCGCTGATTTTATTAGGATTTCGCGGATAATATTTTCAAGAATTTGGGGATTTTTGGCAGGTGTAGCATGCTATGCTAGATCCGTTATAATCATTTAATCTTTAAAAATCTAATCCGCGAAATCAATCCCAAATTAGCGAAATCTGCGATTCATTCTACCTATCTTTACGGCATGGAATCTCACTCTCTATACGAACTCAATGAATTCATTCGGCGAGTAATGCATCTCAACTTTCCAGATACCCTATGGGTGCGAGCGGAGATTTCACAAATCAAAGAGAGTCGAGGTCAACATTACCTTACCTTAATTGAAAAGGCTGCAGATTCAGAGCGCATTATTGCGCAAGCGAGTGCGATGATTTGGGGGCGCACATATACCCAATTGCGAAAAAAGCTAAAAGGCACTTTAGCCAATTTACTGCAAGATGGAGTAGAAGTCTTGGTGCAAGTACAAGTAGAATTCGAGGAACGCTATGGCTTAAAACTAATGATCCAAGATATTGACCCAAGTTTTACGATTGGGAAATTAGAATTAAAGCGTCAGCAAATATTAGAAGACTTATCCAAAGCAAAACTATTGGATAAAAACAGCCAACTCCCACTCACCCCTGTCCTTCAACGAATTGCCATTTTATCTTCTAATTCAGCAGCGGGACTGCAAGATTATTTGGATCAACTACAACAAAATCCTTATGGGTATTATTTTCAGAATGTCTTATATCCAATAGCAGTACAAGGAGTTCGAGTAGAAACGGAGTTATTAAGCCAGCTAAAAAAAATAGCTAAAAAGAAAGAAAATTTTGATGCCGTGGTACTTATCAGAGGCGGCGGTTCCAAAATAGATTTAGGGGCATTTGATAGCTTTGAGTTAGGGAAGGCAGTTGCCAATTTCCCATTGCCTGTCATCGTAGGAATTGGACATGAAATTGACGAAACGATTTTAGATAAAGTGGCACACACTTCTTTAAAAACGCCTACCGCAGTTGCAGACTTTTTAATACGAAAAGCCCTTCATTTTGAATCGTGGATTTTAGAACATAAAGCCTATATTCATAACGCAGCTTCTAGTCAATTGCAAGCCGCTCAACTACAATTAGAGCAAGCCAAAAATATCGTACAATTGTCAGGTCAGGGCTTACTAAAAGAAGAACAACTAATTTTATCTCAGCTCCAAAA
>CALJIQ010000060.1 GCA_937973995.1 uncultured Saprospiraceae bacterium
CTGGAGACTTGAAAGATCGAGTTTGCCTGCTGTGCTCCACATAAGCTTGCTGGTTAGGACTTGCAGTCCGTCACCATTATTGATTTCGCTTCCAGCGAATAGCAACAATAAATAATAACTTACCAAAACTCGCTAGAAGCGAGACGCATCGTAGGTATCGAATTGAAAATTCTAACCAGCCATATGGGGAGCGCAGCAGGGGTACTAATGACTTGACTGAAGGTATCATTCTTTTTCTTATTCAAACTTTAAAGTAGGCTGCATTTGGTATTGTTTAATTCTATTTCTTGCTAATTCGCAATATTCGGAACTCATATCAATTCCAATAAATTTTCTATCTAACTGGTAAGCAATCTTGCAAGTTGTTCCACTCCCACACATTGGATCAAGAACAATGTCTCCTTTATTTGTCCATGAATAAATATGGTCTCTTGCAAGCGCTGATGGAAAAGGCGCAGGATGTCCTTTTGCTTCTTGGTCTTCTGCTTTTTTACCAACTACATATTCCCATATATTCCCTTTTATTTTTTGCTTCTTTACAGGCTTAGCCAACTTTTCCCTTTTCTGTTCACCTTTAGAGTAGTTTTTATAAGTTGTACCATTTAATTTTAGACCAGCATGAAGACAATCTACCATTATTGGATTATGAGTTCCTACCTTGCCTTTACTCAATACAAACATGTACTCAAATATATTGTTATATCTCTTTCGATAGATTTGTGGAATGGGATTTTTTTTCTGAAAAATCATAGTATCATGCAAATTAAATCCAACTTCTGTGAAATGTAATGCCTGCCTGAAACTTGTCCCTGTTTCACTTCCTTTTATTGTAGCATCTGCGACAACCCAAACAACAATACCTCCTTCTTTTGTAATTCGATACAATTCTTTAGCAATATTTTCAAATGGGAAAACATAACCTTTGTAAGTTCTTAAATTATCATAAGGAGGTGATGTTACCGTAAGGTCAATAGAGTTAGATTTAAAGGTTTTCATTACCTCTACACAATTCCCTTCAATGATTTTATTCAAATGTTCTGTCATAGTATTTCATTATTTGAGTCCAAAAAGACCATTATCTGAAATTTTACTTATAATTTTGATTTTATTCTCAATTTTATTCGCTTTGATTAATTCCTTTATTGCTTCTTCGTGGGTCATTTTCATTATTTTCTCTCGCTTGGATGCCAAGTATTTTAACGCTTCTTTTTTTGCAATTTCTATTGATTCAACTGCTGCCAATTTTTCTGATTGCCAAATGCGAGAAATAATCTTTGAGTGATTTAAAATCAATCTGTTGACTCCTATCCAGTAATCAACAGCACTTTTGGAAAGGTTCATAGCAGGAATTACTTTGAAAACTTCATGAAGTAATTTCTCTGCTTTTGAATTTCCTTCTTGTTGGGCATATTCAACCAAAAGAGCAAGATGAGAATAAGTAAACACACAAACATTCCTTGTAATTGCTTGTTGGTAAATTTGACTTGTTCTACTTGGTAGTTGATAAATTGGACAAACAACCATTGCATATTGTTTACCATGCTTCCACCTATCCATTGCTTGGACTTTGAAATCTTTTTGATTCTTAGCAGTTCTACTCAATCTAAATGCCTTAGCGTCTGCTACGAAGGCATACTTTTTGGCATATGCCTCAACATCTGCAACATCCGCTCTTTCTTCTAAGACAATACTTTTAAGTCCTATTGCTCTGTAAGCCAAAGCAAGCAAACTATCGGTATATTTTGAGTAAAGTTTTTCTTCGCTCGTATCATGTCCATATGATTCTGGAATATTACCGCATAATCGTAAGTGATCAATTAGAATGTCTGTTCCATGTCTATTTATCTCGTTTTCAAGTTCAGTTTCAATACTTTTAGCACTTTCTGCGAAGTTCCCATTTATTCTACCAATCTTTGACACCCATTTTTGTCGCCTTTTGATTGCTGTTTTCGATATTATTTTCGTCATTCTTTTACTATAAGTTTTAGCTGCAAGTTACCGCTTTTAAAGATTTAAAAAAATTAGGAGGCACTTTAGATATGTTAGGTCGTATTGCCACAATCAAAAGTGTCTTTCGAGTGAAACGACCCGATAATGGATATGACCTCAATTATTCTTATTTGGCTTGGGGTCCTATGAGTAAGTATGTGACGCATAGCCACGCTATTTGTGAGTTTTATTACTTGCTGGATGGAGATGTGGAATACATCATTAATAAAGAAGTCTTTCATGCCGTACCGGGGAATTTTTATTTTCATCCCCCTTATTACGATCATGAAATGCGCGGGCTAAAAGCGGGGGTTCCTTTCTTATCTATTTCGGGTACTTGGATTCCTTTTGGGAAGCGGGAATTATTTGATCGGCCTTTTTATTTATTGGAGGAAGTGTCTGAAGAAGATTTTTCTTTTCCTGCTGATTTTGATTTTCATGATTTTAATATTCGGCGTAATTTGGAATTTGGGGTGCTGTAAATGAACGCAGAGGCGCGGAGACGCAGAGTTATTAATCTATATGTAATCTCTCGCAAAGTATCGCAAAGGGCACGCAAAGTCTCGCAAAGGTTTGCCTTAGCGTACTTAGCGAAACCTTTGCGAGACTTTGCGGGAAATACCCACCATTAACCGATTAACAACGGCTGACAATTCAAACATCGACCAGGTTTATTTTTTTCAAATAACAAGTCAAACCGTCCCATCCAAACGCCACCCCATCCTACTTGGTTAATGATGACTGGCTGCCCATCTATATTACTTTGAATAGCTGGTTTCTCTAAAAAATTATGGGTATGGCCGCCAAGTATCAGGTCTATATCTCGGGTACTTTTAGCTAGTACGAGGTCGGAGACTTTTTCATTTCTATATTGATACCCCAAATGGGATAAGCAAATTACCAGATCACATTTCTCTTCTTCTTTTAAAAAAGTGGCAACTGGTTGCGCTGCTTTAATGGGATCGTTATAACGCGTATTGGCAATTAATTTTTCTGGTACTAATCCATCTAACTCAATCCCTACTCCCAGCACACCAATCTTAATCGGCCCTTTTTGGATAATCCGATAAGGCTTAGTGATTTGGTGCAAGCCTTCATGCTCGATGGTATAATTACAATTGATTAATGGAAAAGAAGCTTGTCGCATTTGCTTAACCAAACCATCCGCCCCGCCATCAAAATCGTGGTTACCAATGGTGGCAGCATCGTACTTCATCTGCTCCATTAATTTGATTTCCAACTCTCCTTGGAAGTAATTAAAGTAGGGCGTTCCTTGGAACATATCCCCACTATCCAACAGGATTACTTGCTCTTCTTGGTCTCGTATTTCTTGTATCAATTGATAGCGTCTAGCTGCCCCTCCCAAGCCTGCCATTCTTCCGCTATTGGCAGGAAAAGGATCTATTCGACTATGCACATCATTGGTGTGCAAAATGGTCAACTTGGTTAATTGCTCTTTTTCAAATATGGATGGAATGGGCATCCATAGGGCGATGCCTGAAGCGGTGGTGTTTTTGATAAAATTTCTTCTATTCATATTGAATTGGCGTTGTGGTGTTGTGATGTTGTGGCATTTTGGTGGTGTGGTTAATTACGAGAAATGATTCGTTTTGCTACAATATTTTAGTATGGAATATCTCCCCATAAAACCATAACGCCTTACTACCACAAGACCTATTTTTTCACTAGAATTCTTCTCGTAGTATCAACGGGAGAAGAGATTCCTTGTTCTTGCAATTTTGTTAAATATTCAATCACAATATCCCGAATATATAAATGAGAATTGTGTCGAGGGATCGCTTTTAGAAAAAAACAATCGTCTCCGCCATTGGCAATATAATCTGGCAATAATACATGGAAACTATCTCTTTCGGCAATAGACATCTTGTTGACTTGAATATCAATGGCTTGCTCCTCTTGTAGCGTGTAAGAAAGCGGTTTACTGATGGGCCAACCGCCATTTGCAGCCATTAGGTTTAGTAATTGCTGCAAGGTAGCTCGATCTATTGTCATTAAGCACAAGGTATTATCAAAAGGCATCAAACTATAAATATCGCCTACTTTGATGGTTCCTTTATCTATCGCATTCAATCGCAATCCTCCGTAATTTTGAAACGCAAAATCGATTGGTTTATTTTGAAAAATAAAACGTCCTGCCTCTTCCAATATATCTGCAAACCAGTTCCCTAAATTGGAATTGGGTTTTCCCTTTTTCAAAGTAGTGGCCAACTCGCCTAATGGCAAGCTCATCTCTCGTTGCAACGTAGTTCGATAAGGGCTAATCATTGCTTCTATTGCTGCATCCGCAGTAGCAGTCGTATCCAATTTTATGTGCGCCGTTTCCGCCTTGGCAAGGTGCTGGACATACTGCTTTGATTTGCAAGCGGTTAAGAAAAGGAAGATACCAGATAGGAGCCATATTTTTTTCATAGTTGCTGCTTGAGCTAGAGGTGGTAATTAACCACATTAGGGCATATTAGTTGTTTCACATAAGTTCACAAAAGAGGCAAATTTAATTATTTTAGCACAAACGAACTCTGCATAAAAACCTAATCCTAATTAGTCCTACATCCCTAAATACTTCTGTGCCTAATGTAAAAAAACTTATGTGCCCTAATGTGGTTAAAAAATCATTTCGTCAAAGATAAATGCTGCCCCAAAAAAAATATTTCCAACACCCGCTCTTTTTCAATGACGGGTCGCCCACCAATCAACGTAGGTAGGTAGTGCCTCTTTTTGCGGTAGTGAAATAGATCTATTACAAGTTATAAAGTAGCTACAAATGAGTACTAATAGAAATATTTTTTTCATAGAGTTCTAAACCTTTATCCGTAAATTGTCTTGTTATTTATAGTAAAGAAGTTGATCTAAGTATAATTACAAACAAAATGAATAATCAACAAGTCAAAAAGAGTTTAATCATAGTTCCTATTATTGGCATATTAGTAGCCTTAGCAGGTTCTCAGAATGGACAAATCTTTAATGGTATCCCCATTTTTGCCCTGTGTGTTGGATTTGCATTCCTCATTAATTGGCTGGCTTTTATTCCTGCCAATATACTACAAACAGAACATTTTTTTGACTTAACAGGTAGCCTTACTTATATCTCTGTTATCCTTATTGCCTTACTGTTGAGCGGCATGGACAACCAACGATCTATATTGCTAGCGAGCCTTGTAATTATATGGGCCGTTCGATTGGGTACTTTTCTATTTAGTAGAATAAAAAAGAGAGGAAAAGACGATCGCTTTGATAAAATTAAACCCAACTTCCTACGCTTTTTCAACATTTGGACGATCCAAGCGCTATGGGTAACACTTACATCTGCACCTGCTGTAATCGCGATCACCTCTAACCAACAAAAAGAATTAGGCATCTTTGCCATCGTTGGTTTTCTGTTATGGTTAATTGGTTTTCTTTTTGAGGTAGTTGCAGATCGACAAAAAAGTCAGTTTCGAAACGACCCTTCTAATAGAGATCGATTTATTAGTACTGGCCTATGGTCCAAGTCTCGCCACCCCAATTACTTTGGCGAAATTGTGCTTTGGATTGGCGTACTGATTATTGCCATTCCCGTTTTACAAGGTTGGCAATGGGTCGCTTTGATTTCTCCGATCTTCGTTATTTTATTACTAACTCGCATCAGCGGCATTCCTGGACTCGAAGCAAAGGCTAATAAAAAATGGGGCGGGCAGGCGGATTATGAGGCTTATAAATCTAGTACACCTGTTTTGATTCCTAAGTTTTGAAAAGCTGATATTTCAAATCAGATTGGCATCGAGCCAATCTGATTTGACAAGGGATTCTAAAGGGGCAAGTGAGGCTTTGCCCATAGCCGTCAGGCTAAGAGATTAAAGAGCGGATAAGTCGTCAGGAGACGACTATGATAGGCATTCCAAGTCTGGAGACTTGGAATATCGGGCAAGATGATGCGATCTATCAAGTCTCCAGACTTGATAGGCTTATCCGAGTCGTCTCCTGACGACAACATTCCGTTTAGCCTGACGGCTATG
>CALJIQ010000061.1 GCA_937973995.1 uncultured Saprospiraceae bacterium
GGTATCACACGCATCATCCGCATCACAGATTCCATCACCATCGGTATCTTGGAAAGTACCTGCACAATTACAATCGGCATCAAATACATCGTTGATGGTACACAGATCGCCATCATCACAAGTAGTACCTTCTAAAGAGGCATCACACGTATCATCCGCATCGCAAATTCCATCGCCATCAGTATCTTGGAAAGTACCTGCACAATTACAATTAGAATCAAAGACATCGCCTATGGTACAATCATCGCCATCGTTACAAGAAGCGCCCACATTACAGTTTGCTGGTTCTACAATTTTAAGAAATTGGTCAATAGATGGATTATTTATTGTTTGAACTGTACCTGAAGGCCATCTGACCACGACTCTTGAAATAGAAGTATTACTTCCAAGACCAAAGTGTTGCGTAAAGGAATTCATGATACCATACCCTTCTCCCGAACGCACTTCTCTTATTTGTATGCCCCAATCCCCATATATTTCTACTCTTGCCCCGATACCATTGATATTACTAGTCGTGCCTCGTAGTTGTACTGCTAAGAAATGATTGTCATTACCATTATTGATGTATAATCTATCTTTGATACTACTAGGAGTAGTATATAGTGTAGCATAGCCTGCATATACATCAATAAATCCATCGTGATTGAGATCTCCCAATGCAAAAGATTCCATTTGATTATTAGAAAAGGGATTGTCGGCTTGGGTAAAGGTGCCACCATTATTTAAATATAGATATTGTCTGGTTCCAGCTATTATTAAATCTACAAAACCATTATTGTCAAAATCTCTAAATATGGCTTGTAGCCCAATTCCAACATTTATATTTGGTAATAATCCGCTGCCCTCTGTAATTTCTGTAAAGGTGCCATTTCCATTATTACGCATTAAATTAGAGTTCTCCGTATGGTTGAGGATGATACAATCTAAATCCCCATCGTTATCTATGTCCGCAAAATCAGTTACCCATGTTTGCTCTCCCGATTTCAAATTGGCACTGGCAGCTACTTCTGTATAATTATTATTTCCATCATTTTGAAAAAGCATATTGATCCGACGAGGATCACTAGGATTATTGACACTGCCTCTACATTTAGAGATATATAAATCTAAATCCCCATCATTGTCATAATCGGTCCATATGCTTGCATAATTTCCAGAGTTATCACTAATAGGAGTGGTGGTGGTATTAATAATATTTCTGGCAGAAGTGAAAGTACCATCTCCATCATTCAAATACTTTTCGCTATCTTCATCATCATGACAAGCAAAAATATCTACCCATCCATCATTATTAATATCTGCGAAGTTACTTCCTTGAATGAAGATTTCTGAATCTGGTATTTTGGAAGAAGTAAAAGATTGACCATTATTATTTTTGATGATTTTAATACCATCATAATAGCCAGAAGTTAGAATATCATTATACCCATCTTGGTCTATATCAGCAACGCAGTTACTCCATTGGTTTCTATCACTTACATTCCCAAAATTGGTAGAGGTAAAGCTTTGATTAGTACCTTGTTGATAGTGTACATTCAAGGATTTTGCTTGATTGTATCTTACGATATCGTCTTTGCCATCTCCATTCATATCTACTACTGCCATAGAGACACCACTGAAGTTATCTCCTGACAATAAGCTGGTTCTATCCGTAAATGTAACTTCATTATCAGAAGCAAACACATTGATCGTAGTCGAGGTCTCATCTGTATCCGAACCATTACTAACGGTTAGGGTAACGGTAAAAGTACCCGCTGTGGTAAAAGTGTAATTAGGCGCAACTAAAATACTGGTGTCTCCATTACCAAAATCCCAATCGTAAGTCAAATTATCACCATCTGAATTAGAGGCATTAAAGCTCACATTCAATGGAACCATTCCATCTATTCTGGTAGAAATAATATTAGCTCTAACAGGCGGCGTCAGCGGGATCGTATTAATCCAATCAGCTATTAATTGTACACCTTCTGTATGCACTACATTTTTGGCTAAAGGAGGCATGGCGATATTGGGTTCAAGAGAGTTTATACGCTCATGCAATATAGATCTCGAAGTATTTTGAGGAATAATCACCCTTGGATTATCCAATCCTATATCCTCCATTATAAAACCATTAATGAGACCTTGATCTTGGAGGGGCGTGGTAATTCTAGCATCAAAAAAACCTCTATTGTTGGTGGCAGGTTGGTGACAGTACGAGCAGTTGACATCAATATAAGATCGTGCTCTAAATTCTAATGAATAACTCAAATCATCATGTGCCGCTATTGCATCATAATTGCTAACAGTAGCATCGGTTATCGTTTCATCAAGGATACCGATAGAACTTAGCGTAACTAATTGATTCGCATTGATTCCTGTTGTAGGATAGGTAATATTTTTATTTAGATACCTTGTCTTTGGCCCCAACACACTACCTGCTGCTGTCTTATGACAATCGAGACATTCACTAGGACTTGGGTAGTGCCATACTTGAGCTTGTCCATTTACAATGATGGTTTCATCTAAGCCAGTGGTTAATAATTCAGCATCTGTCCCTGCATTATTCCACTTGTAGGTGAGGTAATAATACACACCGTTGGAAGCTCTTACTTCAAAACGCGTTTCTAATCGTTGACCTCCTAATTCAAAATGTTTAATCAATACTGCCCCAATTGGAAATATCCAATTGCCATCGGCTGAAAATTGAATTTGTTCTGAGGAAGTATTATGGGTGCCATCATTCGGAATAGCCATCCATCGAAACTTGTCGGCGTTATCTGACCAAAATGGTTCAATCATATCATATGGGATAACGCCTGCACTAGGGGTAAGGTTAGAAAGATCTGAAAAAGCACCCGTTTCTGATAAAAATTGAGGGGGAGTAATTGAGGCAGAAGAAGGTAAGTTTCCATTCAAATAAGCTCCAATTGGTTCAGGTTCTGTCAAGCCCGATTCCATTATATAAGAGACGAAACTGATAGAACTGAAAGCAATAATAAGCGCGTAAAGAATGTAAAGTTTTTTGTTGCTGGGAAAATGGAAGGTTTGCTGATTCATGTCGTTTTTATGTTAATCGATAATTACTATGAGTCCATGTTTTTACAAACGGAAATCATGCGCTCAAGCCTCGCAATAGGGTTTCTTTAGCGGCAGCG
>CALJIQ010000062.1 GCA_937973995.1 uncultured Saprospiraceae bacterium
CCCTGAAATGGACATCGAGTCCATTTCAGGGAAACAAGGGTTTCTAAAGGGGCAGGTCAGGCAAAGCCTGACCTGCCCCTTTAGAAACCCTTGTTTCCCTGAAATGGACTCGATGTCCATTTCAGGGAAGGTATCACGGGATTTGTCAAAAAACCAAATAAATTAAGGTCCTTCAGTGGATAAAGTCCTATTTTATGAGAATTCATTTAATTTCTATTCTTCTATTTTATTTTTCCATTCAGATCACTGCACAAGAAAAAAAAGCCAATCAATTATACGATAACTTAGGCTATTTGTCAGCTGCTGAAGAATATCAAAATATGAAGGCGGAGGATATGACCTTTGAGACAAAAGAAAAATTGGCTAATAGTTTTCGCTTAAACAGTCAATTTGAGTCCGCAGAATATTGGTATGCGCAGATCGTACAGGAGGCTACGAATCCTACCACCTTATTGCAGTATGCACAAATGTTGCAGAGCAATGGTAAATGTGAAGATGCCATCCGATGGTATCAAGCTTATCAACAAAAAAGCAGTGACACCCACAGAAGTTTTATTGAAGATTGTGCAGAGCTAAACAACTTCGAACAGTATGAGCATATAAAAATTAGCCAAGAGTCTATCTTAAATTCGGATAAACACGATTTCAGTCCTATCCCGTTCAAAAATGGGATCTTATTTACTTCTATGCGGAAGCCAGAAAAAAATGCTTCTACCAAAACAGATCGTTGGACAGATGGGTACTATTCCGATTTATACTTTTCAGAGGCAATAGGAGATACTTATACAAAACCAATACCCCTTAAGGGTGCGATTAACGGAGAATACCATGATGGTGTCGCTTGTTTTGATCCAATAAAAGATCAGTTACTATTTACTCGAAATACCCCAAAAGGAAAAAGCGAAGAAGGGATTAAGCATTTAAGTATTTATGCTGCTCAAGAAAAAGAAGGGCAATGGGTCGAGCCAACAGCATTATCCTTCAACAATAAAGAGTACTCCTGCGGCCACCCTACCCTGTCCGATGATGGACAACGTTTGTATTTCACCTCGAATCGTCCGAATGGATTTGGCGGAATGGATATTTATGTGGTGAAAAGAGTTGGTAACGATTGGGGCACGCCACAAAACTTAGGTCCAATTGTCAACAGTTCAGGAAATGAAATTTTTCCATCAATAGCCGAAAATGGAAAACTATTTTTTTCCTCTGATGGGCATAAAGGATTTGGGGGCTTAGATGTATTTGTTGTCGAGAAATCGAATGATAAAGATGAGCACTCTTGGTCCAATCGCAAAAATATTGGAAGCCCATTTAATTCAAATAAAGACGACTTTGGATTTTATATGAATGCCGAGGAAACCCAAGGTTTTTTATCTTCCAATAGAAAAGGAAACAATTCGGGAGATGAAATATATAGCTGGAAGAAAACCGACACAAGTGAGTTAGATCCCTTCGATCCTATTCCCGTAAAACCAATCGCTCAAAGTATCCAGCCTATTATTACTCCATTAAAAGTCTGCGATATAGATACCAAAGAACCGATTGCTGATGTGAAAGTAGGTATTGTCAAAGCAGCTGCCAATTGGTTGGCTTATGAAGGAACATCGGCTATTCCTAATTCAGTCATCAAACTACATCCCACTGGCGAATATAGCATACAGGTAGCAGGCGGTACGCTTAGGGCGGACGCTTCCTTACTGACCGATCCCTCTGGCAGTTTCCAATACTTCTATCAGCTAGAAACCACTTATGCCTTATTCGTCGAGGCCAATAATTATGTCCCTCTATACAAGCAATATACGGGTTGGGAAATTAGTCAATTACAAGATCGCTGCCTATATGTCAACCAACAAGCGTGTATTCCGCTGCGTGGTAAAGTAGTAGATCAAAGACTAAACACTCCGATCATTGCCGTAGAAGTCAACCTCATCAATTTATGTAATGGAGAAATTTATAGCCGCTCTACTAATTCAGAAGGATTGTTTGAATATTGTTTGGATTGCACCTGTGGCTATGAGCTGGTGTTTAGAAAAGATGCCTATGAAGAAGTAAGAAAAGAACTTACCTCCAACCAACTTAACTGCGAGGAGAAAAAGCCTATGGAACTGATAATTGAATTACCCATCACCATCAAACCTAAAGAAGAACAAGGCTTATCAAATACCTATATTAACCAATATTTCACTGGAGAGGAACAACCCACCTATCACGAAGGGCAAGTCTTACGCTTACATCGTATTTACTATGATTTTGATAAATCTGTTATTCGTTCTGATGCAGCATTTGAGTTAGATTATTTGGTCGCATTAATGAATCAATATCCATCTATGGAAATAGAATTGTCTGCTCATACGGATAGTCGTGGCAAGAGTGATTATAATGGATGGCTTTCTCAATTTAGAGCGAATGCTGCCAAAAAATATCTATTAAATAAAGGTATTGACAGAAATCGCATTCACAAAACCAAAGGGTATGGAGAATCACGCTTATTTAATCATTGCGCAAATGGAGAAGATTGTACAGAAGAAGAACACCAAGAAAACAGGCGAACCGAAGTAAAGATTGTTCGATTTGAAGGGCAAGCACAGGATCTGTCTCATCAAGGGATTGATAGAAAATTTGATTAGCTGATGGCCATACAACAGAATAAAAAGATGGATAGATTCAGAGTAACGGAATACACCTTTTTTCTTCTTGCCTATTTTTAAAATTAAATTTTGTTAGGAGCCTATATTCCCAATAGACGCTCACTTTTCAACCGAAAACTTGTCACAAATTTCTTTATTTTTTTTTATTTTTTTTTCTCTCCAGTTACTATTTTTATTAAAGAGTTGATCTCAATCCATTTAAATATTATTCAATTAATTCATAAAAAAAAAACTCAAAAATAAGTCTTGACTTTACTGTCACTTGCTCCTATCTTTGTCCTGTCTTACAATAATTCCCCTTCTTTTTTACCTTCTTTTCACTTACCTCTTTTTACCTCTTAATTGTGACAGGCAATTGTATATCAAAAATTAACTAGAATAATAAGCTCCCTTTTATTCTATTCTCCCAATTTCATTTTTCCTCCTATTTTTTAAATCGATAACCATTCCCCTTCTATTATTAAACTACGAAAGGCAGCCCTTCCCTTTCGATTAATTAACCTTAACTTAACTATGAATTTATTTGTACAAACAACTCACACTCCAAGTGTGACTTCACAAAAAACTCCTTTCCAAACCATCGGAAAAAAAGTAAGTCACCTACTATTAGCCTTTGCCCTCCTATGTTTTTTACCAATCACTTCTTACGCTACCTGTGCACAAGCAGATGCAGGTTGCTACAAAGTTTCTATTGTTGAAATTTCCAAAAGTTCCGCTGGAACTACTTACCAGTTTGCCGTATCAAGTAACTGCCGAAAATCACTTTCTCATGTTGCCTTTCAAATTCCTAGTGGAACCAAAGCAACCGATCTAAATGCAAGCTACAGTGGTACAAAATCTTACGCTGTAGAAAACCCTGCTACCAAGCCATACCACAGCATTAAGTTTAATGCAGAAGTTTCTGGCATTACGAATGGTGGTAAAGACCTTTTCAAATTCACTTTACCTGCTGGTGCAGATATTTTAGATCAAATTAAAGTTGAATTAAAGTCAGGTAGAAAATTATATAATGCGACTTTAAGTACTGCTGGTTGTGGTGGAAGCGTGGCGCCTCCAACAGAGCTTTCTTGTACAGATGCAGACAGAGATGGTATATGTGCCGCAGATGATTGCAATGATAACGATCCAAATTTACCAGCAGCAAAAGGTACTGCTTGTGATGATAAAGACGCGACAACTGAAAAAGATGTAATTCAAGCAGACGGTTGTTCTTGTAAAGGAGAGCCTATTTTAGTAATTGATCCAGCACCAACTTGTGATGCAGTGGGTGGTAAACTTACTGGCGGTCCTTTCACTTTCTGTGCAGGTGATGGAGAAGCAGATAATATTCCTGCAAATGGCATCTCTATTTTTGGAAATAGCGGTTCTAAATCACAATGGGTAATTACTGATCCAGAAGGAAATATTTTAGGTTTGCCAGCTACATTTAGCGATGTTGATTTTGATGCAGCAGGTGCAGGCACTTGTTTAGTATGGCACTTATCTTATAATGATGTGCAGGGATTAACTGTTGGAAACAGTGCCTTAGCTTTAACAGGATGTTTTGAATTATCAAATCCTGTAGATGTAATCAGAGTAGTGGATGGTGCGCCTTGTGCATCTGATCCAGTTGATCCAGTTGATCCAGTTGACCCAGTTGATCCAGTTGACCCAGTTGACCCAGGTTGTGGATTAACTGTTAATGCAGGCGCAGATCAACAAATTTGTAATGGTTCATCAGTCACTATCACAGCAAACATAGCAGGGGGTGCTACTTGTACTGCTCCATCTACTTGTTGTTCTAGAAAAGTATCTAACACTACTCATTGTTCTAACGGTTATTCTTATGCTTTTTACTTAGCTGATGATAAAGGAAATATCAGACACTACAAAATAGCAAAAGGCACAGAAATCACTTGGGAAGAATGTGGAGATGGAACAATCAACTATAAAGCAAGCGGTTTAAGAGCGAATGATAAATCAAAAGATAAAGTAAATATTGACTTCACATTTTCTGGCAGAACTACCCAAGAACAAGCAGATGGTCATAAGGCTCATAAATGTCTAACTGCTGATACTAAAGGATGGGTCTATTATACCAAAGTAGAAGGAACGATTGTTTCTAATAAATCAGGAACTTACAAAGTAACAAGAAGAGGTCCTGCTTTCCAATTGGGTAAAGGAGCCAACCCAACCAGCCACAATTTAGGAAATGGCGCAAGTACTTGGTTTGAAGTAGTGAGTGGAAATGGAGGATGGACTAAAGGGGACATTAATATCATGTTAAGTAGCAGTTGTGATCCTATTGGTGGAACAGCTAGCACTAACAATGAGTTAACTTACGCATGGTCAAATGGTGAAACAGGTTCTTCTATCTCTGTTAATCAAGCTGGTACTTATACAGTTTCTGTTACAGATTGTGAAGGATGTGTAGCAACAGACCAAGTAGTTGTTAATGCGTGTGCACCAGTTGATCCTTGTGCAGATGTAATCGAAGAGAATGTACTAGGTGGAGATGTAAAAGCTACTGCTTGTGACGAAAATGGAACAATTGTAATCGAAAACATTGAATCTCCTTCCGTTCCTAATAGTTTCACACCTGAAACAGTATGGATTACAGGTGATTGTAGTAATGTTGGAGCACTACCTCAAGTGAATGTAGGAGATGTTTATAATGCCTTTATTGCAGCAGGAGGATTTGATGGTGGAGCTGACCCAAGTATCCCGGGTACTTCTTGGAGATTTATAACTGATAACGATGGAGATGATTTACAATTGACGATCAATCAAGCTCCAAGAGCATGTTACCTAAGATGTACAAGAGTACCTGAGTGTAATGATAAATTTTTGGGAGAAACGAATCTATTAGAAGTATTTGATGATTGCATTGATGACGAATGTAGTCCTGTTAATATTTCTGCAAGCAGTACTTCTATTAACGTTTCAAATATACCAGCACCTATATCTGCTATACAAATTCTTGATGCAGACAATAAACAAGTAGCAGGTTGTAGCTTCGACTGCGGTGATGCAGCATCTTTTGATCTTCCAGCTGGAAGTTATTTAGTTCTTGTTAAACTATTTAATTCGGCTTATGCACAAGTTTGTGAGAAAGTTGAAAAAGTAACAATTGTAGGTGCATTAACGGATAATACAGCAAGCTCTTCAAGAAGTGCAGGTACCAGTGATTCATTAGTTACTGCTAATCAACAACACTCTACCTTAAGCGGAATCAATAATGCGAAAGAAACTACTACCATCACTACCAATAGTAATGCAGTAAGACCAATTAGTGTATTCCCTAATCCAATACAAAATGAAGTAAGCGTAGATCTTAGTTCTTTGGCTGGCCAAAATGGACAAATCACGGTCTTCAACCAGATGGGGCAATTGCTTCAGACAGTAGAGTTGGATGAAATTGATTCAACACCTGTACAGGTACAAATGAGTGAATTAACAACTGGCATTTACCACTTAATGATCGTTGCAAATGGTCAGTTAGTAGGAAATGAAAAAGTTGTAAAACAGTAAATTTAAGGATGGAAGGTAAGAAGGATTGCGAGATGGAAGAATAGACCTTACCATACTTTTACTTAGAGTATGTCTAAATTTCTATCGGCTGAATACCAATATTTTACGAACCTGACTTTGAAAAAATGAGCTTATTTAGCTCGCTAAACGCACTAATTTTTTCTTCCTCAGAACCGCAAACTATTGATTTTCAACTCGAAATAAATTTTAGACATACTCTAAAATAAAATTATCATGTCAACATCCCTTTCAGAATCCATAGAAAAAAGAGCTAAAACGGATCAGTTTGAAGCACCAGATTATTATAATATAGATGAACTCTTAACGGAGGAACATTTATTAGTTCGTACGGCAGTGCGGGATTGGGTCAAACAAGAAGTGACCCCTATCATTGAGGAATATTCGGAGAAGGCCACTTGTCCGCTACACCTTTTTAAGCAAATGGGAGAATTGGGCGCCTTAGGTCCAAGTTTGCCCGAAAAATATGGATGCGGGGGAATGGATGAAATTTCCTATGGCATCATTATGCAAGAATTGGAAAGAGGAGATAGCGGTGTTCGATCCATGGCATCGGTTCAAGGGTCCTTGGTCATGTATCCGATTTATCGGTTTGGGTCTGAGGAGCAAAAACAGAAATATTTACCAAAATTAGCAACCGCAGAAATAATTGGTTGCTTTGGATTGACAGAACCAGATCATGGGTCTGATCCTAGTAGTATGGTAACTAATTTCCGAGAAGAAGGAGATGCCTATATTTTAAATGGTGCCAAAATGTGGATTACCAATTCTCCAATAGCAGACATTGCCATTGTCTGGGCTAAAAACTCGGAAGGTATTGTTCGAGGATTTATAGTAGAAAGAGGGATGAAGGGTTTTACTACCCCTGAGATAAAAGGAAAATGGTCGCTCCGAGCGTCCATTACGGGAGAGATTGTATTGGAAGAGGTGCGCGTTCCAAAAGAAAATATATTACCCCATGTACAAGGTCTAAAAGGCCCCTTGTCTTGTTTGTCCAAAGCGAGATATGGTATCTCTTGGGGCGCAATTGGCGCTGCGATGGATTGTTATGATGCCGCCTTACGCTATTCTAAAGAACGGATTCAATTTGGTAAGCCCTTAGGACAGTTTCAATTAACCCAAAAGAAATTGGCGGAGATGATTACCGAAATTACCAAGGCACAATTATTGGCTTGGCGACTAGGGACTTTGGCGAATAAAGGAAAAGCCACCCCTGCTCAAATCTCCATGGCAAAGAGAAATAATGTTTGGATGGCCTTACAGATTGCAAGAGAAGCTAGACAAATTCATGGAGGTATGGGCATTACCAACGAATACCCCATGATGCGCCACATGTGCAATCTGGAAACCGTGCTAACCTATGAAGGCACCCACGACATTCATTTGCTGATTACTGGAATGGATGTGACGGGATTGAATGCGTTTAAGTAGTTTGACCGTAGCTTAGACCTCTGTTTTGAGTAGCATTTTCGCACAAAAACAATGCGCTTATCTGCTCAGACCAGAGGTCTAAGCTACTCAAAATAAAGAACATGACAAAAGTAGAAGCATCCATTATCCCCTTCCAAAAAGGCAAATTGGCGAAAGCGAAATTATTGGAATTGTATGCAGGTATGGTACGTCCGAGGATGATTGAAGAGAAGATGTTGCTTTTATTAAGACAAGGAAAAATTAGTAAGTGGTTTTCGGGGATTGGGCAAGAGGCGATAGCAGTGGGGGTAGGTATGGCATTAGAGGCAGACGAAATCATCTTCCCCATGCATCGAAACCTAGGCGTTTTTACGAGTCGAAATATTCCACTACATCGCTTATTTGGACAATGGCAGGGAAAGACTTCGGGCTTTACAAATGGACGAGATCGCTCCTTCCATTTTGGCACGTTGGAATATGCAACAGTGGGCATGATTTCCCATTTAGGTCCACAATTATCGTTAGCAGCAGGAGTTGCCTTAGCTCATAAATTAAAACAAGAAAATAAAATCAGTCTAGCTTTCACTGGTGAAGGAGGGACGAGTGAAGGCGAATTTCACGAAGCCTTAAATGTAGCAGCCGTCTGGCAATTACCCGTTATTTTTTTGGTAGAAAATAATGGATATGGTTTATCTACCCCTACCAAAGAACAGTATAACTGCGAACATATTTCAGACAAGGGCATCGGCTATGGTATGAGATCCTTGCGGATTGATGGCAATAATATTTTGGAAGTCTATCAAACCATTACGACCCTTGCCAAAGAATTACGCGCCCATCCTGAACCAGTTTTATTAGAATGTGTCACCTTCCGACAGCGAGGACATGAGGAAGCAAGTGGGGTCAAATACGTCCCTAAAGATTTAATGAACTACTGGAAAGAAAGGGATCCTGTTCATAATTATGAAGCGTTTTTGCTTTCACAAGGATTAATAGATGAAGCATATATAGAACAAGTAAAGTCTTCCATTAAGGAAAAAATTCAAGCCGCTATAGACGTAGCCTTCGAGGAGGAATTGCCGACACCCGATACGTCGGTAGAGTTAGGGGCTATTTATAAAACGTACGATCCTTCCCCCATTCCTCCAGCCACAACGGAGACCAAAGACATCCGATTTATTGATGCCATAACAGAAGCCTTAGATACTGCCATGACTCGCTATGAAGACTTGGTATTAATGGGGCAAGACATTGCAGATTACGGAGGTGTTTTTAAAATTACCAATGGATTTTTGGAAAAATATGGTGCAGGGAGAGTACGTAATACGCCCATCTGTGAGAGTGCCATTATTGGGGTAGGTTTAGGCTTGAGTCTAAAAGGGATGAAGGCGATGGTAGAGATGCAATTTGCAGATTTCGTTACTTGTGGCTTTAATCAAATCGTCAACAACTTAGCGAAATTACATTACCGATGGGGAGCGAATGCCGATGTGGTGGTGCGGATGCCTTGTGGAGGAAGCGTCGGGGCTGGCCCCTTTCATTCTCAAACCAATGAGGCTTGGTTTTTCAAAACACCTGGATTAAAAATTGTATATCCCTCCAATCCTGCGGACGCCAAAGGGTTATTACTCGCTAGTTTAGCGGACCCCAATCCTGTATTATTCTTTGAACATAAAGCTTTGTATAGAAGTCTTTCAGGGGAAGTCCCAACGGATTATTATACGATTGAAATTGGAAAGGCCAATCTTGTGACAACAGGTACGCAAGCCTCCATCATCACCTATGGATTAGGGGTGAAATGGGCAACAGAGGTAAGCGAAAAATTAGGACTTTCTATTGATATTCTAGATTTGCGAAGTTTAGCCCCTTTGGATTACGAAGCGGTTATAAAGACCGTTCAAAAGACCAATCGGGTATTGATCTTACATGAAGATACGTTAGTGGGTGGTGTAGGGGCAGAGCTATCAGCTTATATTGCGCAGCATTTGTTTAACCACTTAGATGCTCCAGTTATGCGGGTAGCTAGTATGGATACGCCTATTCCTTTTAGCAAACCGCTAGAGCAACAGTTTTTGCCTGTGGAGCGTTTGGAAACTGCTTTAGTGGAGTTGGTTGGTTATTAAATAAGTGATTCGTGACAGGTAATCATATGGTAGTCTAAGTACCCCGTAATGCTATCTCAAGACGTCGAATTTATTATTTGATTGGTACTAATCACTAGAACCCATGCTGTTCCCGAACAGCAATCATTTTTTCCAAAATATTATTCCAAGTAGATGGTTGCAAGAGCATTTCATTGGGAAACATGCATCCATCCCAACAAATATGCTTAAAAGCTTTTGTGAGCTTTCCATCTTTTCTCCGCAACCAATGACCTGCATCGGAAGCAATATCTAATTTTCCATTCGGATCATTAGCGGGGCAATGCCGACCTGTTTTATCATGCGCCCCACTTCCATGCACGGTCCCATCATTTTGGGCTACATGAAAATCAATAGTCCAAGGTCGAAGGGCAGCGGTTACTGTTTGTAGTCCTTCCGTTAGGGTAGCTCGATCTTCCCACTGGAAATCAATTGGCAAAATTCGATCCTCTGGTTTATTATAGCCCAGTAAGTATAACAGCGTATGTGCCATATCCGCTTGAAAACCAATATTGGGTCTGCCTACTGCTTCTAAGGTATCTACCATCGCTTTCCAACTGTGCATACCACCCCAACAAATCTCTCCTTCAGCGGCGAGGCTTTCTCCATAATCTGCTGCTATATCACAGGCTGCTCGAAAGGTCTTGGCAATTTTATTGGTGTTCCTTTTAGGGGAAGTAGCCCATGCTTCTGGTGGACAAGCAGAATCTATCCGCACGACTCCATGCGGTCGGATGCCCAATTCTCTTAGTCGCATGGCAATATGACAAGCCTTTTCTACTTGCTTTAAAAAGCGTTTTCTTTCGGTCAGACTACCCATTGCAGAACCTCCTCCGGTATCCACCCAAACAGGCGCTACCACGGTACCAATTTGAAGATTTCTACTTGCTACTTTCTCCATTAATCGCTTTATCGCTTCTTCGTTGGAATCTATAGAAACATGGGGGTCCGCCAAAAATAGATCGATCCCATCAAATTTAATTCCATTCACTGATGCGCCTGCGGTTAAATCCAACATCGTATCCAGATCAATAGCCGGTTCTGCTCCTTCTCCTTTTCCTACTACCCCTGGCCAAGCGGCATTGTGTAATTTTGGGTAGGTGTTATTGGTCATTTTGTTTGTTTTATATTCCTGATTTGATTTTGAAAAATGGTTTGATTGCTTGATTGTTGAGTCCACTCTAAAAACACCATTTGGTAAACACCTAAGCTGGTGAAGCCAGTACCAAAAAACTATGCCTCGCTTGCTTCGCAAGCTCGGCAGTTAGGTTCTTTTAGCGGCAGCGATTTAAAAAGCGTTTTTGAAAAAAACGCTT
>CALJIQ010000063.1 GCA_937973995.1 uncultured Saprospiraceae bacterium
CATCAAATTGGTCGAGACTATTTTGTTCTCAGTTTTTATTAAAAATTCTTTGCATAGCAGGGCTACGGAAATAATTTTTAATGGAAAATGAGAGCAAAAGAGACCGTCCAAATGGTGGAGTTATTGTTTTGTCGTTACTTAATAGATTCATTTTTACCGCTCTGCTATGACTACAGAAGATTATCAAAGAATCAGTCCAACCTTGCCCAAAGAACCAGGGGTGTATAAATTCATTAATGCAGAAGACACCATTCTGTATGTTGGTAAAGCAAAGAATTTAAAGAAACGATTGGCGTCTTATTTTGGCAATAAAAAACATCAGCTTAACAAGACTCGCACTTTAGTCAAAAATGCAGATCATATTGAATATATTATTGTAGAAACAGAGCAAGATGCCTTGCTGTTAGAAAATACCTTAATAAAAAAGTACCAACCTCGCTATAATGTAATGCTCAAGGATGGAAAATCCTACTCTTATATCTGTGTGAAGAAAGAGCGGTTTCCCAGAGTTTTTATGACTCGGCAGGTAATCAAAGATGGATCTTATTATTTTGGACCATATGCTTCTAAAACAAGGATAAAAATTATTTTAGAATTAATTAAAGCCTTATTTCCGCTTCGTACCTGTAATTATCATTTATCCGATACAAATATTAAGAATGGAAAATTTAAGGTATGTTTAGAATATCATATACACAACTGCAAAGGCCCCTGTGAAGGTCATGAATCAGAAGAAGCCTACAACCAAAAAATTGAACAAATCAAAAATATTTTAAAAGGGAATTTTGGGGCTGTCAAACAACACTTTGGAGCATTGATGCATCAATATGCGGCTGATTTGGAATTTGAAAAAGCGCAACAATTAAAAGAAAAATTAACCGCTTTTGAAAATTACCAAAGCAAGTCCACAGTCGTTAGTACACAAATTCGAGATTTAGATATTTTCTATATTGTCACAGATGAAAAAATGGCGTATGTCAATTTTATAAAGGTAGTGAATGGGGCGATCATGAATACCTATACCCTTGAAATGACCAAAAACCTAAATGATGATGAGGCGCAATTATTAGGATTTGCAATTTTGGAATTGAGGGAGAAATTCAACAGTATTACAAAAGAGGTGGTCGTGCCGTACGAATTGAACCTATCTGATCCAGATATTCAAATCACTGTACCTAAGATTGGAGACAAGAAGAAATTACTAGATTTATCAGAAAAGAATATTCGTTATTTTTTATTGCAAAAGCGGAAAGAAGAAATCAACCAAATCAGAAAGCAAACCTCCGCAGAGCGCATCCTGCGAACGATGCAGGAAGATTTGCAAATGCAAGAATTGCCACTACACATCGAGTGTTTTGATAATTCTAATTTGCAAGGCTCCTTCCCCGTTTCTTCCTGCGTAGTATTTAAAAATGCGAAACCTTCCAAAAAGGATTATCGACATTTTAATATCAAAACCGTAGAAGGGCCTAATGATTTTGCTTCTATGGAAGAAGTGGTATATCGACGGTATAAGCGACTAGTAAATGAAGGTAAAGACTTACCCCAATTGGTAATAATAGATGGAGGAAAAGGACAATTGAGTGCTGCTTATAAAATTTTAAAACAGTTAGGAATAGAGGATAAAATTACCTTGATCGGTATTGCAAAACGATTAGAAGAGATTTTTTTTCCAGAAGACCCCATTCCCATTTATATTAATAAGAAATCGGAATCTCTAAAACTGATTCAACAAGCTAGAAATGAAGCGCATCGTTTTGCCATTACCTTTCACAGAAATCAACGGTCAAAAGATTTTACTAGTACAGAATTGACTAATATACCTGGGGTCGGGGCAAAAACCGCTCAAAAATTACTGAGCCATTTTGGATCAGTGAAAAAAATAAAGGCTGCTTCTATTACCGATCTAAGAGAAGTGGTGGGGGAGGCGGTTTCTGATAAATTAATGAAATATTTTGGTAAAGAAAGCTGATTATTGATTACTAATTATTGATTATTTTGCTAACTGCACGTTTTCATCACGTTAAGAAAAATAATCAGTAATCAATAATCAATAATACTCCTATTCACCACTTCTTTGACTTTCTGCTTGAGCTTTTGATGCTAAATTCCTTAATTCTGTTTGATAAGCTGCCCCATCCTTCCTAACTAATACATTTCCTTCGGAATCTAAAAATAATAAAGTAGGGAATACCATTACTTGGTATATTAGTGCAAGGTCTGGACCACCACCTTTCTCAGCATCTATTTTGTAATTGATAAAGTTGTCGTTCATGTAATCACCGAACTCTTCGTCTGTAAATACATCTTCATCCATCAATTTACAAGGTAAACACCAAGTGGTATAAAAATCTACAAATACCAATTTTTTTTCAGTTTTGGCGGTTTCCAAGACAGGCATTAATTTATCAGATTTCATAAACTGTACGCCCTTAGGAGGTGGTGGTGGGGGAGGTGCTGTTGTTTCAGTAATAGCTTTTTTATTGCTATTACAAGCAGTCAAGTAAAGCAGTAGGCTTAAGGCAAAAAATAATTTCTTCACAAGATTAGTTTTATTAGTGTAGAAGGTAAATTAATTTTCATTAAAAAAAATACCTTATGGAGGGGATACTGCAAATATCCGAATATTATGGATCAAAATCTTATATCATAAATAAAAATTCATCCTACCTTTAGTCACGCAAACCTTAAAAACTTGTTTTTTAGTCGATTTTCCTACCTTTTACGGACCGAGACTTCACTTTAATTTTTTTGGATTTTTTTACATCAACCAATAAAGTAGCAAAGGCACTTTCTGTAGTCGTAAAATATTGCTGATCGTCATATTTTACTTTACCACGTCTATTTTTCCATTCCGAAGCTAATAATACATAGCTATTTCCTCGCTTAGGATTGGGGCCGAATATTAGGAATCTATCCTTTTGATCCTCAAAACTAACGGCGAGGCGATTACTTTTAGGCTGAAAAACAGCTACTCCTGGTGTTCCTTTGGGGATACGAATCTCTTCTACTTTTCTGCCTTTTACCATTTTTATTTCACCTGATTCAATTCGAGACATACCGCTTGCATAGTCCCGATAGAGCAAAATTTCAGCTGATGAATAAAACTGAATTTTTTTCAAATCTTTTTCTGACCAACGGTTTTGTTCTATTAAGCGCTGCGTAAATGGACTTAAAGAGGGACTGCAAGCACCTATAAAAAGGAATAAGACACTAATACTAATTAAACTAGAATTTTTCATACTACTGTTTGTTGAGTAAAAAACGGGCGGATTGATTTTATTGACTCTGAAAACTGCACTATTTAACCAAATTTTAACCATGTCACATTTTTAGAGTGACGGTACTGAACAAACCCTCTAATACTCCGAAATTGCAACACAAATCATCCCCGTATTAATTAAACAAGCGATGCGGATGTAGCTAAATCTCTCTAAAACTAGATACAAGTTACAAAAGTGATCTACAAAGAAGGTTAAATGAAAAAACAATTCTTGCTAGCCCTATTTTTTACAACCCTTTTTATTAATGCCCAATCTCAAGCAGAAGTAATTTATTCGACTCCTTTAAAAGGTTTAGAATTAGAAATGGGGAATCTGCTACAATGGGAAACTTCTTTTGAAGAAGAAACAGATCTATTCATTGTCGAAAAATCGACTGATGGAATTTCTTTTAAAAATATTGGTACAGTAGAAGCGACAGGTAATTCAAATGATGAAAATGCCTACCGATTTATGGATACTGGATTGGGTGTCGCTAAAAGCTATTACCGCTTAAAGGTAGTAGATACTGATGGTACCTCTAGTTATTCTCAGGTAGCTACCATCAACAAAGTTAAACTGAATCAATTTGCCGTAGTCGCATATAGTTCAATTTTAGCTGATAAGACTTTTGATATTTCTATAGATGCATTGATAGAGGGGCAGTTGGAATATGAATTAGTTAGTTATCAAGGGGAATTAGTCTATTCAGAATTTCAGTACCTATATCCAGGATTGAATGAACTAAAAGTTAATTTGGAAGATGCTACTGAAGGTATTTATAAGGTAAAGTTGAGATTAGATGAAGAAGAGGAATTATTGGTTATTCAAAAAGCTGGAGATGAACTAGCCAAGAAAATAAATATGGCATCTACTAAGAAAATAGGAAAACATTAAGGCATAAAAAACAAACGATCATAATCACTTTATCCAAAATGTTATTTTCATTTTATCATAACAAATTAATTATTAATGCATGGGTAGCGGAATTAATCTCTGCTACCATTTTTTTTTGGATAATTTGATTCTTTCTTTTATCCAGTGATTTCCCGTCACTGGATAAATTGTAATGACTAAGGGACATTTTTGTCCCACTACTAAGACCACTAAGGTTCGAATAATTTTCTATATAGTTCTTCTAATTTAGCTATTGGTACCACCTCAATTTTATACTTCTCGAGCGATAAGCCTTTCAAGTTATATTTAGAAATGAAGATTTGATTGAATCCTAATTTATCCGCTTCCTGAATGCGTTGCTCTATTCTACTGACGGCTCTTATTTCTCCTGATAGGCCAACCTCTCCCGCAAAACAGATCGTACTCGGTACCGCAATATCTTCCAGAGAGGAGATTAGGGCACTCACTATGGCTAAGTCAATTGCTGGATCTGAAATTTTAATGCCCCCTGCTAAGTTTAGAAAAACATCCTGCTGACCATATTGAAAACCACATCTTTTCTCTAAGACAGCTAGTAACATACTAAGTCGTCTTAAATCAAATCCCGTAGCTGTTCGTTGAGGTGTCCCATATACTGCGGTGCTGACTAAGGCCTGCGTTTCGATCAACATAGGTCGCATCCCTTCCATCGTAGCTGCTACTGCACTACCACTCAAATCTTCTTCATTCTGGGAAAGTAATAATTCAGAAGGATTGGACACTTCCCGCAAGCCAGTAGATTGCATTTCATAGATTCCCATTTCGTCCGTAGAACCAAAACGATTCTTTTTTGTCCGTAAAATTCGATAGGTATAATGTTGATCTCCTTCAAATTGTAAAACGGTATCTACGATATGTTCTAATAGTTTTGGTCCAGCAAGGGAGCCTTCCTTTGTAATATGGCCAATTAGGAAAACTGGAATACCGGTTTCCTTGGCGAACCGTTGTAGTTCAACGGCGCAATCTCTAACTTGGCTAATACTTCCAGGCGCAGAATCAATATGAGGAGAAGAAAGCGTTTGAATAGAATCAACAATTAATAAATCTGGTTGTAATTGTTGGGCTTGGCTCAAGATTTTAGCAGTATTGGTTTCTGTAAGGATATAACAGTCAGACTGATCTTTACCAATTCTGTCTGCTCGCATTTTGATCTGCTCTTCACTTTCTTCACCAGATACATATAAAATTTTGGCGGCAATGGCGGTAGCTACCTGAAGTAATAAGGTTGATTTTCCAATGCCGGGTTGACCTCCTATTAAGATAATAGAACCGCTAACAATCCCGCCTCCTAATACTCGATTTAGTTCGGCATCAGTAGTCACCAAACGCTGCTTATTGCCTGGTTTTATTTCTATTAATGGAATGGCTTTGGCAGCAGCTTTATTCGGTTTGGACCAAATCTTTTTTTTCTCTTCTTGCTTGGTCGGTTTTGTAATAACGTCTTCCTCGTAGGTATTCCACTTGGCACAAGACGGGCATTTGCCGATCCATTTAGGAGAGGTAGCAGCACAGTTACTGCAAATGAAAATAGTTTTAAGCTTTGCCAATAGTTAGTTGTTTTGGTTCTTTGACAAATTTCGTGAAATGGATGCAATTAGCAAATCAGATTGGCATCGAGCCAATCTGACCTGCCCCTTTAGAATCCCTTGTTTCCCTGAAATGGACTCGATGTCCATTTCAGGGAAGGAATCACGTAATTTGTCAAAGAACCTTTATTTTCTACTTGATCTATACGTTTTCAATGAGAAATAATCAGACTTCCTTTCGGAATATATTCAGCACAAAAGTTTTTCTGTTAACAAGAGAATCAGTCCAATTATAATGGATTTATAAAATGGAGTAAGAGAAAAACAAATCCAATTAATACGCTGATTATAAGTTGTTTAACAGGAATAATATAATTTTTTATTTTTTTTAAAGAAAAAATCTTCAAATGTGACATTCAATATGAGAACACGTCTTAATAGTGTTGCAAAATAAAAATATTTGCATTACAAACAGAAAAATAGGCAAATATAGCCTTTAAGATACTTCTATATGTAGATTGTTTTCATTTGGTTTTTTGGGGTTATACAGGATGCTTCGTACCTAAACGACTGCGTCCTGTTTTTTTTTGTAGTTACCCATTAATCGAATATTTCTTACCTAGCACATCTCACACATTTTGCACTTTCTGGCATAAATAGCAATCGGGCTTTTTGAATCGCTTTTTTACAATTACTACAAGTTCCGAAGTTAGAATTATCCACTTTAGTCAAAGCAATTTGTAAACTAGCTAATTGTTTTTTTGCTTGTCTAAGAGCGGCTTCGGATACACTTTTGTTATTAATCGCATCCATTCTACTTACCCTTCCGATTGAATTCTCAGGAGAGATAGGTTGAGTAACTTCTTCTAAGGCAATGATTTTTTGTTTAGTTTCCACTATTTTTATCTGAATGCTTTCTTTTAATGCTGCTCTTTCCTCAGAAGTCATAGATATATAATTTTATTTAATAAAAAACTCAGCTAATTTCATTCCGTATTTTTTGAGGAACTTATATTTGTAGTTTTTTAAATGAATAAACGACGAAAGGAGAAAATGAGTTGAATGTTGAATGGGTGGTTTCATCAAATCTTAGTGTTTTTGTCTTATTGCGTCTAGTGTTATTCAAAATTCAATCATTCAAAATTCAACATTGAGAACTTACGGTTTGATGGCTAAATTGCTGCTGTACGACATAAACCTTTAACTAGGTAGCGACAGAAAGATTTGAAAAAATACACATTAGTACGCATCTAAGAACATGTCCCCGCTTGGTGGCGGCTGATGTCGCAGCATTGGGATGTGGGTGATAGCTTTGAGTTGAGCATTTGCTGCGACAAGAATTTTTGTTACTTTTTTTTCGAATGAAAAAAGTAAATGAACAGTTTTTATCAAAGAAAATCTTTTCAATCCTTTTTGTCGTTTGCTCATTAAACGTTTACGTCGCACAGCAATTGCTTGATTGTCAACATTATATAAGCCATCTAGCCATAAAACCGTCTAACAATTTTACGCTGTGTGAAGCATAAAGAGGTGAACCCTATTAACTCAGCTATTCATTTTCTACTCTACGCATTCCATTTATTGAACACTAAATAACTTCCTCATGATAAATATACCACTTCTAAAAAAGATCTGTAAAATTCCAGGCGCACCAGGTTTTGAGCAAGCTGTTCGTGCTTTTCTAATAAAAGAGGTAACGCCTTTAGTAGATGAGATTAGTATTGATGCAATGGGCAACCTCATCGCTGTCAAGAAGGGGAAAGAACCGAAAAAGGCAATGGTGGCAGCTCATATGGATGAAATTGGATTTATTGTTACGCATGTGGATGAGGAAGGGTTTGTTCGCTTTCATACATTAGGTGGTTTTGACCCTAAAACGCTAACTGCCCAACGAGTCATTATTCATGGTAAAAAAGATGTAATGGGCGTAATGGGTTCAAAACCTATTCACCTAATGAAGCCAGAAGAAAGAAGTAAAGCTCCACATATTCAAGATTACTTTATTGATACAGGTATGCCTAAGAAACAAGTGGAAGCCCTGGTAGAGGTAGGCAACCCTATTACTAGAGAACGAGATTTAATCGAAATGGGAGACTGTGTAAACAGTAAGTCGCTTGATAACAGAGTGTCTGTATTTATACTGGTAGAGGTCTTGCGGGCTTTACAAAAAAAGAAAGTTCCCTACGATCTGTATGGTGTATTTACCGTTCAAGAGGAAGTTGGATTAAGGGGGGCCATTAGTTCTGCTCATTTAATAGACCCTGATTTTGGTTTTGGTCTAGATACGACTATCGCCTTTGATGTGCCTGGTTCTAATCCTCACGAAAAGGTGACCAAACTAGGGAAAGGAGCGGCTATCAAAATTATGGATGGTTCTGCTATCTCTGATTACCGAATGGTGAATTACTTGAAAGAAATTGGGACTAAGAAAAAGATTAAATGGCAACCTGAAATACTACCCGCAGGAGGAACAGATACCGCAGCTATCCAACGCTATGGAAAACATGGTGCTATTACAGGTGCTATCTCTGTACCAACAAGACATATACACCAATCTATCGAGATGGTTCACAAAAAAGATGTGGAAAATTGTATTCAATTATTGAAAGCTGGATTGACTAACTTAGATAAATTTGATTGGACTTTTAAATGATTTTCTTTTATCTTAGCTCTGGTTGCTAACCCTTAAAGCTAATTGTTTAAACAAAATGTTATAAATATTCCCTTTTTGTTTATGTTTATAACATTGAAAAAGAATCCTATGTGGCATAAAATTGAGAATCAACTACGCGCTGAACTTACCTTTAAGAACTTTTCTGAGGCTTTCGCTTTTATGACAGAAGTAGCGATGATTGCAGAACGGCAAAAACATCATCCAAATTGGACCAATACCTGGAATAAGGTCTCTATTTCACTTTCCACACATGAAGCTGGAAATGTAGTAACTAACAGAGATAGGGAATTGGCGGATGCTATTGAGAAGGTTTATCAAAAATACATTGTGCGAGAGGAAGTTATGGTGTAATAGTATATGCCTATTTCCTTAAGAGTAGATCTACAATTTATTTCGAGTTTAAAATCAATAGGTTGCGGTTTTGAGGAAGAAAAAATGAGTGCGTTTAGCGAGCTAAATAAACTCATTTTTTTCAAAGTCAGGTTCGTAAAATATTGGTTTTCAGCCGATAGAAATTTAGACATATTCTAATCTTACTCGGGCTTGAAAGAAGTTTTCTTTTCTTCAGGGATACGGTTCTTGTACCATACATACCCAACGACCCCAATAATTAGATAGGGCGTTAATAACATGAAAAGGATTCCATTATTCAAGCCTTTTCCGGCAGTTCCACCATTTTTGAGATTGCTTTCTGCGGACATTTTGCACATAGGGCATTGAGCAACACTATTAGTTGGTAGCCCCACCGTTAGGGTAATCGCTAATGCTAACAACGTGATCTTTTGGATTACTTTTTTACTTATCATGTTTTTTATAGATGTTATGGCTTTATGGCAGTTGTTGGTATATCCACAAGACCAATTTTAATTTTTAAAACTTCCTTGAATAATTCCTCCGCCGATTACATCCTCTCCTTCAAAAAATACGGCAGATTGTCCAGGCGCTATGCCTCGCACATTGGCATAGAATTCAACACCAATTTGATTGGGTTGTTCGACTTCTTTTAAAATACTTACGGTTCCTTTATCATTATACCGTACTTGTGTGATTACTTCTAAGCCGTCTGATAAGTGTTTGTATTTCATAGAATTGATGCCACCAACCGTCATTCCGTTTCTCAATAAATCGGATACTTCTCCTAAAACGACGGTATTGGTGTCAGGTTGGATTTCCGTAACATACATTGGTTTTCCGAAAGCCATTCCTAAATTTCGGCGTTGCCCAATGGTGTAGAAAGGATAACCGTGATGGGTTCCTATTTTTTCGCCGTTGGTATTGACAAAAGAACCTCCAGCTACTTTTTCCTCTAATCCTTCCACTCTTCTTTTTAAAAAGCCTCTGTAATCATTATCAGGTACAAAACAGATTTCAAAGCTTTCTGCTTTTTTGGATAATTCTGCATATCCCCAGTCGTAAGCCATTTGTCTCACTTCAGGTTTGGTATATGGACCCAGTGGAAATTTACTTCTTTTTAAACATTCCTGAGATAAGCCCCATAACACATAAGACTGATCTTTTTGCCCATCTTTTGCTTTGGTAACATATTTTCGACCATTCAACTCATTGATAATCGCATAATGTCCAGTGGCAATAAACTCACAATCCAAGGCATCCGCTCTTTTTAATAAAGCACTCCATTTGATGTGGGTGTTACAGAGCACACATGGATTTGGAGTTCTACCCGCCATATATTCATCTACAAAATTATCAATCACATAGTCCCCAAATTCCTCCCTAATATCTACAATGAAATGATGAAATCCCATATTCACTGCTACTTGTCGGGCATCATTTATAGAGTCTAAACTGCAACAGCCTGTTTCTTTTTTACCACCTCCTGAATTGGCATAATCCCATGTTTTCATAGTGATTCCCACTACTTCATACCCCTGCTCATGTAACATCATGGCCGTTACGGTGCTATCTATGCCACCACTCATGGCTACCAAAACTTTTCCTAATTTGCTCATATTTTATTGGTCATTAAGTCATTGGTCATTAAGTCATTGGCTATGCTAGTGTATAGTATAATGACTTAATAACCAATGACTATTCACTTCGTTTACAAAATTACAAAAAAAGAAGTGGGAAAGTTCAAATAAAGTACCCCCGCTAATACGTTCTATATCTGTATTTTATAATATTTATTTGTCAGAAATGATTCAAAATTTGATACTTTTGGAAAGCTTCTTGAATGATAAAGGACACAAGGGATGAGGAAATAAATAGTTTACCCACTCTGACTTGTTCTTTTTCCTTTTGAAAAACGCTTAAAATAAAGTCATAGCCCAGCTATGCCTGAATTTTTACCATTCCTCAAAAGAAAAAATAACTGTGCCATAATGGGTACCTTATTTAATTCCTCCTCCCTAAACCAAAATAATTTAGCTATGAGAAATTTAATGCACAACATCCTTTGCCTATTTTTAAGCCTTACGATTAGTGGTTTAGTACAAGCCCAAGAGTCGGAATATGGAATGGCTTCCTATTATGGAGATGAATTTCATGGTAGCGAAACAGCAAGTGGAGAGCGATACGATAAAGGAGAATTAACAGCAGCACATAAATCGCTGCCTATGGGGACAAGAGTGCGGGTAACTCGTATGGATACCAAGAAATATGTAGATGTGCGGATTAATGATAGAGGCCCTTATTTAAAAGGAAGGATTATAGATTTATCTGGTCGTGCAGCGGATGCCTTGGGAATGCGAAAAGATGGCACTACCCAAGTGAAATTAGATGTAATCGGCAGAAAAGGGGTTTCTAATAAAACTCCTAAAAAAACACCAGTACCTAAAAAAACTACTTCTCCTGCAGTGCCTGTCTTAGAAGAGGCACAACCCCGAAGACAGGTGGAGACCAGAACTACCCGTCCAAGTACCTCCACACCAAAGCCCGTTACCACTCCTCGAGCGTCTTCTAAGCCAACAAAGACTACCAGTCGCCCAGAAGTATATACAGCTAAAGGCACTAGCGTTAATTCTGCAAGCTATAAAGAGAAATTAAGAGCCGACGAGGGATTTGAAATGGTGGTACCCAAAAATTATGCTCCCTATGGCTTATACAAGATAGATTTGCAAAAGCCTAAATATGCCAGCTTTGGCGTTCAAGTAGCTTCCCTCTCTAATTATGAGAATGTATTAAAACAAGTAGCTGATTTGCAGGGAAAATGGTTTAATAATGTTTTGTTGAGTATAGAAAGAGGTAGCAATGGTCAGCCTATATACAAAGTAATACTAGGTCCATTTCCAGACTTGGCTTCCGCAAAAAATTATCAGAAAAATGCAAGGAAGAAAGGAGTGAAGGGCTTTGTTACTAGTTTGGAGGATATTGCCTATTAAACTACTACTACCATCTCAACTTTAAGATTTGAAGTTGAGATGGTAATTGAAGTTGAGGTGTGCTAGCGTTTCCGATGAACATACACATCCATCCCTTTAGCTTTTAATGTATTCATGTACTTATAAGCCTCAGACGAACTAGCGAAACGATCCACAATTAAAGAAGCATAAGTGGACTTATTAAACTTGGCGATCGTTGCATTATCATAACCCAACTTTTTCAATTTTTTTAATTCTGTCTCCGCATTGATCATTTGACGATACGTTCCTGCTACTACCATATATTGTCCTTCTGGATTAGAGCCATATTCCATAACAGCACCCGTAGAAGTATTATTTGCACCCTGTCCTCCTTCTTGTTCTTCAAACGCTTTAGCTTGCTCTTCTTTTAATGCCACTAAGTCATCTATGGAAGGAGTACCAGCGAGTGCATCAGCCGCTTTATCTCGTGTGGTAGAAATGGCATCTTTTGCTGCATCTACTCCTCCTTCTACTGTATTTCCTATGGTCTCTGCGCCTCTGCCTATTGCATTCTTAGTAGCAGTAGCCCCTTCAGCAACTACTGTTCCAGCGGCAGTCGCACCGTCTTTTATGGTGGACAAAGCGGAATTCCCCATTCGTTCCAACTCTGAATCCTCATAATCCTCTTCATCCAAGGTGGCTTCTCTGCCATTATCTAACTTATCAAGGGTGGTAGAAACGGAAGGTCTATTTGGTGCTTGCGCTTCGATAGACTTGTATTGAGGGTAAGCAACGAATAAAAGGAAATAGAAAAACAACGCAATTAAGAGAAAGATTAACAGTCTCATAATCCAATCAGAAGCTCTCATAGTATATCATTTGTTTAATTGAAACAAAATAAGTAGTAGGACATTATTAATTACTGATTATTAATTATTTTCTAAGCGTAATGAAAACGTGTAATTAGCTAATAATCAATGATTAGTAATTATTAATCAAAATAATTTATTGTGAAGTTATTTTTATCCACTCACTTATATAGACACCAACATTTAAAGATTATGTCTGTTTATGATTACAACACAGTCTTTAATAATATGCAGTGGTCCACATTAAGGACATTCAAAATTAATCAATTTACATTTTTGATGATAGTAGGAGTACTAAAATCTTAGTGCTTATTCTTAAATCTTAGTAATATTTTTAGTTTTTTAATGTCACATATTTAAAACAAAAAATGGATAAAAATCAAAACAAAAAATATTTATTTTATAAAATTCAACCTAATAAAAACCTATACTTAATTCTAAGGAAAATGCTAAAATCGAGACAAATTAAATATTTTTTTAATTTTAAAATATTTAAAATTTTATCTGTAATATGTTGTTTATTAATGTTGTAAAATTCGATTGTCGGCTATGGTGAAAGTAAAAAAAATGAATATGAGAAATAAATTTTCTAATAGCCATAACACTGTTGAAGTCATTTACTGTATCTTTATATAGTAAACCTAAGGATAACATTTCTATGGAGCAACACAACTACAATAAACAACATACACTAATTGACCTTGTCACAGAGTATGAGGCAATGTCACAACAGGGAGCGGTAGTTTTTTATGAGGAAACGGTTTTTTCCCATTTAATAGATTACTACCAAAATGAGAAAGCATTTGAGGCCGCACTAGCTGTCGTGGATAATGCATTGCGACAACACTGCTTTTCCGCATTTTTATACTATAAAAAGGCGCAATTGTTGTCGATATTATGTCACGAAAGCAGTTTAGACCAAGCTTTAGATGCAATAGAAAGAGCAGAGAGTATCGCCCCTAGGGACTTATCTATCGCTCTTTTAAAGACGCAACTCCTAGCAAGAAAGCAACTTTTCTCCGATGCTTTTTCTTTATTAACTCAAATTAAGGAAAACTCTTCTTCTAATTCCTCTCTTAATATGGCAGAAATTTATTGCTGTGAAGGGCTGGTATTCGAAGAAATGGGAGAATATGAAGCTATGTATGCTAGTTGGTCGAAAGCTCTCCTTCTACATACCCGCCATCCAGAAATTTTGCAACGCATATGGATTTGTATCAAACGGAGTCAGAAACATGAAGAATGTATCTCTTTGTTTGAATCTATTATCGATAAGGATCCCTATTGTCATATGGCTTGGTATTATTTGGGGCATGGCTTATCGTACCTCAACCGATACGACGAAGCAATAGAAGCTTATGAATATGCCTTTGTGATAGACAACGAATTCGAAGAAGCTTATAAAGAGTGTGCGGCAAATTGTCTAATCAAAAATGATTACACAAAAGCGTTAGAGTGTTACGAAGAAGCGCTTCGGTATGTTCAACCAGACGGAGATTTGCTATTTAATATAGGTTTGTGCTATGAGTATCAGGGGAATATAGAGGTTGCTTTGAATTTTTACGAAAAAGCGATCGATGTGGATGAATATCACGATGAAGTATATTACCATATTGGTAAATGCATGAGTACGAATGGAAAGTGGACCAGTGCTATTCATTTCTTTAAGAAAGCCATTAGTTTGGATAACAGGCAGGAAGATTATTTTTCAGCCTTAGCCCTAGCGTATTATAACTTGGATGAGCTAGAAAAGGCTTTCAAATGCTTTAATAAGGCGACTGAATTAGCTCCAGAACAACCTTCTTTCTGGGTGGATTATGCCACTTTTTTATTGAAAATTGGCTATGTAGAAGAGGCATTAGATACCTTAGAGGAGGCGGAGGAACATTCGTATGGATCGGAACTTTTATATTGTAAAAGCATTTGTCTTTATAAACTAAAACAAGAGACGAAAGCTATCGATGCGCTTGGAGAGGCACTCATGGAAAATTTTGAAGGGCGAAAGCTGCTAACGGAATTGGTACCTGAAATGGTTGAACTTCCAACTTATGCTTCCGTGATAAAATATTATCAAAAGAAATAGACTAGATAAGAGTATGTCTAAATTTCTATCGGCTGAAAACCAATATTTTACGAACCTGACTTTGAAAAAATGAG
>CALJIQ010000064.1 GCA_937973995.1 uncultured Saprospiraceae bacterium
ATAGGCACATAGCCTTTCAAAAAAAAATTATGGAATAATTTTTTTAAAAGTAAAACTATGTGATCTACTGTGCCGCTAAAAGAACCTAACTGCCGAGCTTGCGAAGCAAGCGAGGCATAAAAATTATGGTACTGGCTTCGCCAGCTTAGGTGTTTAATATAAATGTGTTTGGTTGTAACTTTGCTATTCTATACTTACTCTGTGTAGCTTAAAAAAATAATTGCTGCGCCACACGAAAAGTATTTGCATGTGCCTCTATGATATGCGGTAACTTCTCCGAATACCCTCCCCCCATACTAACCGCCACAGGTAGTTGATTCCTTTTGCAAGTCTCCAGAACAATTCGATCTCGCTCTTTACAACCTTGAATACTTACACTCAATCGACCTAATTTATCCGATTCAATAATATCCACTCCTGATAAATAAAAAATAAAATCAGGTTGTACTTTTTCTAATAAGCTAGGTAAGGTTTCCCTAAGAGTGGATAGATAGACTTCATCTTTTGTTTTATCTGGTAATCCAATGTCTAAATCCGAAGGCTGCTTTCGAGCAGGATAATTTTTAGCACCGTGCATACTAAAGGTAAAAACCCGTGATTCTTCTTTAAAAATTTGAGCAGTGCCATCTCCTTGGTGTACATCCAAATCTATGACTAAAATTTGTTGAGCTAATTGATGTTTCAATAAATAATTAGCGGCAATAGCAATATCATTAAACACACAAAAGCCTGCCCCTTTATAACTATAAGAATGATGCGTTCCACCTGCCACATTCATGGCAATTCCATATTCTTGAGCAAATAAGGCACACTCAATCGTTCCATTAGCGATATGCCTGCCTCGGTGAATTAATTGGGGCGACATTGGAAAACCTATTTCTCGAATTTCTTTTCGGGTAAGGGTTTGGTTTTTTAGTTTTTTCCAATATTCTGGTTCATGTGTCCATAAAATAGTCTCTTCAGGAAGGAGTTGTGGATGGAAGAAATTGGCTGCTGTTATAGTACCCTCATATAGTAATTGCTCAGGAATTAACTCATACTTTATCATAGGGAAGCGGTGTCCCTCTGGTAGTTGATATTTGTAGATGGGTGAGTATGCTATTTTCAGCATGTAGGACTAGACATTTTTATACAACTGCATATACTTCGTAATATACTTTCCGATCATATCAAATTCCAAGTTAACGGTATCTCCTTTTTTTAGCTGATGAAAAACGGTATGCTCATAGGTATAGGGAATAATGGCTACTGAAAATAAATTTCCTTTGGGTTCGCAAACAGTAAGACTAGTTCCATTGATTGTAATAGAGCCTTTATCAATCAATAAATGCGCTGGAGTAGGATTGTATTGAAAGGTAAAATACCAACTTCCATCTTGGTCTTTTATATCTACACATATCCCTGTATCATCCACATGTCCCTGCACAAAATGCCCATCTAAACGAGCATTGGCAGACATCGCCCTTTCTAGATTCACTTCTTTTCCAACGTCCCAATGCCCTAGATCGGTTCGTTTCAAGGTCTCTTCAATTGCCGTTACCGTATGTGTGCCTTCGCCTAGCGCAACTACTGTAAGGCAAGCCCCATTATGAGCAATACTTTGATCTATTTTTAATTCTTTTGAAACAGTGGACCGCAAGGTAAAGTGCTTATTGGTGCCTTCTTCTTCTATATTGGTAATGGTGCCTAAAGCTTCTATTATTCCTGTGAACATAATTAAAATTTGATAGTTTGATCGATGTCCTTATTCCGTATGATACCAATCCACCTTCATATCATCAATATAAATAGTAGTTGGATCAGGATTCCAAATATACACCCTAACAACATCATTCATCAAAGTGTTTTTGATTATGGGCTGCTCGTAAACAATTCTTTTCCATTTACCTCTTTGATCCCCTTCTTGAAAGATGGGCTTGGCGTGATAAGCCACCGCCTTATAGTTAGACTCAAAAGAAATTACTGCCTTAGCAGCATGAGTAGCAGGATTGATATTTTCTGGTAGATATACCCAGCAGGATAATCTGATCACAGGCTCTTTCACGACATGAAAACTGGATAGCCAACCTGTGAAACCGGGTGAAAACTCCTGTTGTTTATCCATTCTAAAACTAGCTGCCCCACTTTTCACTATGGTTGTATCTGTCCATTTTTTCCTTGTTTCAAAATCTCGATCCAAGAGCATGGTAGCATTAGCATAAGTACTATCAAATTCAAATAAGCAATTTTTCTTTTTAGGATGTTCCCAGTCATAACCCGTTTCCAAACATTCGATTAATCGAAAGCGTTTATCATTCGTCAAATTTTCTAAAGGTATATTCGACTCGTCCAAAGAAAACCAATCATCCCACAATACCAAACTTTTGGAAGGAATCGGTTCTCCTGTAAATAACTGCGGTGTATAGCGATGTTTATTGGGATCGAACCAATCTAGATCCAGCGCAAGAGAAGGATGGATCGCATCAAAATAATACGTGTATCCTTCATATTGTGAGGCATATTTTTCAATCAATTCATTCTGTCCTTTTTGAGAAGAGGTGGGGGCTAAGTGGAAATGCAAGTCTATCTTTTTGTCTAAATAAAAAAACATAGTCGCTACCAAGAGTCCGATCAAAGGTAAATGGATAGTAGTCTTCTTTATTGGGTGAAGCACTAAATTTACACCTTGTACAATGATTAATGCATACAAAGGAAGAACGCCCATAAAAACCCTAGTCAAGCCAAAAGAATTGAAAATACCAAACCGCCAAAATATAGAGTGCGCTAAAAAGAATGCTACCGAAACACCATAAATCAGCCACAATTCATCTATTGAAAAAGTATCTTTTTTGAGCCAAAATTTCACCAATCGAATCGCCCCAGCTAATAAACCAATCAACAAAAGAATGGGTAAAAAGTCCCCCATTACTTGATGCATTTTATTAGCATAATGCCAAAATTCTCCAGAACCATAAGCCCCTTTTACAGTTGCATAGGGCATTTTAGTAAAAACCCACAAAAAGTCTTGATAATAAAAGTAGCCAACCAAACTATATACCAAATGTCCAACTGCTAATACAGGAATATACTTCCACCAGTTTTTTAAAACTAAATAGATTAATACCACACAAAAAACAATCAATCCTTCGGAACGAACAAACGGTAAGAACGATAACCATAACACAGCGGAAAATGGTTTTTCTTTCACAAACCAATAAATTCCTACTATCAACCAAAACGCAAACATGGGTTCCGTCAAACCTGATAGCGTATGGGAAATATTCATAGGGGCAGTCATCAACGGAAATACGACTAGCCAAGCATTGGGTACCGCTAGTAATTTCCCCACCCGCCACGCAAACCAACTACTCCCAACTAAAAGGGCGACATTAAACACTTTCATGGCGATAAAACCACCTTGAGCGACAGGCGCCGTCAATAGAACAAACACAGGCTTTGCCCAATGATTTAGAAAATTTTCTGGATGAGCAAAAGCAAAACGAGAAAATAAATAGTGGTAGATAGCATCTCCCCAATCTCCGGTCCCTTTGGTCGTAAATGCCAACCAAATCATAGTCATCGTAAATAAAAAGAGACTAATAGCTACCAGTAAATTTTCTTTCTTTTTTTCTAAAATAGGCATATTGCGTAATACTGCGATCAAAATTAGAACCTGCAAATAAGGGGAATTATTCTAAAGAATGAAAGGAAACTTACTATATCTCAACAATAGTGCTAATCAAGACTACAAAATCCTTATTGTTTTGACAGAGGGTATTTTTTTAATTCACATTTAACCGAAAAATAAGTAGGGTAATTAGTAGGCGTGAACGGATGGTTATAATTTTATGATATATTTAAATAACATAAATCAATACAAATGAAGACTTTGAAAGAAAGACAGTCAGAATCTTATGAAAAAAGAGTAGAAGCAGCAGCGCTTGCTATGAATAGATCCCACCCATCTTCTCATCGTTCTAATGGAGAAGAGAGAAAGTATTTGGATGAAGAAGGCAATAAAACTTATTTGATGAGTTTTACCAAAGGATTGAAACATGATCCAATGACTGGACTAGTAGCTTCTCCTCCGCACTATCGACAATTTGTGGAGGGAATAGAAACAGGAGATCCAGAAATATTCGAAATCACGCCTGTTGGGCCAGGCTATCAAACAATCGTTGATGGTGCTCAGTCAAAAAAAATACTCGATTGGAAATCAGCAATTGCAGAAGGAGATGAACCTGTTCCTGTAAGAGCTTGGGAGAGTGCAGGAGCTGGATTATCTTTTGATTTGCAAGGACCTGATTCTATGGCAGTTACCATGAAACCTGCCCCTGCTTTAGGCACAGATGAACTAACTGCGGAGATGGGTGAAGTTTATGCACAAGCACTTCTCAGGGATATTCCTTTTGCCGTATATTTTAATGCAACAAATGAGCAAGAAGAATTTGTTCATAAATTTCACTCCGAGGTACTACCTTCTTTTAATGCAAAAGGAGATAAAGAAAAGGCACTTCACTTATTGACAGAATTACAGAAACTTCCTTATTTCAATAATTATCAAGGAGCAAGAAATATCAACTCTATTCAAGAAATATTTAGAGGTAATGCCAAGGGAGATAAGATAGGACCTTATTTATCTCAATTTTTATTGATGGGAAATACTGGGATAAATAACAAAGATCAAGAACAACCGGCCTCTGATGGGTACATTACTTATGGTGGGATAAGAATTGACCAAAGAGTAAGAGTAGCTAAACCAGGGAAAGATTATTTAACTCATTGGAATGAATGGTTAGATGTACAAAATGGAGCGGACTTAAGAGGATTGGAAGAATATGAAAATGGAATTAATGGAAGACGTTTTATCACCACTCCAAGAGACTTGGCTACCTATGTGCACTATGATGCACTTTATCAAGCCTATTTAAATGCCTGCTTGCTATTATTATCTGTTGGAGCCCCTTTTGATAAAGGAATTCCTTTTCAAGCAAAAGACTTTATTGATCGCCAGCAGGGATTTGCACAGTACGGAGGGCCTCATATTTTAACGCTTGTAACGGAGGTGGCGACTAGAGCTTTAAAAGCCGTAAGGTTTCAAAAATTTAATATACATAGAAGAATGCGACCAGAAGCATTAGCCGCTAGAATACAAATGCATAAGACAATTGAGAATAAGAGTTTACGTGTTAGATTGGATTCAAAAAATATATATCCACTATCCAAAATGCAATTTGAACTCAATAAAATATTAGCATTAATCAATAAACAAAATCCTTCCTTTGAAAAGGGTTTTGAACAAGCTACTTGCAAACACCAACAGTTTGACCATAACTATCTCTTACCAATGGCATTTTATGAAGGCTCTCCTATGCATCCTTCGTATGGTGCCGGCCATGCTACTGTAGCGGGTGCTTGCGTGACCATTTTAAAAGCTTTTTTTGATACCGATCAATATGTAGTAATCGACCCTGAAGGGAAAAATTGGAAAATAGATAGTGAGCCGCCCTCTACCAACTATTGTTTTCTTCCCAATAAAAATGGTACCGCTCTGAAGACTGTTCCGCTCATCCAACCACTGTCTCTCGAAGGCGAGCTAAATAAATTAGCTGCTAATATATCTATTGGCAGGAATTGGGCTGGGGTACACTATTACTCTGACTATTGGGAATCTTTACTTATGGGAGAGCAAATAGCAATTGGGATGTTGCAAGAACAGAGTATCATGTATAATCCTTTAGAGGATTTGACAATGACGATTCCCAAATTTGGTGGAGAAACAATCACCATTGATAACGGAGAGATCAAAAAAGAGCAACCCGTAGGAGAAATAATTGCTAGAGGGGGATTAAATTAATTACGATTTAATTCACATATAATTAATTATTAATACACAATTAATCCCTGTTCCTAACTTTGCCCTTGTATTCATTTTTAAACCCGTAAAGCCTTTTAAAACTGTCCATAGAATGAAAGCACGTTCATAAATATTTTGGCAGTACGTTTAACTACTACCTCCTTGAATACAAGGCGGTATCACTTTAACAAGGTTTTGCAAAAAAATAATTATTATGTCATCCAAACCTTTAAAGTTTGAGGAAATGATGCCTCATTTTCATGTTGGTGGACACGTTCACGTTAGCGAAGGCTCTTACAAGCCTGATGAATATCCTTGTGAATGTCCAACAGATGTTGACCACAATTCACCTTGCTTTATCACTACCAAGCAGGAACTATGTATTGAAGCAAAATGGCACGCAAACGGTAAATTAGCAAAGTTTTTAGCTGGTAACTGGAAATTGACAGTTGATGGAGAAAAGTGGGGAAAAGAGGAGCCTTGTATTGAAAAAATGGAAGTGGTTGAATATAAATGTGGAGACGACCTACACTTTTCTAAAAAAATCACTTTTGGCCCTGGTGAATTAAGCCCTGGTTTTTATAAAATGGTATTATGCCTTACCTTCTGTGCTTGTGACGGTACGCCTGGTCCAATAGCTGCATTTGTAGAGTGTCCACCAATTAAAGTCTACGATGCCCACTAAGTTTAGGCTGAACTGTTATTAGGAATCTTAATGGTTAGAATGAGGTTTGAATACTAAAATACTAATAACCTTATTCGCCAAACTAGACAGCCCACAATTACAGGAAGCTAAGCTTCCTTTGTCTTAGCCTCCTGTAATTCTTTTTCTTTTCTTCACTTCCAAACCAACCATTATGGAACAAAAAAGAGACGACTACGATTTCCACTCGACTTCGACTGAACGTGGTTTATATCCTTTTGGAAAGGATGGTAAATTCTTTTTTCATTATAATGATATAAATGGAGAACCGCTAGTATTTAGCGAAGTCTATCAATCAGAACAAGGGCGAGATAAAGGAATGCAATCCTTTCTTAAAAATATTATCCTTCCCACTCAAATAGTGTTTAATACAATGGAAGATAATAGGTGTTACTTTTTAGTTCGAGCAAAGAACTTTCAAGAAATAGCACAAAGTAAAATTTTTAAGAATGAGCAAGCCATGAAAGAAACGTTAGCGAATATCGTTACAACCTTAAGCTCCCCTATAGCAGAAGAAAGTCTTGAACATTATCATCCCAGTGGTTCCTATATGGAACAAGAAGAAAAAATTGTGGATCTAACATTACAATTGGAAAATAAGCAAAAGAAAATATCTTATTTGAATGAAATAATTTCAGATTTAAAACTTAAAATAGAGGGTTATTCAACGATGCAGACCTCTTCAAAGGAAAGTGCGCTATTAATAGCGAATCTGGAAAAGGAAGTAATTACAGAAAAATCAAATCACGAAAGAATCCTAGACCAAGCAAGAAAAAAATATGCACAATTAGAAATCGCTTACTTTTCAGAAAAAAAAGCAAGAGATAAAGACATCGAACAGTTATCTAAATACGAAAAGCAGATTGGGAAATTAAAGGAACAGATACAACCGTCAGAAGATGCCCTCCAGCAATTGGAAGCATCTTTGCAGAAAGCTCAGAACCAAGTGGCACAGCAAGAATTATTGCTGCAAGAAAACAAGATACAATTCGATAGAAATCAAATCGAATGGCAATCTACTATGTCGAGGAAACAAGAAACTATTCAGTTATTGGAAACGGAAGTAACTAGATTACAAGGTTTAATGCCTATAGAAAATGACCTTACCCCACAGGATATAACTATACTAGAAAAAGAAAAAAACGCATTACAAATAAATCTAAAAGAATTAGGACAAGCACTCAACACCGCAGTAAAAGAGAAGAAACAGCAAGAAGAACAACTGAATGAATTTAGAGAACGAATAAGATCTTTGACCAAGAAGTTATCTGAAAAGGAAGATGCTTATTCGCAAGAACCTACCCTACCGCAAGTCAATGATACAAATAAGCATACTTTTTTGCTTGAAATTCTACCAAACGAATTTTCCCCTAGTTCTTTTTGTCTGTTACAATTAGGCACCAATCGCAAAAAGGTATTTAAAGATTTCCAGCAAGAAGAACTCTGGTCTTTTTTGGTTGATAAAAATAATTTGAACCAAGCACAGACTCAGCCTATTAAAATTGAAGCAAAACAAGAAGTTGAAAAGGAAGTGCCCATCCCTATTGAACAAGAACCAATACCCCCTGTAATTAAAGACTCAACACCAATAACAAGAGAAAAAACCAATGCTTTCGCTCCAGTATATAAAAATCAAGGATTGCTTCTCTTAGAGGAACCGATTATTACTATTGATTTAAAGGAGTGGGAATTAAAAGGGGAATGGACTTTTCAGATAGAGATGAATATAAAAGGATGTTGTGATAAAGAAACTTATTCCTCACGTGGAACCGTACCTATAAATAGACAGCTTGCCATACCAATAGATCCAAATCTTTTGGATGGATTAACTAAAGTGTATCTCCAAATACTACTACGTACTAAAGACCAAACCCCAATCGCTATATTTAGAGAGGTATGGATAAATTATTGATTAGAGATGGAAAGTAATACGGAGAACAGAAGTAAATAGATTTACTCAGTTTTGGGAATTTTCCATCGGATAAGTAGGCTCATCTGTAATGCTAGCGAAACTCCCTTCATGAAGGATTTCCCAATCACCACCTTTGGTGGATGACTTCCCAGTTTTTAAATTCATTTTCCGAGTATAGCTACACTCATTGCACTTAAAAATAACCCAATCTCCGTCTTTCACACCAATACATTGATGTCGTTTTTCGCTATCATCTTTATTAAACTGAATATTCAACATGGCGTTTACAAAATTGAAAAGTAGTTAGATAATTTAAGATACAGGACTATTATAAATCAATTTTCAGGAAGGAATACAAGTATAATTTGCAAAATCTAGACCATTTCTTAAAACTTGGTTTTAAGTGCTTAACTTTTGCACAAATCTAGCAAAAATCTGCTCGGCGACTACCTTCGCATCGCAATGCGGATAATTCAAAATAAACGCATCTTTCTCTTCTCTTTCAGAAGAAAAAAACACCTACGATTAGAAACGCAATTTATAGGTTAACTATTTTTCATAATTCTTAAAATTAAATTTGTTTTTTATTTAATATATTTAAAAATAACAATATATTTGAAGTCCCTAAAAAACATAACCCAATGGATATATAATTACTACGCCCAAATTGGAAACATTAAAGAGAACCAAATGTCCAAACATCCAAACCTAATTGTCATTTGTGAAGACAATCAAACTTCCCAATTGTTAACTTCTTGTTTGACGGATTTATTTGATTTAACCATCATTGGTTACAATACAAATCCAACTATCTACTATGACTCTTCAAAGCTCCAACTATTAGTACTAGTGGCACACCCACCGCCTACTTTTGCTTTAAAGAAATTAAGAGAATTATTAGATGATGCTAATACACCTCCTGTTTTCCTAATATCTGAAGAATGGGATTATCCTTCTATTGTAACTGCTCACAGATTTGGTGTTGTAGATTTTTTGGAGCTTCCCATAAGACCCACAGAATTGTTATCCCGACTACATGATTATTTTTCGAATCGAATTGCTAAAACAGTAAATACAGGAGATAATGGAGGATCTTTTTCTCAGTTCTTACGCAAGTTATCTAAGAAAATTTTTCATACAGGTACTAATATTGTTCATCCTTATTTTGTTGATTCTTCTACTAGTATCAATACTTTGGAAATTGTTTTTTTCGGACATTTTTCTGCCACCTTTAATGGTCAACCACTAACTCAATTTTTTAACAAAAAAAGTAAATCTCTATTCAGTTATCTACTTTATCATTATAAAAAACCAATTCCTAGAGAAAAATTGATTGCTCTTTTTTGGCCTCATACAAGTTATGATTGTGGTCGAAACAGTTTAAATGTTTGCATAAGAAGTATTAGAAAGATATTGGAATCTGTCATACCAGAAAAGAAAATTCTAATAACAAGGAACAATTGCTATGAACTCGCGCCTGATATTATTGTCAAATCGGATGTAAGTAGATTTACAAAGACCTTAAGATATGCCAAAAACTTAGAGTTAACCTTAAGCCTAGAGGAGGCTAGTAGAGAATATGAAAAGTCTAAAGAATACTGTAAAGGAGAGTTCTTAAAAGATTTATTTGGTGAACCGTGGACAGAGTCCATTAGAGATGAAATGAAAGCTGCCCATATGTTTATTTTGAATAAATTAATAAACTATACTTTATCACAAGAAAAATACACGCAGTGTATCAATTATTGTAAACTTTTATTAGAGTTAGATGCTTATTCAGAAGACATACATTTTCAATTAATGCAATGTTATATCAATCAAGGAATGCCCAATTTGGCAACTTGGCAATATAAACATTGTGCAAAAATGCTAGAAAAAGATCTCGGCTTACAACCAGCACCATTTCTCACAGAATTATATCATTCTGTCAAAAAACGGCAGGATGCTGTTTAAATTTATTATCACGGTATCACACAACAAGTCAATACTATATACATTTAAAGAAAAATTAAATTAAATAAACAAATTATATGTGTTGGCAAGGGTTTTGCAATTCTAT
>CALJIQ010000065.1 GCA_937973995.1 uncultured Saprospiraceae bacterium
CTCCCCCAAATCCCCCCTGTTGCGAGGCGCCGCAGGCGCCGAGCAAAGTATAAGAAAATTTAGATTACACTGTATTTAGTAAGTATTAAACATTGGAATTACGAAATTATTGAGGCTCATTTTTTCAAGAGGGATACAATAATTTTAGTTTTTTTTAATGAAAAAATGCAAATATAATATTATAAAAATTTATAATTAGTTGTTGGTCAGTTTCTCTAGATAGCAGGCAGTAAATTCTTGCAAATCATAGGACTAACAACATTTCTAGCTAAAAAAAAATATTTAATTGGCAAAACCTATTATAACAGAACAGGATAGAGCACTGCGAAAATTGCAAAAGTATTGTGCTTATCAAGATCGTTGCCACCAAGAGGTTCGGAGCAAATTATTGGATTTGAAAATCTATGGAGAGGATTTAGAAAACATTATCGTTCAATTAATTGAAGAAAATTTTTTAAATGAAGAGCGCTTTGCTCGATCTTATGCTCGTGGTAAGTTTAGAATCAAAAAATGGGGACGAATCCGTATTCAGCAAGAACTAAAAAAAAGAAGGATTTCGGCTTATTGTCTCAAAAAAGCAATGGAGGAGATAGACGAAGAGGATTATTTAAAGACACTTCGAGGATTAATAGAAAAGAAAAGGAATCTTATAAAGGAAAAAAAACCGTACCTACTAAAAAATAAATTAGCTAAATACCTACAAGGAAAAGGGTATGAATCTAATTTAGTTTGGCTGGAATTAAATAAACTCTTTTCAAAATGATTAATACGCCTTTTATACTTCCATCTGGTGAAAAATTACCCAATAGAATTGCTAAGGCGGCACTGACAGAACGATTATCAGATGCTAGTCATCTCCCAAATCAAAAGCATTCTACCCTGTACGATACATGGGCAAAGGGAGGGGCAGGTTTGCTTATATCGGGTAATATCATGGTGGATGAAAAATACCTAGAAGCAGCAGGAAATGTGGCAGTTCATCATCTTTCTCCAGAAGCCCCTTTTAAATTGTGGACTCGTTCCGTGTTGGCTTATGATACTGCTTTTTGGGCACAATTGAATCATCCTGGACGGCAAGCTACCTTATTTTCTTCCACCAAACCCATATCCGCTTCTGATGTCCAATTGAAAAAAAATGGAATGTTCGGAAAGCCTCGGCCGATGACAGAGGAAGAAATTGAGGATGTGATTAATCGGTTTGTTCAATCAGCCAATTTCTGTAGAAGAGTAGGCTTTACGGGCGTACAAATTCATGCAGCACATGGTTACTTGATTAGCCAATTCCTTTCTCCTAGAACTAATAAACGAAGTGATCAATGGGGCGGGAGTATTGAAAATCGTTCTAGGTTATTATTGACGATAGTGGAACGAATGCGCAGTAAGGTAGGGAATGAATTTTCTATTTCTGTAAAATTAAATTCAGCGGATTTTCAAAAAGGAGGATTCGATGAGCAAGATGCCTTGTTTGTGATTAATGCATTGGAAAAAGGTGGGGTTGATTTATTAGAAATTTCTGGCGGAACCTACGAAGACTTTGTGGCATTCACGAAAAGCCATATTAAAGATTCTACCTTGGCTAGAGAAGCCTATTTTATAGAATTTGCGAAAGCAGTGCGGAAGCAAAGTACCATTCCTATTATGGTGACTGGTGGACTGAGAAGTCTTGATTTCTGCAAAGAAGTATTAACCAATAAAGAGTTAGACATACTAGGTTTTGGAAGACCTTTTTTATTGGATGAGCGATTCCCTAAAGGATTTTTAGATGGCAGTTTAGATAGGGTAGAAGAACCAAATATTAAGACAGCTGCACGTCTATATGATATGGGCATTGCAGGATTTTACGATTATCAGATTGAACGCTTAGCGACTGGTAAATCTTTAAAATTAACTTATCCCGGTTGGCGGGGTGCTATGAGAATGACTCGGAATGAACTTTGGAAAGGGATTAAAAATAAGATATGAAAGTAGATGGCTGGATGGTCTGATTGCTTGATGCGTTGACCATCTAACAATTAAGCAATTACTCTATTGCTCTATTGTAAGTACTTTGACAGAAAGGACGAAATCCCGTCCGATGGCTAACGCCGTCGGATGGGAAGGCTCATCGGACGGCGCAGCCATCCGACGAGTTAATCGACTGTTTTATTTATTCTGTCTAACTATTTACCATTGCTCTATTGTACACTTTACGCTCGAAAACAATGGAACCATGAAACAGTGTAGCAGTGGAACAATAGTAATTGACTAAACACAAGCCATTTTTCCAACTCGTCGTGCATGTCGTCCACCCTCGAAATTGGAAGCTAAAAAGGTTTTGACAATATTGAGAGCCATTCTTTTGCTAATAAATCGAACGGGGAGGGCAATGACATTGGCATTATTATGTTGCACTGCTAAGGCGGCAATTTCTGTTTTCCAGGATAGCGCACAGCGAATATCTTGATGTTTATTAGCAGTGATACTGACGCCATTGCCACTACCACAAAGTAGGATTCCTACCTCTGCTTCTTTTGTATTGATACTATTCATGGTGGGATGTACAAAATCAGGATAATCTACAGAATCTATAGAATCTGTTCCAAAATCTAACACGGTATATCCCTGCTTGTCTAACATTTTTATAATACGGTCTTTATAAGGAAAACCAGCATGATCGCAGCCGATGGCTATTGTTTTTACTTTCATTGTTTTTAATTTTGAATGCTGAATTTTGAATGATTGAGTGGTGATTTTTATTCAAAATTCAACAGTCTGTCCTTCAAAATTATAAATTAAAGACTCTTGAAATAGTGAAGCCTAAACGCACTTCTCCATCTCCCCAACTAGTTGTCGTATTAGGGATATAATCCGTTTCCATGATCCCTCTTGCATTGGTGAAGTTTACTTGAAATACATGGCCGCCCGTATCTATTTCTAAGCCTATTCCTAGGGCGGCATTGGTATTGTCGTTTCCAATAGGTAGGACTAAATCTGTTATAATACCCAGCACTTTGGTTATTTGATATCTAGTAACTATTCCAAAACTTAAGGTTCCGTTAGGTTCGTCAAAGCCTACGATATTCCGATGAACATAGGAAGGGAATAGTTGCAAGGAGAAACGGTCGGAAAATTTCTTAGCAATTAAGATTTGCCCTGCGAAAATAAAGCGGTGGGAAAATTTTTGAAAATTATTTAAAACAAATTCATTCGTCTCATCTCGCTGCATCGTAGAAATACTCCACACGCCCAAGGCAGTAGCGGTGATGGGCGTTTTGTTGGATTGCTGTAAAAAACGATATTTGGCAGTGGTATTGAGTAATCTATTAAGGGGACCTGCTCCTTTTGTTCGGTGTAGGCCAATATTCAAATTATCTGTGATACCATAATCTGCACCCATCAAAATATCTTGCGCAGATTCCAAGCCATAGAAAGATTGCCAGCCTCCTTTTAAATCACCAAATCGGTGTCCAATTCGAATATCTAGCTTTCTAGCTTGGATCGTCTCAACAGTATGGGTGTTGATAACTCGAGTATCCTTGAAAGTTCTTCTAACATATTCTTGGGCGTGCTGGATGGTAGGAAAAAATAGTACGCAACAAAAAAGAAAAGTTAAGCGCTTCATTAAGACAGGTTTGGCAAAGTAAAACATGCCACAAAAATAAGGAAATGAAAATGGGGCTACCAGTCTGAATTTATACTTTATATATCATGCAGTTGGCATGCATGCCTGCACCAACAGAGGCTAATACAAGCGTGTCTCCTTCTTTAATCGTATGATTGGGTAGTTGCCCTTGTTTAATTGTATCCCATAGCATAGGAATCGTAGCTACAGAGGTGTTGCCAGTACATTGGACAATCATTGGCAATACTTTATTAATGTCCCCTGTGAGACCATTCATCTTAAACAATTTTTCCGCCATCGCAATAATCATCTTTTCATTGGCTTGATGGAATAAAAAATGATCTACTTCTTGTACGGGAATACCTGCTTTTTGAAGGCAGTTGTTGACTAATTCTGGTACGTGCGTAACGGCATAGCGATAGACTTGTCGGCCTTCCATTTTAATGTAAAGATCTTCCGTTCCATTAGATTTATAGGAGGGACCCATCTTTAGGTATTCTACCTCAGATGTACAGTGAGAGTAATTTTGGTAGCAAATAATTCCTTTTTTGGTATCATTAGTTTGCCCTTGAACCACCACTGCTCCTGCACCATCTCCAAAGAGCATCGTATCCAAATCGTGATTATCTACATATCTAGAAAGTATATCTACTCCTATTACCAGTACATTTTTAGCGTCCCCCATAGCAATCATCCGATGGGCTTGTGTCATGCCTTCTACCCAACCTGGACAACCAAAAATAATATCGTAGGCAATACAGTTGGGATTCTTAATTCCCATTTTGCTTTTTACAATAGAGGCGAGATTGGGAATGGTGTGCGGCTTATTATCGCCATGCTTCATATTGCCTGCATTATGCGCGACAATTATTCCATCTAATTTTTCTTTAGCAAGTTTTGCATCTGCTAAGGCAGCAATTCCTGCTGTTGCTGAAAGGTCTGCGCTATCTTCATTTGCATGGGCATACCTGCGTTCTTTTATACCCGAAATTTGCTGCAACTTGGTCGTGATTTCTTTTGGTTCTTTTACCATAGGGGAACCATCCTTTCTGTAAAAGGCATGTTGCAAGAAATGATCATTAGTAATGACGGTTTGTGGTAAATAGGAACCTGTTCCGATGACAACAGAATTGGTAGGCATATTTTTTATTTTAAACTCAAAAGTTGGATCATCGGGGAATTATTGGATTGGTAAGATAGAGGATTATCAGGATAACAAGGTGTTTTTAGAGTAATAGGTTCTTATTAATTTTTTGCGTTCTACGAAGTCCAAGAAGGTTGATTTTGAACTATTGATGTATTGTTAGTACTTGGACAGAAAGGACGAAACAATGATCTTTTCCCGACCGATGGCTACCGCCGTCGGATGGGAAGGCTCATCGGACAGCGCAGCCATCCGACGAGTTAATCCACTGTTTTGTTTGTTCTGTCTAACTATTTTATCATTGTTAAATCCAGAAAACTTCGTCAGGAGACGACTAGGATATACATTTTCAGTCTGGAGACTGAAAATATCGAAGGATGAGGTGATGGTTCAAGTTTCCAAACTTGAACCCTATATCCTTCCCATCTCCCGACGGGATTTTTCCTAAAGTGACAAAGTAGAACTAACTAGGTACGCAAAAAATACAATCAGGAATTTTCTAAATCTGCCAAGAAAGCTTTATACGCTTCAGGGGTATCCAAGTCAATAGCTCCTTGGGGAAAGTCTATGGTGGCCACCAATTCTAGATGTTGCTTGATAATCTTTCTAGCTCCCATATCCCCTTGTAGGGCTAATAATTGTGGGAAAAATTGTTTGTCCAATAAAGCAGGAACGCCGATTTGATGACCATAATCGGCAACAATAATGGGGGCTTTTGTATCCTGATATTTGGCAAGTAATTTTAAAAAAATATCGGTAGTCAAGTAAGGTTGGTCACAAACCGAAATGATAACGGCTGATAAAGAATTATTTTGATCTAATAACTGTTGGAGTCCCATTCGCAAAGTAGTACCCATTCCTTCCTCCCAAAATGGGTTAACTACAAGGTCAATATTATCCGTATTAAGGCTTGTTTGAATGGCGGTTGCATTGGCTCCTAATACCACCATGATTGGTTGACAAGGAGTGTATTGGGCTACCGCAATGGTATGCTCCAATAACGTTTGACCCTCCTTGATCTTTAATAACTGTTTAGGTTGTCCCATGCGGCGGGATGCACCTGCGGCGAGAAGAAGAATGGCGATATTTGGATTGGAAGGATTCATTGTTCAATTGACCCCATTGTCTCATTGTCCCATTGCTTCATTGTCCCATTGTCCCATTGTCTCATTGACCCATTGTCTCATTGACCCATTGTCTCATTGACCCATTGTCTCATTGACCCATTGTCTCATTGTCAAAGGTACGCTCGAAACAATGGAACAGTAGAGCAATGGAACAATGAGACAATAGAAAAAAATCACCCTTCCACAAATAGGGCAGAGATAGAACGATGTTCGTGCGTATTTCGGATGGCTTTTGAAAACAGCTTGGCAGTAGATAGGACTTTTATTTTTTTCGATTTTTGCTTTAAGGGAATGGTATTGCAGACAATTAACTCCTTTATCATAGAAGAATCAATATTCTCATAAGCCTTACCCGATAAGACAGGATGGGTACATAAGGCGCGCACGCTTTTAGCACCTTTCTCCATAATGATATTGGCAGCTCTGCTGAGGGTTCCTGCGGTATCTACAATGTCATCTACCATGATGACATCTTTACCTTCTACTTCTCCGATGACTGTCATGCTTGCTATCTCATTCGCCTTTCTTCGTTCTTTATCACAGATCACTAAGCTCTTATGGAAATATTTAGAATAGGTCCTAGCACGTTTCACCCCCCCTACATCTGGTGCAGCAAAAATGACATTATCTAGATTGATATTTTTTTCAAGATAGGGAATAAAGATCGCCTCACACTTTAAGTGATCTACTGGAATATCAAAAAAACCTTGTATTTGGGGAGCGTGTAAGTCCATCGTCATCACTCGATCCGCCCCTGCTGCTTGTAGTAGATTGGCAATTAATTTAGCAGAAATAGGAACTCTTGGTTTGTCCTTTCTATCTTGACGAGCATACCCAAAGAATGGAATAACTACCGTAATATACCCAGCCGATGCCCTTTTAGCTGCATCCACCATTAATAACAACTCCATTAAGTTGTCAGAAGGCGCAAAGGTGGACTGGATGAAGAACACATAGGCCCCTCTTACGGATTCTTGAATAACGGGCTGCATCTCTCCATCACTGAATCGTTGAACCTCTAGTTTTCCTAAGGGATGCCCATAGTAATCAGCAATTTCCTCCGCTAAGTATCTGGACTTTGTGCCTGCAAATAATTTTACGTCCACCATTGGGGTACGAATTATTAATTTAAAATTTGGACCTTTGACATTATTACTCGACGCCTAGTCGGCGTCTCGTAATAGGGTTCTTTGGAGGGAGAAATTCTAAAATGGCTTTGAAAAAGCCATTTTAGAATTTCTCCCTCCAAAATCCCCATTTGCCGAGCTGGCGTTAGCCAGCGAGGCTATAAAAAACAGAATGTCAAAAGTCCAATTAAAATGAATGATGTTTTAATAGCAAGGGGGAGTACAAAGTTACATATTCTGAATTGTAGATTGGTTAGATTGTTCATGGATTCGGGAGATTCGTTACATTTGGCAAAGATTTCAATGATCCATTTTTTTTAAAATGTTCTATTATGGCATTGTTGCCCGGATTTAAAACGACAGAACCTTTCAAAATACGTGCTTATGACGTTGATAATCAAAAGCGGGTGACGGTACCTGCTCTAATGAAGTGTATGCACGAAGCGGCTATGACAAATGCCATTCATTTGAATTTATCTGTTTGGGATTTAGAACCGCATCATATTTCGTGGGTATTGATGCGTAAAAAATTAACCATTCATCGGGCACCGATATTGGGGGAGCAAATAAAGGTACAAACGTATCCTGCTGGATTTGAAAAATTTTTCACTTACCGTGATTATATTGTACGAGATGAGCAAGGGGTCATAATCGCACAAGCCGCTACTACTTGGTTATTGATGGATACAAAGACCAGAAAAATGGCAAGAATTCCAGATTTTATATTATCCCTCGAAATGCCTGATCCAACTACTTGTCTTCCTCGTTTACCGATGAAGGTAGGGAAGTTTGGAGCAACTCATTTACAACAAGACTTTAGGGTAGGGTGGTACGATTTAGATTTTAATATGCACCTCAATAATCTCTATTATTTGCAATGGATTTTAGAAACTTTACCAGATGACATCTTGCAAAACAGGCAATTAAAGGACATCAATATTTTGTATAAATTAGAATGTAAATGGAAGGAAGAAGTGGTAGCGGAAACGGAGAAGATCAGCGACTCTTTTTTTAGGCATCGCTTAATAAGGCGGTCGGATAATAAGGAGGTGGTATTGGCAGAGACGAATTGGAGAGAGTGAAAGCCTGATGGTTTGATTGTCAAAAAGCTAAAGTAGCCATCCAACAATCAAACAATCAAACAATTTTCACCTATTCAGGAACCCCATTCTTAGAAGTCTTCTTAGTCTTCTTTACCGTCTTTACTGGTTCGTCCAAGTTAATTTCTAAGGGTACTTCTGCTTTAGCTTCTTTAACAGCAGGAGACTCATTAGATTCTAATCCCAAAGCTTTCGCTTTTACAATATTCTCTATCTCTAAAGCTACTTCTGGATTATCTTCCATGAACTGTTTAGCTGCTTCTCTACCTTGTGCGATTTTTGCATCATTATAGGCATACCAAGCACCACTTTTCTTAATGATTTCATACTCTACCCCTAAGTCCACAATCTCTCCAACCTTAGAAATTCCTTTTCCAAAAGTAATATCAAACTCTGCTTGTTTGAATGGTGGAGCTAGTTTGTTTTTCTTTACTTTTACTTTTACGTGGTTGGCTACGATATTTCCCTCTTTATCTTTAATGGCAGAACCACTTCTTCGGATATCCAAACGGATAGAAGCATAGAATTTTAAAGCATTACCACCCGTAGTGGTCTCAGGATTACCGAACATCACCCCAATCTTTTCTCTTAATTGGTTGATGAAAATACAACAACATCCCGTTTTACCAATCGTACCTGTTAGCTTACGCATCGCTTGAGACATCAAACGAGCTTGTAAACCCATTTTTGAATCTCCCATCTCTCCTTCAATTTCCGCTCTAGGTACCAAAGCTGCTACGGAATCAACTACTAGTATGTCTACTGCACCAGAACGGATTAAGTTTTCCGCAATTTCTAGTGCCTGCTCTCCATTATCAGGTTGTGCAATTAATAACTCATTGACGTTAACTCCCAATTTTTCTGCGTAGAATCGATCAAATGCATGTTCTGCATCCACGAAAGCTGCAATGCCTCCTTTTTTTTGCGCTTCCGCTATAGCGTGTATGGCTAGTGTGGTTTTTCCTGAAGATTCAGGTCCGTAAATTTCAACGACTCTTCCTTTAGGAAATCCTTGGATGCCCAAAGCAATATCTAATCCTAAAGATCCAGAAGGTATTACTTCTACATTTACTACCTGCTTATCTCCTAATCGCATTACTGCGCCTTTTCCGTAAGTTTTTTCCAGTCGGTCAACTGTCAACTGGAGCGCTTTTAATTTTTCGTCTTTCTCTTTTGACATTTGATTGTGATTTATGAATTGGCGTTGTGGCTTTATGGTGTTTTGGCATTATGGATGGCTAGAAACTATAAGGCTACAACTTTAATTAAATAATTTGTGTGTATAGTTATAAAAAATAACTATTTTGATTATCTCAATGCAAAACTAAACTATTTGATTAAATAAAACAAATTATTTTAAAACTTTTTGTAGAAAATGTTTTAATTTTTAAAATTATATCCAACAAATCGGGTTGCGAGTGACGGGTGAACGAGTTGCTAAAGCTACTCACGGTATAAGAAGTGCCTATTTTGAGCATATATAAGGCATGGAGAATGCTCAAGCCATAGCTGTCGGACTTAGTCGAAGGAAGGTAAAAAGAAAGCCCTTAACGGAAAGTCAATTCCATTAAGGGCTTATCTTTTTTAATCAAGTAGAAATCTTAAGTCGTCTCCACAAATTGTTGAGAGCTGTAACCTAGAATATTCTGTAATGCCAGTTTTGAAGGGGCAAAAGTGGCTTTAGGAAGCTGCAAAAAGCTTTGCATTAAGGATTTGAATTGCTCTGCTAAATTCAAATCTTCTTCTAAAGCGTACTCTATTTCTAGGGTTTCCGTAAGGGAGGTTTCTTTGTAGATGTACTTAATTAAATCATTGTGTGTAAAGCCTTGCTCCATGTAGATGTTTTTGTTAGCGATAAATTATTTTCGTTACTAAAACTATTTCTGGAACGGGAATATTGCGTTAGGAAGGGGAAATTGAGAGTTTTAACACTTATGGGAGGGGGGATGGACTCAATTGCGAAAGATAGATTACAAAAGTTTTTAAAACTTTTGTAATCTGCTCTTACTAGGAAGCACCTACTCTTGCTTTCTATTAGGTTGATAGGCAAACGAAAAGATTTTCCCTTTTCCTGACTTGCCTTCATTCGAGATGAATAAATGGCCATTATCATCAAATACAATGCCTTCTGGTTGTTCGTGTATTTTTTTTCGGAGTTTTTGGAGATGTATAATTTGATTGTTTCGACTCAACACCACCAGCACATTCCCTATGGCGGAGGTGATATAGATTTCTCCTGATTTCGGGTGGACAGCGATACCAGATGGACCGAATATAAATTCTTTCTCAGGCTTGAACACTTTGACTAATTTGTCGAAATATTCTAATGATTGATGGGTTTCTAGAAATTGTTTTACTGCTTCCAGCGTTACGGTATAACGAGGGAGGGTGTCCATCGTCATTGTTTCCAGGTCAATGGAATAAATGCCTTTTTTTAATTTGGCTTTTTCTCCTCTTAATGCTTTTCCTTTACAACTTACCAATAGGGTGTTTTCTATTGGGTCGTATCCTAATCCTTCTACATCACTAGACTTGCTAAAATCAAATTTATGCTTGGTGCGTTTTTGAGTCGGTTTACCAATATCATGAATTTCATAAATGGTTCCTGTACTTTTTACGATATAAGCACGATCCTTTATAAATTCTATACCTTCATAGTCGCCTTCTTTATGAAACTTAATTTGTTCTTCAACTTTTCCCGTTTTTCTATCAATGATAAATAAATCCCCTTCTTCATCTTGGACTGCGTATAAATATTGCCCCGTAGCATCAATTCCCAACCCTGATATTTCTTTGAGTTTATTGGGCAAGGTGATTTTATCCGTAGGATTGTCCAAGTCATAGGGGAAATTTGTGTGGAAATCTAAATCCTGATCTACCATATTTTTAGTCAAAGTAGCGGTAGGTTTACGATTCACTTCAGTAGTATTAGCTGCTTGTTTGGAGCAAGCAGAAAAGAATACACCAATAATTAATAAGAGCATTAACGAAAAAGAAAAAGAATCGTTCCGAGTATTCATAAGTTTGAGCAATAAGCAATTGGCAATGTACAACTAAGTCTGCTAAGATAATTTAATACATTTTTTTGGTAAACACATAGGCTGGCGAAGCCAGTATCATGAATTTTATGCCTCAAGCTCGGCAGAGAGGTTCTTTTAGCGGCAGCGATTTAAAAAGCGTTTTTTCAAAAACGCTTTTTAAATCGCTACCGCTAAAAAGACCCTATTGCGAGGCAACTTTAGTTGC
>CALJIQ010000066.1 GCA_937973995.1 uncultured Saprospiraceae bacterium
GCGGACCCTGAAAGCAAGAATAAATTTGCCATTGGGGCAACGGTTGAAGTAGTCACTCCTACCCAAACCAATATCCAACAACACTTCACGGCAAGAGGCTTTCAAAGCAGTATGCCGACTGGCTTATTATTCGGATTGGGAGCGGAAAATACTGTAACTTCTGTTAAAGTAGTTTGGCCAGATTTAATGGAGCAAATCATTGAAAACCCACCTATTAATCAAACTCTTACGATCACCAAAAATAGCAAACAAAAGACCCAACTAGTAGCATCAGCGACCGATGATTTATTGCTAAAAAAAGTTAATTTGATTATTGGCGATAGCAAGCACCAAGAGGAAAATTTCAATGACTTCAATAAAGAGCGCTTATTACCAAGAATGCAATCTACAGAAGGACCCAAAATACTGACAGGAGATATCAATAAGGATGGTAAAAAAGATTTCATTGTATTAGGGGCAGCAGGGGATGAAGATAAAATTTTTCTACAAAATAAGGCAGGTAAATTTGAACGAAAACCCTCTATGTCCTTTAAAATAGATGCGGCCTTCGAATCTACTTGCGGTGCATTATTTGACAATGACCAAGATGGAGATTTGGACATAATAATCGGATCAGGAGGCAATGATTTTAGTAAAGGAATGCCTAGTTTTTTATTGCGGTTTTATGAAAATGACGGTCAAGGGAATTTTAAAAAAATGCCTACTAAAACGCCGCCTGCTGGTGGACAGTTTTCGGCCATTATTCCAAATGATTTTGATGCGGATGGCGACTTGGATTTATTCGTAGCCGCCCGTTCCATTCCCGGTAATTATGGATTAACACCAAGAAGTTTTCTCTTTGAAAAAGAGTTGGGACGTTGGAACGATATTACCAAAAAAACACTCGGTACAGCAGGAATGATAACGGATGCCGTATGGATGGATTATAATGGAGATGGAGGAAGTGATTTAATGCTAGTAGGGGAGTGGATGCCCATCACCATTTTCTTGAACAAGCAGGGAAACTTTAGTGAAAAAATAACCATTCCCAATAGTGAAGGTTGGTGGTTACATATTACGCCTAGCGATTTGGACCAAGATGGAGATATGGATTTTGTATTGGGCAATTGGGGATTGAACAGTAAATTCAAAGCTAGTCAAGAACACCCGATGACCTTGTTTGTCAAAGATTTTGATAAGAATGGAAAATCCGAATTTGTTATTAACTGGAAACCACCAGGAGATGATAAAACGTATCCCTTTCCCTCCAAAATGGACTTAACTAATCAAATGCCTTCTCTGAAAAAGCGAATCTTAAAATATGCGGACTACGCAAAGATGGATTACGAAGCCTTATTTACAGCCGAAGAAAAAAAGGGCACCATCCAACGAAAAGCTAGTCGAATGGAGAGCGCCATTTTAAGAAACAATAACGGACAGTATGAATTAGAGAACTTGCCATTGGCTGCGCAAGTCACGCCACAATTCACTTCCATCGTAGAAGATTTCAATCAAGATGGCAACAAAGATATATGGCTAGGTGGCAACTTTTATGGCTTAAAACCTGAAGTCGGTAGGCATAATGATTCTAGGGGGGTATTGCTATTGGGACAAAAAGATGGATCGTATGTCCAATCCAACCACTTGCGTGCGGCGATTGAGGGAGAAGTTCGAGATGTTCAATTAATACAAAATACAACAGGCAAACGACTATTATTGATAGGAGTTAATAATGAGGAAGTGGAGGTACTAAGTTACTAATTACACTGTGTAAAAAGTTTTAGGCAGTTTTGCTCGGCGGCTAACCCACCCGTTTCACGGTTCATTCACTTGAAGGTTCCCCGAACCTTCACCCTTCGGGTTCGTTCATTCATGCCGCCTCGCAGTGGGGGATTTTGGGGGCAACGTTTCTACAAAGTTGCCATGGCAACTTTGTAGAAACGTCGCCCCCAAACCCCTTGACGCTGCCCGAGCCGCGCAGCGGCGATGGGCAGCGAAAATTACAAAAGACTTTTTACACGCTGTACTAACAAGGTTAACAATAGATAATCCAACAACTTCAAAAAGAAATCAAAACCAATTACTTAATTTTTTGTTAGTTTGCAGTATTAAAATATATATTATTTTTAATATAATAAAAAAGCATTGAAATGCGAAAGCCTGTTTTCTACAAGTGGCAAATCTTATGGATATTACTCCTTAGCTCAACCACCTCTATATGGCTGGAAGCACAGCAATTAGAGATTTTTAAACTGGGAGAAGAAACGAATAGCAAGGAAGCTATTTTTTGGGAAGGGACTATCTCTTCGTCCGAAGATAACGAACCTGTAATCAACGCGGTTATTCTAGCGGAAAACGGCATCAATACGGTAAGTGACTTAGATGGTAAGTTTAGACTGAAACTCAAAAAACGGACCTACAATTTCACGATTTCTGCGTTAGGTTTTGAAGACAAACAAATACAAGTAATTGCTCGTTCCTCTGGTGCTATCTCCGTTCAAATGAATGTTGAGTCCGTATTGATAGATGAAATCATTGTAAGTGGTAGAGCAGAAAACCAGCGCATAACAGAAATCAATCCAGGGCTACAACGACTGAATGCAGAACAATTAGATGTGCAATCTAAATTTTTTGGAGAGATTGATATACTTAGGAGTTTGCAATCCATATCAGGGGTAAATAATACAGGGGAAGGGGCTTCTGGCTTTAATGTAAGAGGTGGTAATACGGATCAAAATTTGATTCTACAAGATGGACACTTATTATTCAATCCTTCCCATGCTTTGGGATTCTTTTCTATTTTCCATCCAGACTTAGTCCAATATTTAGATTTGTATAAAGGCGGCATACCAGCCAAATATGGTGGGCGGCTATCCTCTGTGCTATCCGTACAGACTAGAGATGGCAATAAACAACAATTCAAAGCAAGAGGAGGAATAGGAATGGTATCTAGTCGCTTGTCGGTGGAAGGTCCGATAGTTAAGGATAAAGTATCTTATATAATAGGAGGAAGATATAGTTATGCGGATTGGATTTTTGGACTAGTTGACAATCCTGCCGTCAATGCCAGTCAAGCCTTCTTTAATGATGTAACTGCCAAGATCAATGCTAGATTGTCTAATAACACCAATTTAGGCTTTTCGATTTTAAGAAGCGAAGATGATTTTCAATTAGGTGAAGAAGCAAGATTTGATTATTCCACGCTTTCAGGGGAGGCTTATCTAAAGCAAATTATAGGGGATAACTTAAACTTGACGCTTAGTGCGAATAAAGGAAGATACCAGAGTTCTTTATTCGATTTAAAAGGAAATGATCGGTCAAAATTCACCAATTTCATAGATTACACCAGAGGAAAATTAGAAGCGCTTTATGTAGTGAATGATCAATTAAAAATTAATGCAGGTGGGGAAGTAAACTTATATGATATTAGTCCAGGAGCAATCCAACCATTAGAAAATTCTTTTATTATTCCCGATCAACTGGATCATGAAAAAGGTAGAGAAATAGCTGGCTTTCTAGAAGCCCAATTGGCGTTAAGTGATAAAGCCCAACTATCAGTAGGAGCTCGCTACACGACTTTTGCTAATGTAGGTCCTTCCAACGTTAACCAATATCCCTCAGGTGTTATCAAAACAGAGTTAAATATTTTGGGTCAAGAATCGTTTGGAGATGGAGAAACAATTGCTTCTTATTCGGGCTTTGAACCTAGAGCTTCCTTGCGATATTCCTTCGATGATTTTACCTCTGTTAAATTAGGGTATGCTCGAACTTATCAATTCTTAGCACAAATCTCAAACACAGCTTCTGCCACTCCTATTGATATTTGGCAACTATCCAATACGCATTTAGAACCGCAAGTAGCGGATAATTATTCCGTTGGCTTTTTTAAGAATTTTGGTGGGAACAGATTTGAAACCTCTATCGAAGGTTTTTATAGAACCCTAGATGGCATCATCGACTACAAAGATTTCGCAGAGCTATTATTGAATCGCCATATCGAAACAGAACTAGTAGTAGGAGATGGAAGAACGTATGGATTGGAATTAAATCTCAAAAAACAATTTGGTACCTTCCGTTGGGATGCCAACTACACCTATTCCACTTCTCAATTGCAAATATTTCCTTCCGAAACACAAACAGGGATTAATAGAGGCGAGTGGTATTCCGCCAATTATGATATACCCCATGTAATGAATTTAAACATGGTAAAGCAATTCAAAAAATCTAACTTTTCGGTGAATTTTACTTTTCGAAGTGGAAGACCTACCACTGCCCCGATCAGTTCATACACCAATGAAAATGTTTTAAATATCCCGATCTATTCGGATAGAAATCAATTTAGAGTACCCAATTTTCATCGGTTGGATATAGCTTATACCATTGGTCCATTTGGGAAACCAGATAGTAAATTTGAGCAAAGTGTTACCCTATCGGTTTACAATTTATATTCTAGGAAAAATGCCTATTCGGTTTACTTTCGCCAGAATCCATTCGATAGTGTACGGGCGATTCGGGTGGCTACTTTAGGAACTATTTTTCCTTCTATTACTTATAATTTTGAGTTGAAATAAGTTCCTGTTGGAACTTTGTTTACTTGTT
>CALJIQ010000067.1 GCA_937973995.1 uncultured Saprospiraceae bacterium
AAGGCGATGCTAATACCTTTGAGCCCACCTTTGGATAAGCCAACAATTAGCGCACTCAAGCCTGCTAAGCCCCATTGCCACCAAGCTAGTTGTAAATCGGGAGGAAGTTGTAAGGATTGGAACATATTGGTAAGGTAGGGAAAAGATGGTGCTTAAATACAAAAGGCACAAAAGAATAAAGTCGCTCTTTTTGTGCCTTTTCTAGTTTAATGAATTTGATTCTTTGACAATTGTTGGAATGCTTCCGACCGATGGCTGCCGCCGTCGGATAGGAACGCCTACTCATCGGACGGCGGCAGCCATCCGACGAGTTATACTGAACACGGGATAAATATCCGATTTTCCAATACTGTTTATTTGTTGAATTGTTGAACTGTTTATCCAAGTATAGTTTGTAAACGAATAAACAGCTAAACAAATAAACGATTCAAGCATTTTCGGTAATTTATCCCGTCCGCAGTATATAATAGATATTTCTTGTGATAAACTATCTACGTTTTTTACGCTTATTTCTAGAAGAACGGTTTCGACTTTTTGCCATACCTGCTCTGCCACCAGCACCGCCGCCCATCATATCCATACTCGGAACGCCACCTCTAGAAATCTTATGCATCATCTTTTTCATTTCATTGAATTGCTTGATGAACATATTAATTTCGTGGATGGTTTTGCCACAACCTTTGGCAATTCGTTGCTTCCGACTGTAATTAATAACCTCAGGGTTGGTTCTTTCATGGGGGGTCATGGAATAGATAATAGACTCTACTTTGCCAAATGCACTATTATCAATCTCTACATCTTTCATCATCTTACCGATCCCCGGTATCATTCCTACCAAACTCTTTAAATCCCCCATCTTTTTAAGCTGGTTGATCTGGCTTAGGAAGTCATTGAAGTCAAATTTGTTTTTACGAATTTTCTTCTCTAATCGTGCCGCCTCTTTTTCATCAAATTGCTCTTGTGCTTTTTCTACCAAACTCACAATATCTCCCATCCCCAAAATTCGGGTCGCCATTCTATCTGGGTGGAAGACATCCAAGGTATCTAAAGTTTCACCCGTACTGGCAAACTTAATCGGTTTACCTACTGTGTATTTTACAGACAAGGCAGCCCCCCCTCTTGTATCCCCATCTAATTTCGTCAAGACCACCCCATCATAATTGATCACATCATTAAAGGCTTTTGCTGTATTGACTGCATCCTGCCCCGTCATGGCATCTACGACGAATAAAGTTTCCGTAGGATTGATTCCTTCTTTGATATTAGATATTTCCGTCATCATCACCTCATCAATCGCTAAACGACCTGCCGTATCCACAATAACAACATCAAACCCATGTTGCTTGGCATGTTTGATGGCATTTTGGGAAATCTCTACTGGATTTTTGTTTTCTATTTCTTTATAAACGGGAACGCCTATTTGTTCCCCCAATACCCCAATCTGGTTAATGGCCGCAGGACGGTACACATCACAGGCAACTAATAGGGGCTTTTTAGTCTTTTTTTCTTTTAAATACTTGGCTAGCTTACCCGAAAAAGTAGTCTTACCAGACCCTTGCAAGCCTGCAATAAGGACGATTCCAGGGCTTCCTTTTATATTAATACCCGCCGTTTGTCCACCCATCAACTGCACCAACTCCTCGTGGACGATCTTGACCATCAATTCTCCAGGTCGTACCGCATTCAATACATTTTCCTGTCCTAAGGCTTTTTCCTTGATGGTATCGGTGAATTCCTTGGCGATTTTGTAATTAACATCTGCTGCCACCAACGCCCTTCTAATTTCTTTGACCGACTGGGCGATATTGATCTCTGTTAACTTTCCATCTCCTTTAAGATTCTTGAAGGCACTTTCTAATTTGTCACTTAAATTATCAAACATAGATTCTTAGTTTTTAAAAAGGACTCCAAAGGTAAAGATTTTCCTTTATTGACGTTGGGATTTTCTTAGGGTTGTCGGTCTTTCTGGTGTCGCTTTAAACTAAATACGGAACGAAAGTAAGGATTCTTTTGAAAAAGGAAAATTCGGTAGGGTAGGGGAGAAAAAAAATGGAGAGTCGGAGAGACTCTCCATACCCAAAAAACCAAATGAAAACAATATCTTCTATTTGGGGCTATGTAAAAGCTCTCTAAAATGATATTACTAAGATAAGAAGAAGCTAAATATTATCAAAAAACATTATGCATTTTAACACTTATAGGAAGGAGTGCAGCAGTTTGGGTTAGAATTACTAATCTCTCTACTATGCCAACTGACCGCACTCCAAAGCTTTTTGAAAAGCAGTTTTTGAAACTTACACAAGATAATAAAAAATAGGAAGGTTTTATTATATATAGGTATGGTTTTGGGGATTTCGACTAGTGGGTTACTAGCTAGTGATTCTTCCCCTTCTTTTTCCTTAGCTGAAAAAGAAGCAAAAAAGCAAGTCAGAAAAATTGCTCACGCACCACCTATCCCCCACACCCACTTTTCTGACGGGCAGCCGCCACCGAGTAGGGACATGTTCCTAGACATTGACAGATCAGCTTGGAATATTGTTTTGAAACAAAAGCATAAATCGTCATGGAACGAGATGTTTAACCGAAGCCAAAATCTCTCTCCCCCTCTGGAGGGGGGCGGGGGGAGGAAAATAAGAACCACCACTTTATCCATAAAAAAAGATACCCTACCCCCAATAAAACAATTATATGCTTGCCTAGAAACCCACCACCAAAACCTACTAACAGCAGAACTAGCCGAATACGAAGAAACAACCAAAGGCGAATGGCTCAAATACATTCCCTCCGTTGGTGTCACCTACACCATTAATAACCAACCTCGCCCCTCCGTCTCCTTTTCCACCAGTACCATTTATCAAGCTCGAAAGAACAAGCAATTAAGAGCCGCCAAACGGAATGCCATCCAACAAGCTAGTGCCGTCGCCTTGCAGGTGGCTAAGTCCAAACTAGCCTCTTTAGTAGCGGATTATGAAAACGCCACCAGTCGGCTCCAACTTGCCTACCGTATCCATGAAATTGATAAAGACTTATTTGAGATAGATAAAGTGAAGTATGAGCAGTTGGAAAAAGCTCCTAGTGAATGGTTGAAGATTCAGCGGGCTTTTTTGATTAAGGAGCAGGAGCTGGGGGAGCGGGAACGGGAGTTGGGGGTTTTGAGGAATGAGGTGTTGCGATTGACAAAGTGTTCTCCACTTGATTGACGCTGCCTAATAAGCATTTGTAGTCGTTTGCAAACGACTGATACTAGGCAATTGCGGGATATTTTTATGTATTCTTTTAATTACCATTTATTGAGCGTACCTTTATAAGTAAGCCAATTATTATAAGGGCTATTCCTTGGATTTGATACTTGCG
>CALJIQ010000068.1 GCA_937973995.1 uncultured Saprospiraceae bacterium
ATTTCTATTACTTCGTAAGCAGCAGTATTGGTACAACCATATTCATTCGTAACAGTAACCTTATATTCTCCCACTTGATTCACAACAATTTCTGGGGTTGTATCATTAGTAGACCAAATATATTTTTCAAATCCAAATAAGGAGATTGTTTCATTTATATTATCTGAACAAACCTTCCTAGATTCCCGATTAACATTGGGGGTAGGCAATTCCACCACCTCAACGCTATTGACGCCCATACAGCCATTCTCATCTGTAATAGTGACGGTATAAAGCCCTGCCTCAGAAACAAGTATTGTAGAACCTACTGCTCCTGTATTCCATAGATAGTTGGCATATCCTGGCGTTGCCGTAATGCTCGTAAAGGTTTCGAATGTTCCTTTACAGAAGGAAGGTGCCTCTGGGCTAAAAGACGGAGGAGGTAATGAACCTTTTGTTACTTCTACGGAAGTTGCTCCAGTACAACCGTTGGCATCTGTCACCGTAACCGCATACACACCTGCCTCACTAACTTCTATGGTAGTCCGCACGATGTCTCCTGTCCATAAATAACTGCTATAGGTTTGGTCTAAACTAAGCGTTGTGCTTTGTCCTTCACAAAAAGAAAAATCTCCATTGATAGTAGGTTGTAGGGCAGGGGTTTCATCAATCGTAATACTTGTTTCCCCTGTACAACCCGCCTCATTGGATACGGTTACTTGATAGGTAGCAGATTCTGTGACGGTAATATTCTTGGTAGTTGCACCATTAGACCAAGTATAGGAGGCATAATCTGCATCCATGCTAATTTCAGATGGAGTCCCTCCACAGATAGTAGAGGTTCCTACTATTTGTGGAAATATGGAAGAATTCTCTGTGACCTCTACACTAGCATTACCCGTACAGCCTGATAGGTCCGTAACGGTTAACGCATACGTACCTACTTCATTGACGATTATTTCAGCAGTGTTTTCTCCTGTACTCCACTTGTAAGTTAGGTATGCTCCATCCGATTGGAGGGTGGTAGAAGATTCTTCACAGATCGCTGTATTACCAACAATATTAAATTGTATTTCAGGGGCTTCTACAATTGTAAAACTATTGACACCCGTACAGCCAAAAGAATTGGTAACCGTTACAAAATAAGTCCCTGCACTATTTACAGAAATGGTTTCTAAAGAATCGCTTGTTGACCAAGCATAGGATTCATAATCTACTTGAGTAGTCAAGTTGGTAGCTGTTCCTAAACATAAATTAGGATTTCCAATTATCTGAGGAGTTGGACTTGTAGCCGCCACTACTTCTACCGTACTGATGCCTGTACAACCACTATTATCCGTTACGGTTAAAGAATAGGTCCCTTCGGCATTCACGGCAATATCTTTAGTATCAGCACTCGTTGACCAATTATAAAAAGCATAATTGTTGAGAGAAGATAGTTGTACGGATTCATTCCCACAAAAAGATAAATCCCCTACTATTGGAGGCGATAAATTAGGTCGCTCAACAACTTCTATACTAGCCGTATTTGTGCAATTCGATTGGTCGCTAATCGTTACGGTATAAGTGCCCGGTTCACTGACGGTAATACTTTGCGCACTTGCACCATTTGACCAAGCATAGTCAGAATAAGTTTGGAACACTTGAAGAATCGTACTTCCATTGGCACAAATCGTATTCTGTCCTAGAATAGAGACCTCTGGAGGAGTAGATTCCGTAACGGTTATATTATCTGTTCCCGTGCAGTTATTAGCATCTGTTATTGTTACACTATAAATCCCTTCGTTACTTGTAAGGATCAGAGGAGAGGTTTCGCCTGTTGACCATAGATAAGTGGCATTTGGGACTTGGTCCACTCGCAAAGAAGTAGAAGACCCTATACAAAAATTATCTGCGCCTATTATAGTCGTAGTGATCGGTGTACTTTCTACTATTTGAATACTCGCTTGATTAGTGCATCCATTTCCATCCGTCACAGTTACGGAATAGCTACCTGGACTATCAATGATGGTTTCAAAACCATTGGCTCCATTGCTCCAGTTATAATCGCTAAAAGTATTAGGGACTAATAAAGTGGTACTACTTCCTGGACATATCTCCGTTTGACCTACAATCGATACAGAAGGAGGCGATTGTAGGGTGATATTAACATTATTAGAACCACTACAACCAGATACATCTGTTACGGTAACAGCATAATTTGACTGACTATTATCAATAGGTATAGTAGCAGTAGTTGCCCCTGTTGACCATAGATAAGTAGCATAATTTTCAGCTACCGTCAACTGTCCAGTAGTCCCTTCGCATAAAGCAATCGTACCAGAAATCAATGGAATGACGACTGATTCATCTTTGATTACTTCTATTTGTCCTCTGTTCGTACAGCCATTTTCATTAGTTACAACGAGGGAATAAGTACCTGGAGTAGTAATAGTAATTACATTATCTGAACCAATTACATTACCGTTCTCATCTCTCCATTCAGATTGTATAGTATTGTTAATTGTGTTGTTAAATAATTGCACCTCATTATTACTGCAATCTAAATCTCCGGATTTAGTAATAGTAGCGGAAGGGACGGCAATAGATTGTACATTGATAGTTGAAGTAGCTGTGCAATTATTGCTATTAGTGACGGTAACTTGAAATTGACCGGAGTTAGATACTTGGATAGAATTAGATCTCGATCCCGTTGACCAATTATAATCATTAAAATTAGGACTGACTTCTAAGGTAGTGTTGCCATCTTCGCAGAATATAGTTTCTCCTGTAATTGATACTTGGAAGTCATCTATTTTCTCAAAGACAGAAACGGTATCTCTACCTATACATTTCAAGTCATTAGTGGCTTCTAATATATAATTCCCTGGTGTTGTAATTTCTAAGGTGTCTGGTCCACTATCTATTAAGTTCCCTTGGTCTGTCAACCAAGCAAAAGAAAGGTCCGTAAGATTGGATGAACCCATCAGGGTAACTGCTGCTTGGCTACAGTTTAACGTATCAGGAGCAGAAATGGAAATGTCAATGGTGGGAGCAATAGTAACTGCTAGGCAATTTGTTGGATTACAAGTACCTTGCTTCGTAGCACATATTTCTCCTACTAGACCTGTACCCCATTGAACGGTAATATTAGAAGCATCGGAAGAAATAATAGAACCTCCCGTGACCGTATAATCATATCCATTACTACCATTTAAAACAGAATAATTTTCTACCGTATTAGAACATATATTAGTAGGACCTAAAATAGCTGCTTTCTGCACTACTTCCACTACTAAATTGTTAACAATAAGATTTAAATCAGGAGCAAGTGGATTGGTCACTGTAATGGAAAAAGTGCCGCTACTAAGATTATGTACTTGACCAAAATCAATAACATTCAGAGTAGAAGTATCTCTAAAAGAGGTGCCAGGTCTCGACCAAATGTAGGTACTTAGAAAACCAAAATTACCAGCGTCTACTCCCTGATCAAATCCAGGTCGGATTATTAATGGATCGTTTACTTGTGTGCAATAAGATAAGTTTAAATCTATCGTTTGATTATCGTATTTCGTTAGTACATTGATATTAGGAAGAATATCATCGAAGGTTAGATGATTACCACTAACGTTTAATATTCCATCACTAGCAATCTGTATATTACTAATATTGGGAAGACTATCTAACTTATTGTTTTGTAGCCATATGGCAAACACTCTTCCCAAAAAAGCTCCGCCATTTAAACTAGTACTACCTACACTAGCTATACTAGATGGTACCGTTCCTTCTAGGCAATTATCAGATAGATCCATCAATAAAATATTCCCTAAATCACCTATGTTAGTAGGAATAGAACCTGATAAATTATTGTCTTTTAAATGGAGAATTACTAGTTGGTCCAAATTAGTAATACTAGATGGAAGTGGACCTGAAAAATCATTGTAGTGCAGTCCTAAATGTAATAGATTATCTAGGGATCCTATTTGGCTAGGAAGCGGACCACTCATATCATTATTATGCAATAATAATACTTCCAAACTACATAAATCTTCGATGGAAGATGGAATGGAATTCGTCAAATTATTATGGGGGATCATCAATCGCTCCAACGCACATAATTGCCCGATACTTTCGGGAAGACTACCCGTTAGGCCTATTCCTAATGGAGCAAAATTGAAAGGATTATTTACATTATAAGGTCCTGTCCAAAGAATTAAATCTGTAACGCAGCCAAATTGGTTCGTAACAACGCCGTGCCATTCTCCCATTTTATTTTTTGCATTGGGGGCATTGATATTCCACGAAGCCCCCGCATTGGGAACAGTTTTGAATTGACCATTATCTAATAAATCGTGATAGACAGCATTGGCAGGAAAAATCCAGTTCGCACCTCCATTATTGTTATAGAGGTCTTTTAATACTTGTAAGTCATTATCCTTATTGCAATTGCAAGGGCAAGCTTCTACTTTGGATTCTTGCACACTTATTTTGAAATAAGGCGAATCAGCAAAGGCACTAAATAGCCCAAAACATAAAAGGTGGATAAGGACAGTAAGTCGTTTCATCATCAAAGTCAAGTGATAAAATAAATATAAACAATTTTCTTCAATAGACACTATTATCGCTTGTAGAATTAGAGTAAACGGTATGTGAACTGAATGGGCAGTTGGCAATGAAGCACAAGAAGTCTTTGATGTGGTTATTACTGACTATTCGCAGTAATTTAAAGGGCTATTGTAGTAAGAAGCTGCTTCTTAATAGGGCTATATATTAGGAAAACGATTGGATGACACAACACAATATACCCATATAAGTCCAAATTTCACATTTTTTTTTCAAAATTGCACCTCCAAATTTGGGTTTGACTGACTTAGGACATACTATTAGGAATATTGATTACTAATTATTGGTTATTGATTATTAATTTTTTACATAGTGTAGAACCTCGCATCCCACTCACCGCTCCAATACAAACAATGGAAAATCATCTCCTAATTCATTATTAGTCATTAAAGGAACTTGAGAAGTAGGTGCCTCCTTTTTCTGATTTTTCACCAAGTAAGGTACTCTATTCGCTAAAAACGTCTTTAATTCTCCAATGGTAAGAATACCATCTTTATCTGTATCTGCAAGATAATTTTTTCCTTTTTTATCAGCAAAGGATTGATTTTGCAGTGCTTCTAAGATCGCTTCTGTAAACGCTCCATTTTGCCATTTTTCATCTTCATAAGACTTTTCTCTTTTTCGACAAGAAGTAAAAGTACTCATTCCAGATAACGTGCTATTGATCTGATTAATAGCTTTGGCTAAACCGTCGTCGGTGACGGATTTTGTGCCAGAAACGGATGCGTAGGCAGCACCACTATTACAAGCATCAATAAACATTAGTTTTTTGCAATTGATGTTTTTTAAATAATGGACAATGTCTCGCTCATAATCCAAAGAATAAATAGCTTCATACTTTGGAGAATAATCACTAGGCAAAATCAAAAAATTTCGTCCATCCCGCTTAGCATGAGAAGAAATAAAAACAATTAGTAAATCTTTATCCGTAATAGCTCCTTCTGAACTAACTTCATAATTAAATTGAAGATCTAATAAAGCCTTTTGGATATCATCTTTATTGGTGGTCTCTTTCTCAGATAAGGACTTGATAAAGACTTTATTGAATAATTTATTTTCTTGATTAGCAAATGCATTAGCAAAATCTTTTGCGTCTGCACCCGTGTATTTTAAGTCTTCATGAGTAGGACCGATCGCCAAGATATGTAGATTAGGTCGCTCTGGTGCATAGGTGATTTCAATAGGAATCGTTTTTACATTTCCTTCTTCATCATACACCTCTACTTCAATAATATTTTTACCCAATTTTAGTTGGATTTGGCTATCAAAAGTTTGGGTATAAGAAGCCCCTTTTCGATTTGGAGGACTCAATGAAGGAGGATCAATTTTGGAACCATCTTGAGCAGAATTATTCAAATAGATGGTAAAGTCATCCGCCTTTAATTTATTATTGGATACCGCTTTGATTTTAATATCTACGAAATCTTTGTCGGTAATAATTCTTGATCCTTGTTCATCTGGATTTGGGGATAACCAAATGAGGTCTTTGCTACTTCTAGGAGAGCGCGCTCCACTTGTTAGCTCAGAAGGTCTATTAATATTAAGAGTGAAAGTTCCTCTAATGGTATCAATAGAACCTTGTTCATTGATGATACATTCAACAGGTATTTTTCCGTCAGGATAATTTAAACCTTGATCCACAATGAAATCAAAAACAGCAATATGGGTACTATTAGGTCTTAAATATTCAATGGTGAAACTTGGCTCAGAAATAGATTTCACACCAGTAGGAGCTATAAATCTACCCTGAATCTTCTGAGCTGTTTTTTCTCCAAAATTTTGGATGTTTAATTCTAAATTAGCTTTGTAACTTCCACTCGATCTAGTGGTATTAGTATTAAAATAATGTCCACCAAAAGCCAATGCAGCAGGGAGTACCTGCTTGCTGAAAACGTTTGCATTTGTACTGGCAACTAGCCTATTAGATGACAAAATATTTATTTGAAGATTACTCATCCCTTCTTGGAGTTGCTCGCCTCCAGAAATAGGAATATGCACTTGTTTTGTTTGTCGAGGCATCAAAGTACCAATCATCACTTTTTCTTGAAAGTTGATCCCTACCACTTGTAATAGAGGACTTACTTCTGCAAAAATATTCACTAAAGAAAGGTTGCTTTTGTTGGTGATGTCAAACGTTAAGTAATCTTGATCGTTCCCTCTTAAGGAAGCTATATCTTTTACATTGGAGATAAGTAGACTATTATTATTTGCAGCATTCGCAAGTACATAAATGTCTTCTTTATTAGGTAAGGTCTTTAGCAACCACGCCTCATTTTTATTATTACTAGAAGAGGTACTTCCACCAATAATGATACTTCCGTCATGCAATTGAGCTAGGCAATTTCCTAAGTCCTCTCTATTCCCTCCAAAATCTTTTTCCCATTCTACACTGCCATCTATCGCTGTTTTAATGAGAGACATATTATATCGACGAGCACCAGGAGAATGAGATTTTGTTATGCCCACCATAGCAAAACCGCCATCATAGGTTTGTATAATATCATGTGCTATATCTTCATCTCCGCCACCATACGTTTGATCCCAAACTAGATCGCCTTGTGGATTCGTTTTTACGATCCACATATCTGTTTCTCCTGCACCTTTTGATTTAGTCAGGCCTGCTAAGGCGTATCCGCCGTCATTGGTTTGCGTCAATGCTAATCCTTCTTCCCAATTATTACCGCCATAGGTACGCTGCCATTCTACTGCCCCATCAAAATTGGCCTGAACTAACCATATATCCCCAGCCCTTTGACCATTTCCTTTTGAAGTAGTGCCTGTAAGGATTAATTTATCTTGTGCAGTAATTATTAAATCACTCACGTTATCGAATTCTCCTTTTCCCAATAAGTACTCTCCTTTTATTTCTCCTTTGTCCAGTAGGGTTAACCAAGCTTTTCCTTTCTTAGATCCATTTTTGCCAGCAGCAACAATTTGTCCTGCTTTGTTAATACCAATAGCTGAAAAATTATCCCTTTTAGTAGAACCATAAGTTTTTTCCCAAAGCACTGTCCCATCCGTAGTTATATTGATGAGCCATGCCTCTTGGGAGTACTTTCCTTTAGAAGAAGTATATCCTGCTAGTACCAAAGAACCATCCCAGTGCTGCACTACTTTTTGAATAACATCTTCTTTTTGACCACCCAGAAAGATTTTTTGGAGCGTTTGTCCAGAGAAAAAATCAGAGATTACGACTAAGCCATCTATTCCGCCTTTATCACCCGCAGTCGTTTTGCCAACAGAAACAATTTGATTATTGGATAACTCCAGTACATCTTCAATGGTTTCGTTGCCATTTCCACCCAAAGTATTACTCCAGTCTGTTCCACCAAATTGCCCTTGAAGAAAGGGAATAGAGGAGAGCAAAAAGCAAAAGGTTAAAATATAGTTAATGTAAGTGAAGGTAGAATTTCTTTTCATGATCTGATCGCTTTTCAGAACAGAGAACAGCAACCGATTTGTTAAAAACATAGAGATTTCAACCTAGAGTTCCTCTATTTTCTCAAGTCGTTGTTCTTTATTTCTAATCTAGAAACTACAATTTATTCAATAACGATAAATAAACATCAATTCTTATAAAGTAATATTTGTCAATAATTAGACAAATAGTAACCTGAAAAGGGTACTACAACAATCTTAATTCTTGCTTTTATAAGCAAAAACTACCCTTAAATGTGTTAGAAACCAAGGGTTTGTACCCAATTCATGTTTCCTATCAATGTTGAATTTTGCTGATCATAACGGATTGCGTACCCAAGACTCCAATAGGGCAGGATGGGAACACGGATTCAACGGATGAGACGGATAAAACGGATTTCTAAGCAGGACATGTGCTATTCACCTATTCCATATTCAAAATTTGCCATTCCATGTTGAGTACTTATTACTTCTACTTACCTTTACTTTTAATCTAGGAGTCAGAGTGCTCTGAATAATCAATAATTAATAATTTGAATCGCTATCCTATAAATATTAAATCTATTTTCTTACTCATTTTGATGGTTAGTAGTTTTCCATTTGATCTACTCGCTCAAAGCAAATTGATAACTACCGCACAAACTGCATTAGATAGTCTCCAATATGAGCAAGCAATTCTTATCATTGAGGAAGCCAATACGGCCACCTTGTCGGCGGATGAATTTATCCAAGCCTATTCCATTCAAGGAGATGCCTTTAGAGAATTAGGGGAATATGATCGAGCGATTGAGTCTTATCTAATTTCAAAAAATAAAGCCTTTCAAACTTATGGAAAGATTCATATAGAGGTAGCACAGGCAAATAATGATCTTGGGCTTTGCTATTGGCGAAAAGGCGAATTAACAACAGCAGAAGATTTTTTCTCTGAAGCTTTAGCAACTCGTATCGAATTATTAGGAGAACAACATTTTAAGGTAGCCAATAGCTATAATAATTTGGGCAACTGCGCTTTTGACAGGAGAGATCTGAATACGGCGAGATCGTACTATGAACAATCCCTTCGAATTAGGGAAAATATCTTGGAGGAAAATCATCTCGATATTGCTTCTAACTATAATAATTTAGGCTCTTGTTATCGTTATGCTGGTCACTTTGAAGAAGCCATTGAATATTTTACAAAGTCCTTAAATATTCGAAAAACAAAATTGGGAGAACAACACCCAAAGGTGGCGCAAAGCACTAACAATTTAGGACAGTGTTATGAGCAAATGGATGAGTTAGAAGGTGCAATTGATTTCTTTTCTCAAAGTATTCAAATCTATGAAGCGAATGAGATGCAAGCGCATCCAGATATGGCGACTAGCTACTTGGGATTGGGGGCAAGTTATTCTAAGTTTGGAAATCATCAAAGTGCTTTAGAGCAATTTGAATTAGCCCTAGCTATACAAAAAAATACTTTCGGTTTGGAGAGTGTTAATCTCATTACAGTATATAACAATTTGGCAAATGCGCATAAAAATTTAGGAGACTATAGCCAAGCCATGTCGTTTTATGAAAAGAACATTCATTTATTGAGTAATTCCCGTGGAAGGCAACATCCTTTTATTGCAGCCACCTATAATAATATTGGTTTAATTCAAGTAGAACAATTAAATTTTGAAGAAGCTTTAAAGAATTATCAGCAGGCACTTTCTATTTACGAGACCCAAGAAAATTATCATCGAATTGCTAGTACTTGGAATAATATAGGCACCTGTTTGCGACAGCAAAAAAAATATCCAGCAGCCATTCAAGCCTACGAACGTAGTGGAAATATTTTTGAGCAATTATATGGAACAAGCACGATTCAAAACGCTGCCATCTATTATAACATCGGGAATTGTTTAGGAGAAGAAGAGCAGTATGGAAAGGCCATCAGTAAGTATGAACAGGCGATCGCCATTCAAAATAACAATAGCAAACTAGCCACTTATATCACCAGCATCGGAGACATTTATCAAGAACAGGGTCGGTTAGAAGAGGCCTTGCAACAATATGAAAAAGCCTTGCAGTTACTTCAGGTAGAGGGACAAGCTGATGGAATGTATATCCAATCTCCTATTGAAACCTTAAATCTGCTCAATGCAAAAGCCAACACATTATTAAAGAAATCCAATTCACTTGCTACGCAGTCTGATCTACTCGAAATTGTAGAGACAGTAGATTTGGCAATTACTACTATCCTTCAGCGAAGACAACAAATCCAGGAGGAATATTCTAAAAGAAAATTAAGTGAATTAGCTTATGAGACGTTTGATATTGGCTTGGCTGCCACTTTTCAACTGTATCAACAAACAGAGGAACATCAGTATTTAGAAAAAGCATTTCGCTATTCTGAGCAAAGTAGGAGTAGTTTGATTTTGGAAGAACAACTGAACCAAAAAGCAGCTACTATTGCTGGTATTCCTGATAGCTTATTGGAAAAAGAGTATCAATTGAAAGTGAGTATTGCCTACTATGAAAAGAAAAAAAATACTAGCAAAGAAAAGGTAGAATCTTTGAATAATATACTATTTGAACAAAAGCAGGCTTACCTAGCATTGATTCAACAGTTAGAAGAAGATTATCCTAATTATTATCAACAGAAATATAAGGATGAAATTATTTCTATTGACAAACTACAAGAACAACTTTCTCCAGATGAAGCCCTGATAGAATATTTTGTTAGCGATACAACGGTCTATACTTTTCTCATTCAAGCGCAATCAGCTACACTGACTGCCATAGTGGTAGATTCTTTAGTGGAGGAAGTGAAATTATTACGAGAAGGAATTACCTATTATTATAGAGATTTTAATATCCAGTCGGAAGAAGGCTATCGGTTTTTGCTCATACAATATCTACGGGCAGCCCATTTTTTATATCAGAAACTGATAGAACCCATTGCCGATAATCTTCCTGAATATTTGACCGTTATTAATAGCCAAGTACTTCACTATGTTCCCTTTGATGCATTAGTTACGCAACTGCCTGAAGGCGCATTACATCGCTTGCGAGATATTGAATACCTCATTCAACAGTATGAAATCAACTATGCTAGTTCCGCTACTTTGTTGTATAATGAACGAAGTAATAAGAAGCGGCAAATTTCTTCTAAAAAACTATTGGCATTTGCCCCGACCTTTACTTTTCCTAATGAGTTGAATTTAGCTCCTCTCTCTCATAACACCAAAGAAGTAGAACAAATTAAAGGCTTTATTCCAGAAGCGGAAATTTATATTGATACAGACGCTAGTAAAACAAATTTTATCCAGTTGGCTAGTGATTTCGATGTGCTACATTTAGCAACCCACGCCAAAGCGGATGCGGATAGAGGCGACTATTCCTACTTAGCTTTTGCTGCTCAACCTGATACACTTGAACGGGTATTATATGCCAAAGATATATACCACTTGCCATTGAATGCCAGCTTAGTCGTTTTAAGTGCTTGCGAAACAGGGACGGGTGAATTGTTGAAAGGAGAAGGAATTGTTAGCTTGGCAAGGGCATTTATCTATGCAGGTGCCAAAAGCATTGTCACTACTTTGTGGAGTATTAATGATGCCACTACCAAAGAAGTCATCAATTCTTTTTATAAGTATTTAAACGAAGGGCATTCCGTAGGTACTGCTTTGCGCAAAGCCAAGTTAGAATACATCCAGTCTGCCGATGACCCTAACCCTTTCTTTTGGGCGGCTTTTACCTTAACTGGTGAATCTATCCACTTACCAAAAAATACTTCTTCTCTCTTTCCTGCTATCTGGATGTTTATTGCTCTCATACCTTTGTTATTATTATTGGTTTATCTTTTTGAAAAAGGGACAAAATCTGGGAACTAAGTGTCCTCCAAAGTAGTTAGATAGCTTTATTAAAATTGATTCTTTGACAAATCACGTGAAACACTACAATCCGCAAATCAGATTGGCATCGAGCCAATCTGATTTGCACAAGGGTTTGTAAAGGGGCAACTGAGGC
>CALJIQ010000069.1 GCA_937973995.1 uncultured Saprospiraceae bacterium
TTAAAAAGCGTTTTTGAAAAAACGCTTTTTAAATCGCTGCCGCTAAAGAAACCCTATTGCGAGGCGACTTTAGCCGCCGAGCAAACTTTTGCCAAATTTGCGCAAAACTTAGGGCTCTATGTAATAGGCATTTACATCACATAGCGTGATGTCTAAAGAATTAATATTTTATACATCTAAAAACTCCGCGTCTCTGCGTTCAACTTTGACTTTTTAGAATGGACTCAACTCCAAGGTACTCCAATATCCAACAAAACAAAAATAGTTGGGTGAATTTCAATTCCTAGACGTTGACCGATAAGCGCAACCAAGTCAACGTCTAGGTGAGTAGTCTTTCTGGCAAACGGACTATGCCCCTCCACCTAAATTCAATACCGCCATTACTCCACCAGACAAGGCACAGAACAAAGCTAGATATGCCCCATCTATTAAAAATAATTTTAATGGTTTTTTCTGATATAGATAATTGATCGTCATTGCAGGAACACAGTACATCAATCCAATCAAAAGTCCATGAAATCCTCCATGAACAAAGGTCTGCTCTTCTGGCTGATGCATATTTATTATGAAATTAATACCAAAGGAAAGAACACACATCATCAAGAAAGCAAGTCCGTGGGTTATTGCCATACCAGATTGCGCTTGTTCATCTGTAACACCTGTAAGTCTTTGCCATTCTTTACCAAATAAGGCGGTGTACCAAAGGAAACCTAACATAAATGCAGCTAGTGCGCCGATTAATACTTCTAAGTGAGCCATGATACTTCTTTTATGGTTAGAAAATAAAAGTGAAAGTACTAATTCCAAGTTGCCTGCCTATCATTCTATCCTACTTTTTTAAAAAAATGCGATCAGAACAACCCTTTTGAAAAATAGTAGCAAAAGTGTCAAAGTTTCTTACCTTTAGGACTTTTGATGGAGTGAGAATCATTCAAATAATCAGAATATGGCTCAAAAAAATTTGCAAGATTATTGGAAAAAAAATCTACGCTTACTAGGCATTTTATTAGTCTTCTGGTTTCTTGTGTCTTATGGTTTTGGTATTCTATTTGCCGATCAATTGAATCAATTTCAAATTGGCGGATATAAACTAGGCTTTTGGTTCGCTCAACAAGGCTCGATCTATGCATTCGTGATTTTAATTTTTGTCTATGTCAATCGAATGAATAAATTAGATCGGGAATATGATGTGCATGAGGAGTGAGAAAAAATAGGTGTTGTGGTTTTTTGGTATTATGGTGGTATGGCTTCCTGCCGATCTCAGTACCAAAACACCAAAACACCATAAAACCATTTTAAACATGGATGTTCAAACGTGGACTTTTATTATCGTAGGATTCACCTTTGCCTTGTATATGGGGGTAGCGATTTGGTCTAGGGCTGGTTCTACTTCTGAATTTTATGTGGCAGGAGGGGGAATTCATCCCATCGTGAATGGCTTGGCAACAGCTGCAGATTGGATGTCGGCAGCTTCCTTTTTATCTATGGCGGGCTTGATTTCTTTTATGGGGTATCAAGGAGCGCAGTATTTGATGGGATGGACGGGTGGCTATGTATTGCTTGCCTTGCTATTAGCCCCCTACCTTCGAAAGTTTGGAAAATTTACGGTTCCTGATTTTATAGGGGAACGCTATTATTCCCAGACCGCTCGTTTGGTGGCAGCTATATGTGCTTTGTTCGTCTCCTTCACTTATGTAGTAGGACAGATGAAAGGGGTGGGCGTTGCCTTTTCAAGATTTTTGGAAGTAGATTTCTCCACAGGCGTAATCATAGGAATTGTAATCGTCATGTTCTATGCAGTGCTAGGAGGAATGAAGGGGATTACCTATACCCAAGTTGCGCAATACTGTGTATTGATTGTTGCCTACTTAGTACCTGCCATTTTTATTTCTATTTTAATGGTGGGCCATCCCATTCCACAAATAGGTTTGGGCAGTACTTTATCGGATGGTACTTATTTATTGGAAAAACTAGATATGCTTTCCACAGATTTAGGCTTCGCAGAATATACGACCAACAACACCGGCAAAGTCAATTTGTTTTTTGTAACGGCAGCTTTAATGTTAGGGACAGCAGGTCTGCCGCATGTGATTGTCCGATTTTTTACCGTCCCCAAAGTGGCGGATGCTAGAAAATCAGCGGGCTATGCTTTAGTCTTTATCGCATTACTTTATACGACTGCTCCGGCTATTGCTGCCTTCGCTAGAACTAACTTATTAAATACGGTTAACAATCAACCCATTTCTTCTATGCCCGCTTGGTTTGGGAAGTGGCAACAAACAGGTTTATTAAAATTTGAGGATAAAAATGGAGATGGGAAGATTCAATATTATAACGATAAAAATCAAGATTTTGTCATAGCGAAAGCTGCCCCTGCCGGATGGAAAGGCAATGAATTGACAGTGGATAATGACATCATGGTGTTAGCTAATCCTGAGATTGCTAAACTGCCTGCTTGGGTGATTGCTTTAGTAGTAGCAGGTGGCTTAGCCTCTGCGCTTTCCACTGCTGCGGGATTATTATTAGTTATTTCAACTTCCATCTCTCATGATATTTTAAAGAAGTGGCTAATGCCAGAAATTTCTGAAAAGGGAGAATTAACCGCTGCTAGAGTGACTATTGGTGTTGCTGTTGTAATAGCGGGATATTTTGGAATCAATCCACCTGGCTTTGTCGCCCAAGTAGTCGCTTGGGCATTCGGCTTAGCTGCCGCCTCGTTTTTCCCAGCTATCATTTTAGGTATTTTTTATAAACGAATGAATATGCAAGGGGCTGTCGCTGGAATGATTACG
>CALJIQ010000070.1 GCA_937973995.1 uncultured Saprospiraceae bacterium
CCTTTCTGTCAAAGTACTTCCTATTGTTCCATTGTCCTATTGTCAGTAGTTAGACACAATAAATAAAACGAGTCGAATAACTCGTCGGATGGCTGCGCCGTCCGATGAGCCTTCCCATCCGACGGCGTTAGCCATCGGTCGGGATTTCGTCCTTTCTGTCAAAGTACTTCCTATTGTTCCATTGTCCTATTGTCAGTAGTTAGACACAATAAATAAAACGAGTCGAATAACTCGTCGGATGGCTGCGCCGTCCGATGAGCCTTCCCATCCGACGGCGTTAGCCATCGGACGGGATTTCGTCCTTTCTGTCAAAGTACTTCCTATTGTTCTATTGTCCTATTGTCCTATTGTTCTATTGTTCTATTGTCCTATTGTCCTATTGTCAATGTATCAATAGAACAATGAACCCCATCATCGCTTATTCTTTTTCCGATATTTTTTAGGCAATAAATTCGTTTTTCCTTTTCTACGGGACAACTCCCCTTGACGGTTGGTCTTCGCCCCACCTTCATTGATTTTACAACCTGTTTTTGGACTACAAGCAGTAAAGGTCGTTCCTGTAAAAGTTAGGATAGAAGCAAAAAATAATAGGGGAAGGAGTCGTAGGCGTTTCTTTTTAAGAATTTTCATATTGTGTAGTCTTTAGGAATTCCTATTTGGAAGTAGGCAATATACTTATTTTAAAAGTTAATTGGAAGTTAATCCCTCTCTGATAGCTCTTTTCAGCATTTGCTTATCAAAGTAATCAACCGCATTCTGTTCACTTTGAAAAATAAAATTCCCCCCCAATAAAGGCAATACTTCTGCTTTTTTTAATTGTGCGTAAACCTCTTCAGAAACTCCGGTTAAGTAAACACTAATTTCCTCCTTACGACATTGAGCAAATAATTCTCTAAGGTAATGACTAGCACTCGAATCTAGTTCTGTAATACAGTCTGTGTTTAATATAAACAACCGTAAATGGGCTTGTTGTTTACTCATAGCATTTTGTAGTTGACCTTTGAAATGTTCAATATTAGCATAGTACAAAGGGGCATCTGGGCGTATAATTAGGACATCTTTCCGCTTAATCAATTCCTTTGCGTTTTCTATGTTTTTATAATGTTCTGTATCTGGGATCCTTCCTAAAAAAGTAATGTGCGGGCGAGTCGTTTTATATAAAACCATCAGCAAAGAAATAAATATACCTAGCAAAATGCCTTCCTCAATACCAATAAATAAAGTCGCTAAAAAAGTGACTAGTAACATCCCAAAATCTCTCCGATCACTGCGCCATAGAAATTTCGCTTCTTTCAAATCTATCAATCTCAACACAGCAACAATAATAATGGCCGCTAAGATCGTCTTGGGTAAGTAATAAAAAAGCGGCGTAAAAAATAATAAAGTCAAGCCAACGACTACGGCGGCTACTAGTGATGCAATTCCAGATTTTGCACCAAATTCATCATTCACAGCCGTCCGAGAAACACTACCTGCGGCAGGAAAAGCCTGAAAAAAAGAACCCACTATATTCGCCATACCGATCGCTCTTAATTCTTGATTGGGGAGTAATTCATAATCCTTGTGTTTATTTTGAACGAGCTTGGCAATCGCAATAGACTCCAAAATTCCTATTAAGGAAATAGTGAAAATGGTCGGTAATATTTTTTGAATAGAAGCGATTTGCAAATCAGGCAATTGAAAACTAGGAAATCCACTTGGCACTACACCGACAATGGCAATACTAGGAAACGAAGAATGGTATAGGAATAAAAGGAGGATACTTACTATTAATAAAAGTAGCGGACCTGGAAATGATTTTTTGAGCCACTTTAGAAACAGTATCAAAAAAACGCCTCCTAACCCTAATCCTAAAGTGGGCATATCAACCGTTGAAACATGTTGCAAAAACTCATACAATTGACCAATAACATTATGGGAAGTATCCTGATAAATGGCTCCTGTCAGATTTTTTAATTGACTACAAATAATAACAATAGCCGCCGCAGAAAGAAAACCACTTAGAACAGGATGGGAGAGAAAATTGACAAAGAAACCCAATCGAAATACGCCAAACGCAAATTGAAAGCAACCTACTAGCAAGGATAATAATAGCACCCATCCGATATATTCTGGTGTACCAGTAGCAGCCAAACCACTAAGACCTGAAGCTATTAATAAACAAACCATAGCCGTCGGTCCGACCACTAATTGTCTAGAGGTACCCAATACCGCATACACGACCATGGGAATCAAAGTGGCGTACAAGCCATATAGGGGTGGCAAACCCGCCAACATCCCATACGCCATCCCTTGCGGAATCACCATCACCCCAACCGTTAATCCTGCTAGAATATCTGTTGATAAATAGCGTTTATCATAATTGGGGAACCACTGTAATATGGGAATGTATCGTTGCCAATTCATTGGGCGCAAAAATAGATTTTATTTGGTTGTTGATAATTCGTGCTGGCTTTTGCCTCTTGGCAAAAGAGTCATGCCTTCATTTGAAGGTGGACTGGTCAATTTTGTACATTATAACTTTATCCTGCCCGTTTCGCATTCAAGTGAGTCTCAACTTTCTGGTTATTTGGGAGAATTTAAAAAAATATACTATCTATGTGCTACTCAATTTTGAAGGAAGAATTTTGAATTTTGAATGGAGGTTCGCCTTAAACCTTATATTTTTCGTCCTATTGCGTCCCATATCATTCTAAATTCAATCATTCAAAATTCAACATTGAGCAAGTACCAGTCTATTTTTAAATATTCCCAATAAAACTAATAATTACTATGTATCAATATAAATACGGCGGTAACAAAGGAAAAAGCTATGACTTGGTGGAAGCCCAAGATTTGGTAGTAGTACGCACAAAAGAGCCAATAGATTTAAAAAGTAAAGAATCCGAAATATCCGAAAATTCAAGATCATTGGTTTCCAACATGATACCTGTCGTATGCTTTCCTGAAGCCAATGTGACGATTTATAAATGTATCAACAAAGGCAAGCGAAGTGCAATGGGTCTGAGGAATACCGTACGAAAAACCTTAAAACAGGAGGCTTCTGTCAAATTTGCAGGCAGGGTATTAAAAGACCGACGGTCAGGAGAACCTGTAGTCTATACAGAAAACTTTTTTATTAAATTTCAAGATCACGTCAGCAAGGCAACCTGTAAGGAAATCATTAAATCTTGTGATTTAAAAATTCGAGAAACTTTGGGTTTTGCCAAGAATGCTTTTTTTGCAGTAGCTCCAAAGGGTACTGGTTTAGATGTTTTTAAAATTGCAGAGACCCTACTAAAAAAGAAGGAAGTGGAATACTGCCATCCTGAATTGGTAAGAAAGAAAAAGAGTAAAGCCATTTTTTCACGACAATGGCATTTAAAGCCAGTTACCGTCAATGGCAATCGAATCGATCAGCACGTCCATTTAGAAGCAGCTTGGTCTTATAACAAAGGGGAGGATATCACTATCGCCGTGATTGATGATGGAGTGGATGTCCAACATGAAGAATTTAATCAACCAGGAAAAGTAGTTTTTCCAAGAGATACAGTTATCAATGTAGATGACGGTAGCCCTAAACGATTTGAAGAAAATCACGGAACAGGCTGTGCAGGAGTTGCTTGTGCTAGTGGAAATTTCAAAGCCTCAGGTGTAGCTCCTGCTGCTCGCTTGATGCCTATCCGTTCTGGTGGATTGGGTTCCTTAGCGGAAGCCAAAGCCCTACAATGGGCAACCGACAAAGGGGCGGATATTATTTCCTGTAGTTGGGGACCAGCGGATGGACCTTGGTGGGATTCAGAAGCCCCACTCCATTTTATCCCATTCGACTTACCGGATAGTACTCGACTGGCTTTGGATTATGCCGTACAAGAAGGGCGAAATGGGAAGGGCTGTGTCATCGTATGGGCAGCAGGTAATGGAAATGAAATTGTAGATTTGGATGGATACGCTAGTCACCATCAAGTAATAGCAGTAGCTGCCTCCAATGATCGAGGAACCAGAAGTTATTACAGCGACTATGGCAATGCTATTTGGTGTTGTTTTCCAAGTAATGATGTGTATGCCTCCCATATTCCACATCCTAAGCCCTTAACACCTGGAATTTGGACCACAGATAGACTTGGGCAATTTGGCGAAAATCCTGGTGCTAAAGAATACGGCGATTCGGAAGGCAAGTATTATGCGCAGTTTGGAGGTACGTCTAGTGCCTGTCCCGGGGTTGCTGGAGTTATTGCGCTAATGCTCTCTGCTAATGAGAATTTAACTTGGGAAGAGGTAAAAGAAATCATCAAACATTCTTGCGATAAGATTGATACCATTAATGGAGATTATGATGCCAATGGTCATAGTCCGTATTATGGGTACGGCAAAATAAATGCTCAAACAGCCGTAGCAAATGCTTTAAAAGCCAATGAAGCGGAGGTAGTGAATTTCACCCTAAATGGCGTTAGCCAATTCTCAAAAAATAAGGATATAGCTATCGCAAACGGCGCACCTTCTGTACCGTTGAAAGAGAACAGTCGTTTTTGTGGATTTAGCTTAGGCTTAACTCCTTACACACCTAATCTAGGCCTTCGATATAAAACCATTATTAATAAAAAAGGAAGTACCAAATGGTTTACTTCCAGCAATTACAGTGGCACCAAAGATCGACGAAGAAAATTAATTGGTTTCGCTATTGAATTGACGGGCGATTTAGCCGCTGACTATTCCGTTATTTACAAGGCCAAATTGAGAGGAGAAGAAGAATGGGTTTGGGGAGAAAATGGCAGCATCTGTGGTACGACAAAAGACGGCGGAGATGCCATTGAAAACTTCTCTATTTGGATTGAGAAGCGGTGAAAGGAATTGGTCATTGGTCAATAGTCAACAGTTGACCAATGACTAATGACCAATGACTAAAATCTACCTCATCAAAGCCACATCCCCTGTGAAAAATTCAGCCGTTCCATCTAAATAGGTAATTTCGATAACATATATATAAATGCCCGGAGGCGCTTGTCTGCCATTCGTTTCTGAGCCATCCCAACCTTCCTCTAGTGGAACAGAAGTTCCAAAATTAGACTGATTATAGAGCATGGCTCCCCAACGATTAAATATTTTCAACGAATTAATACTGGCTACTTGCACCCCTCCAAAAACACCAAAAGTATCATTGATGCCATCCCCATTTGGAGAAAACACATTAGGGGCATAAAAACTTTTATCATTTAAAACCTGTACGACCAATTCATCACTAGCAGTACAACCGGAGTCATTGGTAACGGTGATCGAATAAATGCCCGTATCACTTGGCTTAGAAATGGGATTTAAACAATCCGTACAAGACAAAGCAGTATTAGATTCCCAAACGAAAGAAGCAACAGGTTGACTAACGCGGGTATCTATTTCAATACTATCTCCCAAGTTTAAATTTTTAGGATTATTCAAAAGGGAAACCGTTAATGGATCTGGATCTTCTAAATTCAAAATCTCCTCATATTCACAACCATTACTATCCACAATTTTTATTGGGTAATCCCCTCCGAGCAAATTACCATATAGTTGGGTATTCGTAGGCATAGAGCTATTAAAGAAGAAATCAAATGGTCTGCTACCTCCATTTACACTCCTAATAATGATACTACCATTTTCATCCCCGAAACAGCTAGGAGCATTCAAAATGATCTCAGGTTCTATAGGGGTAGGCCCTTCTAACAAAAAAGAATCAATTACCTCGCAGGCATTGGCATCTGTCATGCTCACATAAATTATCCCTTCTGACAAATTGAATAACTGCTCATTATCCGAACCGTCTTGCCAACGGAAAGAGTAAGGAGGCAAACCATTCTCCGCAATTACTTCTACAGCTCCGTCGCTGGCATCTGGACAACTAATATCTTGTAGCTTTGAAATATTGGCAGTAATGTCTGCGGTGCAAAGACATTCTCCGAACTCTTGTACAATGACAGGTTCGCAATCATTGCCATCAGATATATCAAATCGAAAATTACTTCTATTTAAGGTGGGTTCACTTGTAAAAACGGAACCTGTAAGTTCCCCATCTGAGGTCCCATCAACTTGATAAGAACTTTCATCCCCGCCTGTTATGGTAAAAGATACCACGAATGCTGCTCCATCAGGATCACAGTTTACTTCCAAATTTTCAAATCCTATTGGTGGTACCACTTCTAATACCACATTATTATCTGGATTTGTATTGAAACAATCTTCGAAGTCACTAAACTCAATATATTCCGCTATAAAGTCCGTAGTAAGAGCTGCTTCAATGGTTTCTATATGACCATTTTGAATATTGGTCAATTCCAATAATTCAGTTCCAAACACCTCTACATTGAATGGACCTTCTGCATTCATTTCAAACTGTAGGTTCACCATTTCACCAGCACAAGCTATTTCTTTATCCAAGCTTAGCATGACTTCGGGTTGTTCAAAAAATCGAATAGGCGTACCACGAGCTACCCCGATACATGGATTTATATTGGATGCTAAAATGGGTTCTCCTTGCGCATCTACTTTTGTGATGACTGCTGATAGATAATAGATTTCTCCTACTTCTAAGGGAGAACTAAAACTAAAATTGGGATTATCTTGTACTAATAGTATATCCCCTAATTGATCGGTATTAGAAGTATGAATTACATAAAATTTTTCGTCTGAGGCATCCATTATACCAATCTCTGTTTCTATTCCCCTTAGCGTAGCATTTGAGCAGGCATTGATAGTCGTTCTATCCATTACTGCCGCTTCTGTAGCACAAACACAAATATGATTTCCATTATCCTGAAATGGGGTACAGCCATTTCTATCAGAGATCATAAAGTCAAAATTTTCATTGACAGGAATAGGATCACTAATAAATTGACTACCACTTAAATTACCAGTAATACCTTCTATAGAAATAGGCATTGCTCCAGTTGTAATATCAAATGAAATGGTGTATTCCGTTTGCAGATCATCACAAGTTTTCAGAAAATTATCAATCTTAATTTTTTCTAAAAAAGTAACCGTGGCGGAGCCATTGACCAATCCTGTACATCCCTTATCATCCACCACTTGCTCGAGGGTATAAGTGGTAATAGCGGTAGGAGATACCGCCAGCATAAACTCATTGGAAGGGGCAGTTTCTGTAAAACTTCTATTGCCATCTGTATAGGCAATTTGGAAGGGTGCAGTACCCACTAATTCAAATTCCAGCATGGCTGGATCGCCACTTTCCTCACAGATAGTTTGACCTTGATTCAGCAGGGTACCTGAAATAATTTCCATTGCTCCCACTTCTGCTGCAACTAATCCGTACTCTCCATTAGTATCTGTTCCTCTAACCCATATGGTCCTCGGCATACAAATCAGCATATCCGTTAAAGCATCTTCTGCAAAGCCATCATCTGCCGCCGCTTCTGTCTCAAAAAATTGAAAATCTAAATTTGGGTTAGCCTGTCCTAATGGATCATTTGCTATGGCTTCCATGATGTTTAGACAATCCCCTGTACAAGACAATTCAAAATTAACAAGCGTAGGTAAGGGCAAGGATGCCATACTTTCCGCCCAAATCTCTTGTCTGACAACTACTGGACAACCGCTGAGTTCTCCTCTTATCCAATACGTCCCTATTTCTGTTACTACCGAGGAAGGTAAAGGGGAAGTGCCAGCTATGGCTTCTAAACTATCTGAAAAAAAAGTGAGATTTTGTAAAGGATCAAGGGTATTGGCTTCTAATACTCTAACATCTGACAAATCATACCCACCATCATCTAATCTTTGTGGACTGATGGGGCGAATCTCTGGAATAATCAAATTTATTTCTACTTCGGCTACATCATAACAAGCCAATGCTCCTTCTGTTACTCCTCTTATATAAAAGATGCCATTGGCATCTATCCGACCGTCATTTAAGGCATTCCCTCCTGATTCCGCATCTTCTGGCGTTCTATGGTAAGTAAAGGATAAAGGTAAATTATTCGCTTCCGAAAGCGATAACTGGCTGAGATCAAAAGGACTCCCACAAGCGTCAACAGGCCCAATAGGATTGATGGAAGGATCGGCAGCAACCAATTCTATCGGCACTATATCCGCACAGCCAGATACTGAATTTTCTCCCCTTGCCCAAACGGTGGTAGAAGTATTAATCGAAGTCAAACTATTCGTCTGGTTTTCTGCATCCATTTCACTAGGGTAATATTCAAAACTATCTGCCCCACTTAGATTTAAGTTAGAAAAATCATAGGTCGCTCCGCAGTAAGATATTGGTTCCGTTGGCGCCAGTACTTCTACGCTATTCACAACGACATTGACGGGCACTACACCTGAACAGCCAGCTTCAATCTCCCCTCTCGCCCAATATTGACCAGTGGTCGTTATAATGGTAGAAGGCAAAGGAGTGGTTCCATTTTCTGCTAATGCCCGTGACTCAAAAAATTGTGGTTGATCATCAATTAAACCATTTTCAGTAACTAAATTTATCACACTTAAATCAAATTCATTGCATTGCGGTCCAAGAGTAGGTTCTTCAAAAGTAGGTGCTGCATCTACTAGGACTACAGAGATCGTATCAAAGCAGGCATCCATCGTTACGCCCCTCACCCACACCCTACCAAATCGACTTATTTGCCCAATAGGAGAGGTCGTACCCTCAAAAGCGTCCTGTGCATTATCATAATAAAATAAGTCTAAATCATCTCTACTTTGAAAGCCATTGGTTTCTTGTATATCGAGTTCCGTTAAGGAAAAAGGAAAGGCACAAACACCTTGTTGGGGGTCTGCTGTTAATTGAGGTATTAAAGGAGTAACCGTGATTTCTATGGGAGAGGACGTACAAAAGGTCGGTGTAATTTTAGTCACCCAGAATGTTCCACCCATATTAACAGCTTCTGCTGACAGTTCACTTTCTCGCGTCAGGGCATCTATTTGTGATGCAAAAACAGCTAGTTGTCCAGGAACATTATT
>CALJIQ010000071.1 GCA_937973995.1 uncultured Saprospiraceae bacterium
GGTCAGGAAGATATTTTAGCTATCGAAAAATCCAATTCTTTTCAATTGGCTATCGGCGATGAGTCCTATGAATTGACCTTAGAGGATTTTGACATCATCGCAGAAGACATCCCTGGATGGTTAGTCACCAATGACGGCGACTTAACCGTAGCCCTAGATATATCCTTAACCGATGACCTTCGCGCAGAAGGTATGGCTAGGGAGTTAGTGAATCGCATCCAAAATCTTAGAAAAACCAAAGATTTTAATGTAACAGACCGCATTCAAATTGCTTTGGAAAAACAAGCAACCGTCGTGCCTGCGGTGGAGTTATACAGCGATTACATCTGTACGGAAGTGTTGGCTAATCAATTGACTTTAGCGGATAGTGTGGCTAGTGATGATTCCATTGAGATTGATGGGGCGGTGATGGGTTTGCGGATTGAGTTGGCTAATTGAGCAACCGAAAAATCATACACATAGACATGGATGCCTTCTTTGCTTCCGTAGAGCAAAGAGACCATCCCGAACTAAGAGGTAAACCAATCGCCGTAGGCGGAAGTGGAGGAAGAGGAGTGGTCGCAGCCGCTAGTTATGAGTCCAGAAAATTTGGAGTGCGGTCGGCGATGCCTAGTGTCACTGCCAAGCGAATGTGTCCTGATTTGATTTTTGTGCCGCATCGCTTTGAAGTCTATCGGGAGGTCTCGCAGCAAATTAGGGCTATCTTTAAAGAATATACCGACTTAATAGAACCCTTGTCTTTAGATGAAGCCTACCTAGATGTCACCCAAAATAAAAAGGAAATTCCTTCGGGTACTTTAGTAGCAGAGGAAATTCGACAACGCATTTTAGAAGAAACCCAATTGACCGCCTCTGCTGGTATTTCTTATTGTAAATTTCTCGCCAAAATAGCCTCGGATATTAATAAACCCAATGGCTTAAAAGTCATTACTCCAAAAGAAGCGATTCCCTTTTTAGAGACCTTACCAATCAAAGCATTTTTTGGAATAGGAAAAGTTACGGCTAAGCGGATGAATGAGATGGGGATTTTTACAGGGGCAGATTTAAAACAACTATCAGAAATAGACCTTAGTAAACGGTTTGGGAAGGTAGGTAGGTTTTATTATAATATCGTCCGAGGGAAGGACGAACGACCTGTAAATCCCAATCGCATCAGGAAGTCTATTAGTGCGGAATCTACGTTTAATGAAGATACTGAAGAACTTAGTCGTTTGCAAGAAAAAGTGCTTCCGCTCATCGAAGATGTTTTTAGTAGTATGCAAAAAAGCAATAACTACGGTCGAACCATTACCCTGAAAATAAAAAATGCGCAATTCCAACTCATCACTCGTAGCAAAACTTTTGGTAGTGATGTAAAAGATGCGGCCATTTTTAAAACGGTGGTTTTACAGCTTTTAGAAGATCATTACCTCCAAGTGGGGAAAATTCGCTTATTGGGAGTAGGCGTTTCTAATTTGATGAGTGAGCGAGATGTGGAGGGACTTCAATTGGAATTCGATTTTTGACCGTTCTTTAAGTTGTAAGAATTACTTGATTTAGAATTTGGAATTTGATTTTTGGAAATTTATTCAAGTAATTCCCTTAATTTTGCAGCCCTTTAAAGTATTCTATTAAAAGAAAAGATAATATAACAACAATGAATTTAGATAAATTAGTAGCAGTAAGTGGTATTGGCGGAATTCATAAAATTGCAGCCAATAGAGACAATGGAATAATTGTTCAAAATTATGAAACGGGGAAAAAGCGATTTGTAGGGTCTAGAAAACATCAATTCACCCCGCTTGGCTCTGTTACCATCTATTCCCAAGACCCAGAAGAGGTCATCAAATTATCGGATGTCTTCGAGGCAATGTTAGAGAAAAAAGGAACACTGGCTCCTCCTGCTACTTCTTCCTCTAAAGAAGCGCTTCACAAATACTTTGCAGACGTTATGCCCAAGTATGACCCTGATCAGGTCCATGCTAGTGATATGAAGAAAATCATTAAATGGTTCAATTACATGGATCAACATAATATCTTTAACCAATTAGAAGCTGAACCAGAAGAAGAGGACTCAAAAGAGAGCAAAGAGTCAAAAGAGGATAAAGAAGAGCAACCAGCAGACAAGAAAGTTGAAGAAAAGACGAGTTAGATAGGTATAAAATTCAACCGCCAAATTCCAAGTTATACCTTATTTGGAATTTGGCGAATGAATTCTAGGATCATCCTTAGTATTGGCATTCTTTTTGGATTTTATATGATATAATTCCCCTTTTACTCTCCTATTCCTTCCCTTCCTTATTTTATCCGTCCATATTCTCCCCTTTTATAACGACAAAACAATACCTCCACCATCTGGACGAGCTTATTTCGTCATTACGTATCAATTTTAATTTATTTCAAAACCTATAGACAATTATGATATCGGAGGACAACACCCATCTATTAAAAGATATTCGCTTTTGGTTATTGATTACTTCTTTGATTATCCTATTCACTTTAATTGGGAATAGTTATGTGCAGACGCAATTTTAAATTGTTGTGTATGTGTTTAATTGTTTATTCGTTTAGCAGACTTACTAAACGAATAAACAGTTAAACCAATAAACAAAAACAGGCACGACCCACCCCTGAGTCGTGCCTTTTTGAACCAAACGTTATGACCAGTTTTTTCTTTTTTGAGACATCGCTCTGCTGTTAGATTTGATCATCAAATCTAACAGCTTATTAAAGCGATGGTAGAGGGTACGCTGGCAGGTTATAGTGTGGGATTGTAGAATGTACAATACCTAAATCAGTTAGATGGAATTTCCCTGCTAGCGGTTGTACAGTTTTAGGGAGTTTTTTAAAAAAAAGGTCTTCCGTCTTTGCCTCTGAAAAAATCATCGGAGGCAAAGCGCAAAAGACCTACGACGCCTTATTGGTTGTTGCTAATAGTTTTCTGTTTTGTGGAAATCGGTTTCTCGGCGTCAGTTGTGTGTTTCTTCTCAAGTTGTTGTTCAGCTCCCTTTTGAGCAAATAGTCCATCCATCACATTCGTGCTATAAAAATCGGCAGCTGCATAGCCCATATAATTTCTAATAGTAGCATCTGCGCCATTGTCTAGAAGGAGGGTAACAATATCGTCATGATAGCTGGTGGATGCTAACATTAGAGGGGTATCACCCTGGAGGTTCTGATGATTAATGTTAGCATTACCTTGTACTAGTGCTCGAATATTGGGGGTGTTTCCGCTTAAAGCAGCAATACTAATCGCAGAATTTTCCATGAAGTCGAGGGTTTCCACATCTGCTCCATTATTCACTAATAAGCGAACAATTTCTGGATTACCATATTCTGCTGCTACATGTATTAGGGGAGTACCAATTTTGGTCTTCCAATTGGTATCACCGATGGGATCGGCACTTTTACTAACCAAAATGCCTGCTACCAAATCGTGACCATTTCGTGTTGCAATGTATAAGGGGGTATCGCCGTTATCATTGGGCTTATTCACAATCGCTTCATTTTCGATTAAGAATGCCACTGTGCGGGGTTTATTTTCTTCGGCAGCCCTGGCAAGGGGAGTAATGCCATTGCTTTTTCTGTTAACGTCTGCACCTCTATGGATTAAATACTCCAGTAGGTACATATCTCCTATTCCAATAGCTAGAAAGAGGGGGGCTTCTCCATCGTCATTTTTCAAAGAAGCCTTGGCGCGCTTAGCCACCAAATTGATAATATCTAAATTACCATTTTTGATAGCGAGGGTTAAGGGGGTCTCGCCCGCTTCGTTCTTTTGGTTGATAACAGCACGCTTCACCAACGCCTCTACCATATGAATATCTTCCTTCTGTATGGCAAGGGTCAGGGCTGTTTCACCTGCTTCATTCTTTCGGTAATAATTGATACTGTCTCTTTTCTTCATGCCTTTTACTCGATCGGCATTACCAGAATTCACAATATCAAATGTCAATTGATCGGAGGGTTTAGGAGATTTCTTTTTCTTGCGTTTTTTTCTTTTCTTGTTCTTAGAGGATTCTTCCTCTATTATTATATCCGTTTCCTCAGCTACCAGTTCTTCAGTAGGCGCAGGAACAACCATAATATCTTCTTCAGGAATAGGTTCTACCTCCATTTCTTGTGCAAAAGCAAAGTTGAGGGAACAAACAAAAGCTACTAAAACTAACAGAGAATATCTCATAACTGTTATTTTGAAAGGTTAAGGTTTCCATAATCGGGACAATGTAGATTTTAACCAAATGCTTTTGTTTTTAGCGATTTTAAAATAAAAATAGGCGATGGTGAATCGCAGATTTCGCTGATTTTTAATAGATTTCTCAGATTAGATTAGGAGGATTTTTGATGATTGTTGGCAGATTTTACTCAAGCTATTCGTCCAAGTATCATCTGAAAAAATCAATTATATCAAAATAATCTAATCAGCGAAATCAATAAAGAATCAGCGAAATCTGCGATTCAATACCATTGATTTTAAATGGATCCCACTGGCTAGATCAGGAGATTTTTTGATGATTATTAACAGATTTCACTCAAACAAGTCGTCCAAGTATCATCTGAAAAAATCAATTATATCAAAATAATCTAATCAGCGAAATCAATAAAGAATCAGCGAAATCTGCGATTCAGATTCCGTCTTGATTACCAAAATTGTGTATGAAAATAATTAGGAAATACTACCCCAAAGGCAGTGAGAAAAAAATTACAGATTAGTAAACAAGTGTAGAAGATTTTCGGATAGGCAGAAAGTATTTTCTTTTTTGTTATTGAAATTACATCACTATAAATGCTTTTTATCTCCACTTTATTTTATGAAAGCGTACTTTTTTTTATTTTTTTTTCTAGCAATGAATATAGAGTGGTTTTTTTTATCTATGTTTGTACGGTTAGACTTTGGTCTGTTGTCTTCAGCCTTTGGTGCATTTTGCCAAAGTCCAAAAACAAATAACTAAAGTCCAATTTAGCTGGATGCAAAAAAGGTGTTTAATCAACAATTAATCTCAACCCCGAGTGAATATACCAATATAAAACATATTGCCTTTATGCCAACAGTATCTTTTTCTGACATTTCCAAACAGCCAATTTCCTACCAAGCATTGGAGCGAGATCTCAACTTGAAAAAGTTGCAGGTCAATCGTCTCCTAAGCCTCACCCAAGCCATTAATAATAATGTCTCTTCTAGTGGTCTATTTAAAATGTACTCTTCCTTCCTGAATTTGGAAATGGGCGTAAAGAAGATGGCATTGTATTTCAATAAAAATGATAAATGGACTTATCGCTCATTTATAGATATTCCAGATTCGCTACTGAATATCGATGTTGATGAACACCTAGAACAATTCAAGCAAGTTTTAAGTGTGAGTGGGTACGATCATCCCTTAATTAGCCAGTTTGATATCGTCATTCCAGTTATCCACAAGCAATCTCCCTTAGCATATGTTTTTATTGGAGGATTAGATGAAGAGGAGGATATGTATAATAAGGTTCAATTTATTACCACTATTACTAATATAGTGGCGGTAGCGATTGAAAACAAACGATTATTTAAAAAACAATTAGAACAAGAACGATTAAGACGGGAAGTCGAATTGGGTAGCGAAATGCAGAAAATGCTAATTCCTGCCGAATTACCCTGCTGTCAAGGATATGAATTTGCTAGTATTTATAAACCATATTTGGGCGTTGGGGGTGATTATTTTGATGTAATTAAATTCGATGATACCAATTTTGCTTTCTGTATAGCCGATATTTCTGGTAAAGGAGTAGCAGCAGCTATTCTCATGGCTAATTTCCAAGCCAATTTTCATAGCTTAATTCGAAAGCGATATCCCCTAGATGAGTTCATAAAAGAACTCAACGAATCGGTGCTAAGAATCACGAATGGGGAAAAATTTATCACCTTCTTCGTAGCGGAGTACAATACAGAAACTCGCCAATTGACCTATATCAACGCTGGACATAATCCTCCTGTCTTAGTGTCTAATGACAAAGTGCATTTATTAAATAAAGGATGTACCATCTTAGGTTCTTTCGCAACCCTACCTGAAATAGAAATAGGGCAAGTACACATAGAAGGCGCCGCTGTCGTCTTAGCCTATACCGATGGCTTAACGGATGTCACGAATAAGGATGGTGACTTTTTAGATAGTAATGTACTGAATGATTTTGCCCTTCAACATGAGCAATTGCCCGCTCAAAAATTCAATGACTTACTATTAAAAGAGATTGAGACCTTCAAGCAAGAACGGGCTTACCCTGATGATTTCACCGTTTTGACTTGTAAGATTTTTGAATGAATAACCGCTGAGACACAGAAGATTTTTCTTACTCTTTTTTGCTAAGAGTATGTCTAAACAATGAGGGAATAATAATCCCTCATTACTAATAGTCGGTTGAACATTTACTCTTTGTAGTTTATTTATATACTTGCAGTAAATTTGCCTATTACTGTCGTGGCAGTAGCTTTAAAAAAACACATTCAAAGAGGTATGAAAAATACTTTTACCAAATTCTTTTCAACAATTTTCAATCTTAGAAGAATGATAGGAAGCACCATTATTTACTCAGTCGTTGGACTGCTTTTAATGGATAATCTTACCGCTCAAGAAGATAACAAACTCGTCATAAAACCTACCCTTGCCTTTCAATTATGGGGAAGTTATTCAAGTGACATCAAAGTATATAATGAAACCACCCAGCAATACGATGCAGTAGATAATCGATTGAATTTCCAACTACATCGCTCTCGAATGGGATGGAAAGGTAGTTATGGCAACAGGTGGGTATATGATATGACAGGCTCTTTAGATTTTGTAGGTCAAGATGCTTTGGCGGGAACGGTAGGAGCCGTAAATAACGGTGGTTCTCCAAAGTTTAGAATTTGGAATGCTTTGATACAATATAAAGCGTCAGAATCTTCAGAAGGCTTATATATAACGATGGGCTATCAATGTCCGCAATTAAGTCGCGAAAGTATCACCAGTCCTTTTGTAGTGGGATCATTTGAAAAAGCTTGGTCACAAAATTATATCCGTCGCCATGCCATAGGTACAGGTCCAGGTAGAGCGGCTGGGGTGAATATTGGTGGATTGACCAATACCCAAGATACTAAATTTGCATTGAACTATGATTTTGGGATTTATAATCCTCATATTCTCACGAATGGTGCTAACAATGGGGGCATCAATACTAATCCTCTACTTACTTACCGATTAGGAATTCATTTAGGTGATCCTGAAACAGCCAGCTATTCAAGAGGAAAAAAATTCAATACTAGGGGTGCCAGACAAGGTATTACACTAGCCGTATCGGGCAGTTATCAAGGGACTTCTGATATCTGGGATGATAATAGCTCTTTTGGTATTGATCTTTTAGCGAATTATGGGCTATTTAATATTTCTGGAGAATGGATGCAATTGAAACGATCATTGGGCAGTGCAGAAAGTACAGCTACAACGGGTTTTATAAAACTAGGGTATTCTTCCAAATTACAAAATGGCAAAGAAATAGAACCCGTTATCGCCTACGTCTTCTTAGATGGCGCTCTAGACCGACAAGCGCATGAAGATACCCGTGCGGTCGGTGCATTTGCAGGAAAAGATAATTATTTGGAACTCACCTTAAATTACTATGTGACCCCCAAAATTCGTTGGAGTGTTTCCTATACGCTTCGGAATGGGGACGAAGGTGACGCTGATCCAATTTTAGTGAATAACAATTTCTTCCAACAAGGAGGAATTGGTCCTTTTAATAAGGGAGATTATTTGGGGGTTGGGTTGTTGTTTAGTATTTAAAAATCTAACTCAAGTAGTTTATAATAGGGAATGATATTTACCTTGGTATTTTCAATCTCCAACTCCGTTTCTAAAGATAAATTGACTAAGTAAGCTTTTTTGGGTTGGTACTTCTCCATGAAACTTCTAAAAGAACGAGAAATGGTAGGTCTTTTCAGTTCTTGGTATTTGACTTCTATGGGAACTACTTCAAATCCTTTATCTAAAACAAAGTCCACTTCTGCTTTATCTTTAGTACGCCAATATTTTACTTGCCATCCATTGTTTGAGGCTTTCTCATACAGGATTTGAAAGATAAAATTCTCGAATAACAATCCACTATTGTGCGCCTCGCCTACATTACCCAGTAAGCCTAAAGAATAATTTCGTAAACCTAAGTCCACAAAATAAGCGATAGGCGTTTTAGTCAATTCTTTTTTTACATTTCTAAAAAATGGGCGAATTATTTTGATGATAAATGTTTTCTCTGCGTACCACAAATATTTTTTCAAAGTGGGCAAGGAGATACCTGTCTGATTGGACAGCGTCGAATAATTGATTGGACTCCCTATCCTATCTGCTAAGAGACGAATTAATAAAGTAAAAGCATCTGGTCGGTTTAAGGATAAAAGAGTGGTAATATCTCTTTCAATATAACTTCTAAAAATTTCCTCTAGTAGTAATCTCTTTTCTTTAGAAGATTCTTCTGTAACAATTCTTGGATAGCCACCATAGTTCAAATACTCTTTTAAGAGAAGGCGTACTTGTTGGTGCTCAATAGTTAGATAAGCAGATAAGTCAGACTCATATTTATAATCCGTTTTATAATGAAGTAGTTCTGCAAAGGTGACAGGATACATTTCAAACATTCGCTTTCTACCTGCCAAAGACTCTTGAATTTTTTCTTTTAACTCCAAACTTCCTGACCCAGATACTATCCACTTATAGGGTAAGTCTCTATCGTATAATCCTTTTAAAAATAATCCTGCATTCTCCTTTCTCTGAATTTCATCAATAAAAATATAACCTCCTTTTGTGCCAATTTCCAATTTTATTTTTTGTAGCAAATTTTCTTGATTTGCGAAATAGGTATTGTCAGAAGGAATATCAAGATTAAAGAACTGAATTTTTTTATTTTGCTGGACTAATTCTTTGCTTATTTGCTTTAGTAGCGTGGTTTTTCCTATTTGGCGAGCACCCGTAATGATAGTGATTTCTTTCGCCTTTAAATGGCGAAAAATAGATGGATAAATTGTGCGTTTTATCATTTAACCCGATTATTTTATAAGTAAACTTACAAAATAATCGGGTTAAATTCAAAGTAGCTTACTTTCTAAGCCGAGCTAAATAATTATTCGCCTTCTGATTATCCCCCATTAATTGATAAGTTTGGGCAATTCCATTAATCAATTGAGTGTCATTAGGAGCGGCTTGTAAACCGTAATTTAGATATTGAACAGCTTTGTTATAATCTTTCCTTACCTGCGTGAAGTGCCCATAACCTGCCTTATAACAAAAGTCCGCTAATTTCTGACTATCCGATTTTCCTATTAAATATTCTGTGTATTGGTCCACAAAAGGAACATGGCTCTTGCGTTGGAGGATGCTATAAAATTCTGTTAATAATTTATCTAAGTCTCGATCAAATTTATACTCTTCTGCTACGACTCCACTGTGCATGATTAAAGCAGAACCATACGTCGGATGAATACTCAATGCTCGATCAATAAAATAAGCCACTTCTTTGATAAGTTCTTTTTGTTTATTTCGATCTGTTTCATTTCTATATTCTTCCTCGAAAATGGCGGTCCCTAAAAAGCAATTGGCTCTAGCACTATTGGGCGATGCCGATGCACCTGATAAATTTAAAGTCAATCTATTTTTCCAATCGGGTACTCGATCTATCGTTTTCCAACTATAACCTGCCAGCAATAGTCCTATCAATCCCATCCCTACCATTTTGCCAGTGGAATCATTCATCCATTGCGGAAGTTTATCCTTTACCAACCAAGCCACTATCAAGCAAAAACCAATGGAAGGGATGAACACAAATCGCTCATTCATAAAAGTACCAACGGTAAAAGGCACATTAGAAACAATGGATAAAGTAGCTAGATAAAAAAGAATGCTATAAGAAAGAATGGATTTTTTCTTTAAGCCGATAAGGGCCAAAATTCCTAACCCTGCATAAGCAACCAAAGGAATAATCGCTCGCATGTCTCCCCAATTTAAAATAGGAATTTGATACGGATAGTAATCATGCGTCAACGGATGTGGAAAGAATAATAGTTTGATATATAAACCCAAGGTATAAAAAACGGTTGCCATCTTTTCTCCCACACTCAATCCATAAAATGGATTATTCATGATGTCGGTAATTTCTTTTCCATCTGGAGAAAGAAAATACCCAATCACTTGATAGCGAATAGCTAAGTAGGCAATGGAAGCTAGTAGTAACGGGATAAGCGTAGCCGTTATTTTTTTAAGAGAAGTTTTTTTAAAAAAGTATAAACTCAAGGGTACAATGGCAATAAAGGTCAGCGCATTTTCTTTAGAGAGTAGTGCTAAAAAAAACACGATACCCGATACGATTAAATTGATAAATCTGCCAGTATCATTATAGCGGATAGCATAATACAAGGCTGCCAATGCCCCAATTAAGGTCATGATTTCATCTCGTCCCTTCACATTTGCCACCACCTCCGTATGAATAGGGTGAACCACAAACAATAAACTTGCTAGAAAAGGAATAGACCAAAACCATTGTTCTTTCTTTGGGAATAATTGACAGAGTACTCGATAGAGTAATACACCAAGCAATCCATACAACAAGACATTTATTAAATGGGAAACGAAAGGTTGTAAGCCAAAAAATTCATATTCTAAAGCGAAGGTAACAATCGATAACGGACGATACC
>CALJIQ010000072.1 GCA_937973995.1 uncultured Saprospiraceae bacterium
GGGCAGAAAATCTGCATTGCGCCACAGCGCAATGCAGATTTTCTGCCCCCAAAAGACCTATTCCAAGCTCGTAGCGTAGCGAAGAGCGTGGTTACGCAAAAAGTGTATAGTAACTTGGGGTGAACTAATGTGAATCAACTAATGTGTCCTAATGTGGTTAATAAATCTCTACGATGAAAATAGCCATGGCGCAACTAAATTTCCACATCGGCAACTTTGATGGAAATGTTCAAAAAATGCTAGATGCGGTACAAGAAGCAAAAGCCCAAAAAGCAGACATCGTCTGCTTTAGTGAATTAGCAACCTGCGGCTATCCGCCTAGAGACTTTTTGGAGTTTGATGATTTTATAGACCTGGCGGAAAAGGCGATAAAAAAACTAGCTAAAGCTGCTAAAGGTATTGCCATTGCGGTAGGGTCACCTAGTCGAAATCCGGTGCCAGAAGGAAAAGATTTATATAACTCTGCTTATTTTTTAGTAGAGGGAAAGGTGAAGCACATTCAACACAAGGCGCTCTTACCCACCTACGATATATTCGATGAATACCGTTATTTTGAACCTGCCTCTACCTTTGAGACGGTTACTTTTAAAGGAAAGAAAATTGCCCTCACGGTCTGTGAAGATATTTGGAATATTGGGAATGAAAATCCACTATACACGGTCTGCCCAATGGATGAATTAATGCCGCAAGGACCTGACTTTATGATTAATCTTTCTGCTTCTCCATTTAACTATAATCATGCAACTACTCGTATTGGAATTTTAAAAGCTAATACGAAGCGTTATAAAGTACCCATCTTTTACATCAACCATGCTGGAGCGCAAACAGAGATTTTATTCGACGGTGGTTCGATTGTTATGTCTCCCAATGGGAAGGTATATGATGAAATGCCTTACTTCCAAGAGTGCATTAAAACCTATGACTTAGAAGCGGTACAAAAGAATAAAAAAGAGACCGTACAAGCCAAAGATAAGATGACGCTCATCCATGATGGAATCGTGATGGGTATTAAAGATTACTTTGGAAAATTAGGATTTAAAAGAGCAATATTAGGCTTGTCTGGAGGGATAGATTCTGCAGTAACGGCAGTATTAGCAGCTCGCGCTTTAGGACCCAACAACGTTCGGGCGGTATTAATGCCTTCTGAATTTTCTTCTGATCATTCCATCAATGATGCGAGAAATTTAGCGATGAATTTGGGTATTCAATATGATATTATTCCTATCCAACCAGCCTTTGAATCCTTTAAGGGATTATTAGGTCCTCACTTTGCAGGTACAAAATTTGGCTTGGCAGAAGAAAATATTCAAGCCCGTACTAGAGGCGTTTTATTGATGGCGTTGTCCAATAAATTTGGCAATATTTTGTTGAATACTTCTAACAAAAGTGAGGCAGCCGTGGGCTACGGTACGCTCTACGGAGATATGTGTGGTGGCTTGTCCGTGATTGGTGATGTCTATAAAATGGAAGTATTTGAATTGGCTCGATTTATTAATAAAGATGGAGAAGTAATCCCTGAGAACACCATTACTAAACCCCCTTCTGCCGAACTTCGACCTGACCAAAAAGACTCGGATAGTCTCCCTGAGTACGATGTCTTAGATCCTATTCTCTACCACTACATCGAAGGACGAAAAAGTCCGAAAGACATCATTAAAATGGGCTATGATAAAAAGTTAGTCCACCGCATTCTTCGCTTGGTGAATATCAACGAGTTTAAACGCTATCAAACGCCTCCGATGATTCGGGTATCTGCTAAGGCATTTGGAATGGGGCGGCGAATGCCTATTGTGGGTAAGTATTTATCGTAGTTTTTTATCCAGTGATTTCCCATCACTGGATAATCTGCAACTCGACAATTTATACTAGTTAAAGTTGATTAGTTGACTAATTATTGATTATTAATTATTAATGCCAATCGCGAGTTAAACTTAATACTACTGCCTCGCTTGCTTCGCAAGCTCGGCAAATTGGTTCTTTGGAGACAGCGATCTAAAAAAACCCTATTGCGAGGCTTGAGCGAATGATTTCCGTTTGAAAAACGGAAGGAAGATTCGGGGAATCTTCAAATGAGTGAACCGTGAAACGGACGGGATGAGCCGCCGAGCAAATCTAATCTAATTCGTTATTTTAACTGGCGATTCGCATTATTAATTATACGCATCACACTAATAATCAGTAATTAATAATCAATCAATTTTTTTTGGGCAAGTCCAATTCTTAACCTAAAACAGTATATGAACATAGTCATCACAGGTGCGACCAAAGGCATAGGTCGAGCCATCGCAGAAAAATTTGCTCAACCCAACACCACCTTATTTGTTTGTGCGCGCAACTACAAAGACTTAAAAGATTTAAAAGCAGATCTTGAGCAGCAAGGCGCAAAGGTGTACATCAAAAAAACGGACGTCAGCAAACGAAAACAAGTACTAGCATTTGCGGAATTTATTGGGAAGTATACCAAAAAAATAGAGGTATTGATAAACAATGCAGGCGTCTTTCAACAAAGCACCCTGACCGAAGAATCGGAGGGGGTATTAGAGCAAATGATCAATACCAATTTATATAGTGCCTATCATCTTACTAGAGCTTTGCTACCGCTCATTCATGCCAACCAAAAGGGGCATATTTTTAATATGTGTTCCATCGCTAGTGAAAAAGCATTTCCTAATGCCAGCGCATATTCTATTTCTAAATTTGCCTTATTAGGTTTTTCTAAAGTATTGCGAGAAGAATTGAAAAATAAAAATATCAAAGTCACTGCTTTAATGCCTGGTGCCACCTGGTCCAATGCCTGGGCAGGCGTAGAACTTCCAGAAGAACGAATCATGCAAGCAGCCGATATTGCTAAAGTGGTGTGGAGTGCTTATCAATTAGGGGATAGTGCGGTAGTAGAGGAGATCGTTATCCGACCGCAGTTAGGGGATTTGTGATGATCTAATTGTCCAAATCAAATCCAACTCAACGAAATTAGCGAATCAAAACAATAATCCACCTACCACGTATTCCCATACATGGGAAAAAAAGCCAGTAAAAAGCAAAAAATAAAGCCAGAAAAGGTAATAGGTCTATCAACAAACCTACCTCCCCTTCCTACCTTTTCATGGAAGCAACACTTCCTACCTGCTGCCCTACTTTTCATTATAGGAATTGCGCTGTATGCCTACTCTGTAACCTTCGAGTATGTGCTAGACGATCAAATAGTATTGACCAATAATAGCTATACAAAAAAAGGAGTAGCTGGCATTAAAGAGATATTGACTACGGAAAGCATGAGTGGGCGTTTTGGAGGGCAGCAAGATTTAATCGTAGGGGCCAGGTATCGTCCGTTATCGATTGTTACCTTCGCTTTAGAATATGAATTTTTTGGCTTACAACCTTTCGTTTCCCATTTAATAAATGTCTTGTTGTATGGATTGCTTGGTGTATTACTCTATCGAGTACTCTGTCAATTATTCC
>CALJIQ010000073.1 GCA_937973995.1 uncultured Saprospiraceae bacterium
CGGGATAAATTACCGAAAATGGATAATTCGTTTATTTGTTTATCTGTTTATACGTTTACAAGCTACACTTGGATAAACAGTTCAACAATTCAACAAATAAACAGTATTGGATAATCGGATATTTATCCCGAGTTCAGTATAACCCAAGTGTGGCAGGTAAAAATATATTGTTAGTAGGCTAGGAAATAGTTGTTACAACTGGCTTAGTAAATGAACGACGTTCCTCAAAGGAACGTCGTTCATCGTCTTATTTCTTCAACCCAGGGCTACGATCCAAAAACTCCTCATACAATTGTATATGCCGACTATCAATTGGCACTTGCCAACCGTTGATAAACAAATGTTTGATTTGCGTTTTTGTTTCAAAAGGATCGCCATCGGTAACAATCAGATTAGCAGATTTGCCTACCTCTAAAGAACCCAATTGATCAGCTACGCCGAATATTTCTGCGGGATTGATCGTCACGGCTTTTAGTGCTTCTTCTTTGCCCATACCATAAGCCGCTGCAAAACCTGCATGGAAAGGTAAGTTCCGAACATTCTCTGAATCATTGGTACGCAAGGCTACTTTTACGCCTGCTTTGTGCATCGCTCCTGCATTCGCATAAGGGCGGTCGTATTTATCAGACGGACGAGTTGGCATACTTTGCACAGGTCCCGTGATAACAGGAATGCCAGCTTTGGCAATTTTATCGGCTACTCTCCACCCTTCGGCTACACCTGTAAAGATGACTTTTACATTATTTTTTTCTACCCATTTAATGGCGGACTCAATATCCTTGTCTTTATTGACTTCCAAAAGCACGGGAAATTTTCCTCTCACCACAGGCAACATGGCTTCCATTTGTGGATTATATTCTGGACGAATAGATTGATCGAATTGTGCAGCAGAGTCAATTTTAGCATACAGCAGCGCTTGTTCCCAAGCATCATTTAATTCTTTTAATTTCTTCTCTTCTTCTTTCTTTCGATCTTCATCCGACCGCCTGTCCCAACGACCTCTTCTTCCTGAACTTGGATAATTAATGGCAACTCCTTTAAAGCCTGCATACATCTGATTGGGGGTATAACCTACCAAATTTATCAAGGCAGCGGTGCCGGGCATTAAGCCTCCTGTTGGAACAGATAGGGCAGTGGTTACACCATTAACTCTGGTAACAGGAATCGCTACATTATTGGGATTCACTGCTGTCAACGCTTGCATGTGAGGTTTAATATTTCCAACTTCATTATGGTCAACAGTTAAAGAAACAGCATTTACTTCTGCCATGCCTAATCGAGTTCCACCGTCTATCATGCCGGGGTAAATGCTATGGCCACTACAGTCAACGGTGGTTGCCCCTGAGGGAATATCGACGCTCGTTCCTAATGCAGTTATTTTGCCGTCTTGGATGAGTAAGGTCCCATTATTAATCGTTCCCTTAGTGACGGTAACAATAGTTGCATTGGTTAATGCAAAAGTGCCTTGATTGGATTTTGCTACTTGGGCATAATTTGGCACTATTAGTCCCATACATAAGAAGGCGACTCCTAAGTAACGGATTATTTTTTTGAATTTATTTTTCATTATTAAATTTTCGTCTATTTGAATTGGTAAAGGTGGAACCTTTACGGATAGTTGGCTCAAGGCAGAGCCTTTTTGCCAGCTTGTAATAATTAAGAAGTCAGACCGCTATGCTGTCAGACCGTTTTACTGTCAGATGTCAGACTCCTGCTGTTGTCAACGTCATACATCTGACTCCTGACAGCGAAGCAGTCTGACCCCTGACTTCTAATTAATGCTTATGTCCCATCTGTTCAGATACTCCCTGCATACAACCATCTTCCGAATGGTCATGGGCAGATTCCATCATAAACATAGGCTCGGTTTGTTCTGGATTAACATCCAATCGCATATCTTCCGGATCATTATTAATATCAAAATAAACAATACCATCAACAATGGTCATTTGCGGAATGGCATATACCGATAGAGGGTGTCCTTTGAAAATAGCAATATCTCCTTCTTTCCCTTCTTCAATAGAACCTACTCGGTCTTCGATGCCCAATTGGATAGCTGGGTTAATCGTAATTAGAGATAAGGCTTGCTCATCACTCAAATTTCCATAGCGTTGCGTCTTAGCCGCTTCGTGGTATAAGTGACGAATCAACTCTCCTGAATCAGAATTGATAGAAGTAACCACCCCATTTTCTGCCAAGATGGCTGCATTATAAGCCGTAGAATAATAGACCTCAAATTTGTAAGCCCACCAGTCTGCAAAGACAGAAGCAGAGGCACCAAATTCAGCTAATTCAGGCGCAACTTTAAATCCTTCATTCACATGTTGGAAGGTGATTTTATCTACCCCAAAATCTTTAAGTACATTCATCAACATTAATATCTCATCTGCTCGGTAAGAGTGGCAGTGGATAATAATATCACCTCTTAAAATATCTGCCATCGTCTCTAGTCGGCGGTCATATTTTGGTGCAGTTAGAGCACTGTTTTTGCCTTTTATTTTATTGAAATTATCCCAAGCTTCCATATAGCGTTGCCCTTTAGAAAACTCTTGTCGGAACACTTGCTCAATACCCATACGGGTTCTAGGTAAGATGCCTCTGCCTTCTCCATGTACTCGCATGGGATTTTCTCCCAATGCGAACTTGATGGTTCTAGGTGCGCCTTCCATGCGCATCTCTTCAGGATCGAAAGTACCATATCTGTGCTTGATTGTTTCGCATTGTCCCCCAATTGCATTTGCGGAACCGTGCATGGCGTGAGAAGCCGTAACGCCTCCAGCTAAAGCTCTATAGACGCCTACATCTAAAGGGTCAAGTGCGTCTCCCACCCATACATCTGCTGTGCTAGGGGAGGTGGCTTCATTGACCACGTCTAGTGCAATATGGGAATGCGCATCTATAATGCCAGGCATGACATACATCCCTTCTGCATCTACTACTTTTACATCATCTCCCGCAGCTAATTCTTCTCCAATTTCTTTGATTTTTCCATTCTCAATGAGCACATCGGTATCCTCTAAGGTTCCTTTGGTAATGGTGAGGACGGTTCCATTTTTTATTAAAATACTTCCTGTCTGTTGGCTGATTCCTAATTGGAAAATGCCAAGTGCAAGGAGTGAAAGAATATATTTTTTCATGGTTGTTTTTTATGCTATTCGTAACCGCCAAATTTATTTGGCTGGTTCTATATTTATGGGGAATCTGCCAAATAAATTTGGCGATTACGTTACCCCGTAAAAAGGGTTCTTTGGCAATTTCTGCAATTCTCCCGTCCGATGGCTATCGCCGTCGGATGGGAACGCCCATCTCATCGGACGGCGGTAGCCATCCGACGAGTAAGTACAAATGCCTTTTGCAAAAATTGTCAAAGAACCGTAAAAAGTATTATCTATCTTACTCAGGTATTCTAGTACCTTCCAAATCAGCAGAACCCATTCCAGGAATATCTACCGTTCCTTCCATTTCATCTTCCTCAATTGTAACGGTAATGGTAACCTTGGTACTGCCAGCATCATCCATTGGTACGGCAAAGGTCAATTCATTGCCATCCAATTCAACGTCTTCAATATCGGCTGGTCCGTTTGCCTGATCGTTGGTGATGACTCCACTGATATTTCCTCCATTATTTTCAATCTTTAACGTTCCGCCACTGGCAGTTCCGCCAATATCAATAGAATAATTCCAAGTGCCAGCTACTTTTGCAGGCTTATCTGAATCACCACTTTTAGGCTTCTTCTTTTTTACTTCATATTCAAATACATTCCCTTCTACTAGTACAAATCGCACATTGGATTTTTCCTCAAAATAAGGCTTATCAGAAATTACTAAGTTGGCCAATTTCCCTTTTTCAATCGTCCCCATAGTTTTGGAAACGCCTAACTGTTGGGCAGGAATAGTGGTGAGGGCAGCAATAGCTGTTTCTTCCTTCAAGCCATGTTCGATCATCTTTCTAAGATTGGCCTTTACCTCTGATGTTTTTGCATTGATACTGGTAAAACCAAAATTAATACCCTTGTCCTGGAAGGTAGCTGCTTGGGCATTGTGTTGTTTCAAAGATTCTTTTTGGCGTTTTTGAAAGGCAGTCATTTCTTTGCTTACCTTTTTTTTCTTTTCTTTACCCTGTTCTTTTTTCTTTGCTACTTCCTTTTTTTCATCGCCTTCTTTTTTCTCCCCTGCTTTCTTTTTATCTCCTTTTTTAGATTTATCCTTAGGTAAAGAGAGCGATAGTAAAACGGGTGTTCGAGTAGATTTGATCTTGTCTGCCAAATGCCAACCTTGTTTAACATCCGCTAGTACCAATGGAAAGTTAAGTTCCTTTTGTAAGGTAAATACTCGATGAATATCCTTTACATTAGGCGCAGCGAAAAATACTTTTTGCGACTTATTAATAACAGGATGGAACGCCTGCAATACGCGGTCTTGACCAGGTCGAGCCATGCCAGCAGGGTTTCTTTTGTAAGCCGTTATATGGTCTTTAGATTGCTCGGCTTGGCGATATAGTTCTCTGAATTTAGACATGACGGCAATCGTAGTAGCAGGGTAAACACCGCCTGCCCCTTTTAATTGGGCGAACATAGATAGCTCATCTTGGAAAACAAAATCATCTGCTTTCTTGCCGTTTAATAGAATTAAAGAACCTCCTCCAGGTAACATGTTTCCTCTTGGGACTACATGGGCAGCCGTAAAGCCCAATTTCCGCATGTCGGTTATGGATTTATCTTTAGGGTTCAATAAATCTCGAATAGCTAGATGAGGCTGAATGCCTGCCTTTTCATAGGTAGGATTGGCTGCATCTTTTTCTCGCATATTTCTACGACCTCCTTGATTGCTTTTGGTTTCTGGAATTGGAATACCCACATGGGATAATCCATCAATAAACCCAGCGTAAACGTACATAGAATCTGCCTTTAATACTTTTGCATTAAAAGGAATTGACACATTAGTACCGACGGATTCTATCAAGCCATTTTTGATGACCACGGTCCCAAGCGATAAAACTTGACCGGGCTTTTGGACGATATAGGCGTCCTTAATGGCGAAAGTTTTGGTTACAGGTTGTATCTCTTCTTGAGCATACAAGCCTTGAATAACTACTAACAAAAAAGAAATTGCTAGTAAAGACATTTTTTTCATCAGAGTGATTTTTTTGTCAACGAATCTTATATAGAGGTGAGGGAACAACATGAAACCAGTATGGCGCAGTTAGTTTTTCTGACCCCAAACTCTAAATTAATAAATAGTGGGAATATGACGTAAATGTTTACAAGAATTTAAAGGATTTTTTCATGGAAGCCCTATCTGAAGCAA
>CALJIQ010000074.1 GCA_937973995.1 uncultured Saprospiraceae bacterium
CTATCGGCTGAAAACCAATATTTTACGAACCTGACTTTGAAAAAATGAGCTTATTTAGCTCGCTAAACGCACTAATTTTTTCTTCCTCAGAACCGCAAACTATTGATTTTCAACTCGAAATAAATTTTAGACATACTCTTATTCACATATGCTAATCAATCTAAGATAATTATGCAACTAGGATTTGTCTCTGCCATCCTTCCAGAATTAACCCTTCGAGAGATACTAACCCATGCAGCTGAAATAGGCTATGACTGTGTAGAAATCATGTGCTGGCCTAAAGGAAAAGCCACTCGCAGATATGCTGGTGTTACACATATTGATTTGAATCAACTGTCTGACAAACGGATAAAGGAAGTCAAGGCCTTAATAAAAGAAACGGGCGTAAAGATTAGCGGCTTGGGGTACTATCCTAATCCGTTGGTAGCGGATAAAAAAGAAGCATCGATTTATATCAAACACATTGAACAATTAATCAAAGTGGCTCCCACCTTAGGCTTGAGAAATGTCAATACGTTCATCGGAAGAGACCCCTCCAAAAGTATAGAAGATAATTGGGCTCGATTTTTAGAAGTATGGAAACCTTTGGTCGCCTTGGCAAAAAAATACAAAGTAAAAATAGGGATAGAAAATTGTCCCATGTCCTTTACGAATGATGAGTGGCCTGGCGGATTAAACCTAGCGGTTAGTCCTGCGATTTGGAAAAGGATGTTTGCCGATTTGAACAGTAATTATATCGGATTGAATTATGATCCCTCGCACATGGTATTGCAGCATATGGATTATTTAGCGCCGATTCGGAATTTTTCTAAACGACTCTTTCATGTCCATGCAAAGGACTTAAAAATAGATCAACATCGCTTAAATGAAGTCGGCGTATTTGCGACTCCTGCTCAATGGCATACGCCTAAATTGCCCGGTATGGGAGATGTCAATTGGGGACAGTTTTGCTCTACACTTTCAGATATTGGTTATAAAGGTTCCGTATGTGTGGAGGTTGAAGATCGAGCTTTTGAAGGGAGTTTGGAAAACCGTTTGAAGTCTTTGCGACAGAGTCATACTTATTTACGGCAGTATATTTCTTAGTGGCTTGAGCGGGGATCTATTTTCAGCATAGAAGCGTCCAATGATTTGTCCATCTGCGGCATATAGCTCAGAACCATAAGGATTTTTTATTTGGGCTAGTTCTTAGGTAGTTCATCTGCTACCTCAAAGGACACTAAGCCTTTGAATATCTGGTAAGTAAGAATGGGGAGTATAAGTAACCCAACAATGATGGTTATCTTTACCCAAGGTCGAAGGATGCGCCAGGTTGCAAGTATCTTATTCACAGTAGTCAGTTATATTTGTTTTTCCCAAAATTACAAATTATCCACTTTTATATAAATGACCAAATTACAAATTATACAATCTATTAGTGATAATTACCACGCTTTGTCCCCTGAATGTAAAGAAGAATGTGCTAGGTTTACAATTTGTGTTCTAATGTGAATCCACTAATGTGAACTAATGTGGTGAAAAAAATTCTAAGCCACCAAAACAGGAGCATAATTCAAAAATTGCTTGATCGCTTGATGTGCTTCCAAGCATTCCTTAGAGATCTTCGGCATATTAAAAAAACCGTGAATTACATTGGGGTATTCTTTAAAGATGACTCGGTTACCCGCTTCCTTCAAACGTTTGGCATAGGCTTCCCCTTCATCCTTTAACGGATCAAAGGCTGCCGTAAAAACAAAAGCATCAGGTAGATTAGATAAGTCCTCCGTTAAGTAAGGAGACATTAAGGGGTTGGTAATATCTGCTTCTGTATTTTTATAATGATCGACAAACCACTGCATTAAGGGTTTCGTTAGAAAATATCCCTTTCCAAATTGATCGATAGAAGGATGAGTCAAACGGGCATCGGTAGTGGGATAAATGAGTACTTGATTTTTGATGGCAGGTCCGTTATTATCTCTAGCCAAAATACTTACGACAGTTGCTAAATTGCCTCCTGCACTATCTCCCATTACGGTCAGTTCCGCTGCGTTTGCTCCCAACCGATTTGCATTTTCAGAAACCCAAACCGTCGCATCATAACAATCTTGGTGCGGAATCGGAAATTTAAATTCAGGCGCTAAACGATAGCCCACCGATACCACCACTGCTTCGTTTTCTTTAGCCACTCTTCTGCACACTAAATCGTGCGATTCAATATCTCGTTGTACAAAACCCCCTCCGTGGAAGTAAACGATTACTGGTAACTGCTCCTTCTTAGAAGGATGATACATACGGATGGGAATAGTCGCTCCATCTCGCATGGTGATTTGTTCATCTTTGATGGCTGCTAACTCAATAGGTGCGTAATCACATATTTTTAAAAAGAGCGGTAACTCCTTGGTTTGTATTTTTCTTGTTTGTGCTGCTGGGAGCGTTAGGTCGTCTTTTTTGAAATTATTGAGGTAGAATAGGAGTAGGCGTAATTTGATTGACATCTGTTTTAATTTTTCATAAACCTACTGAAAAAGGGGGAGATTTTAAAATAAGAAGAAATATTATTTAGCCAAATTCATAATGGAATTTATAATGGTAAAATTACACCCTATTTTGACTTTTAATTTAACACCTAAGTATCATAAAATTTATGCCTCGCTTGCTCCGCAAGCTCGGCAGTGAGGTTCTTTTAGCGGCAGCGATTAAAAAAGCGTTTTTGAAAAAAAACGCTTTTT
>CALJIQ010000075.1 GCA_937973995.1 uncultured Saprospiraceae bacterium
AGTTGAAAAAGAAAATGTTATTATCTCTCAAATGAGAAAAGAGATAACTGAGCTAAAAGAAAAAAAGGAGTTATCTGAAAATTCAAATGAATTAGAAGTAAAATCAGATGCGTATACTAAACTTTTAATTCAGGTCGAAACTCTATCTTCTAAGAACGACTCCTTAGAACAACGAATTCAAGATATGAATTTTGAGTTTGAGGAAATAACTAAAAGATATGAGGGGATTAAAAATTATTGTTTTGATTTGGATTTACTTAATGATATTGACCACGATCTTAATTTAGCAAAGCAAAAAATCTCTAGTAAAAACCATAATAAAAAGTCTCTTAAAAAAATAGAGGAAATACTCACTCACGTAAAAGCTAACATGGAAATATTTGAGGCAGATAAGCGAAAAGGTATTATTGAACAGTATCAAAATAGTAAGAAGGAAATTCAAGGATTAGAATTTGCATTTGGTGCAATTAAAATCGTAAAAACTAAAAAGAAGAAAGAGCAGAAAAAGGCTAAACCAGTAAAAAAAGAAAATGATGCAATAACTAAACTTAGTTCTGAAATTAGAAATATGTTTGGTCGCTACAAAATAAAAACTGGTAAAGAGGTATTAAAAGAACTTCAATCCAAGATTTTAAAACTAAGTGAAAATATTAATCAATCTGGTATCGAAGAATCTCAAAAAAATAGAGAGAAGGAAAAATTAGAAAACTACCAATCGAAGTTAGATAACTTGAAAAAGAAAAGATCGGAACATTACATAGATATAAATGGAAAAGAGTATTATATTTATATGAGTTATCCCGATGGTAAAAGGGGGGTAGTTAATAATTTTTCTCAGGGAATTTATGATCCTGCTACAAAGGAATTTGTTGAGGATAAAAAGTAAGCTAGTTACTCTATCATTTTATCAAATACCTTCTCAATTTCATTAAACATCGTCTTAGGCTTTACCTTAGCATATCTTTCAGTCATACGTTTATCAGAATGCGTAAGCATCTTTTGAATGTCATCCATACTCGCTCCTTCATTCCTAGAAGTAGTGCCAAAAGTATGTCTTGCCGAATGGGTAGTAAGTGAGACTTCAAAATTATTTAGTTGAGCGATCTGCTTGAGATTATCTAAAAATGCGCTATAACCGTTTCCTTTCCTTTTGAAAACAGGTCGGTTAAATGAATTAGAGTTTTCTTTAGAATCCCAATTAATAAGTTCGTAAGCTGCGGATGGGATAGGTAATTTTTGCATTCCTTTTTTCTTAGCTTTCACAATTTTTTTATGGATAATCCAAATACCATCTTCTTTTATAATGTGCCTATATTCCAAATCTGCAAGATCACTATATCTTAAACCCGTAAAACAGCCAAACAGGAATTGACGAAGGACAGGAAAATGTCTTTTTTTATAGGCGCCTAGCTCTCCACTATTTTTATAAAAAAGATAGTCTTTATATAATTTCTTGAGTTGTTCTAAGGTAAGGGATGGAGCGGATTTTTCGTCTTTGTTTTGTTTGGGTAACGCTGGTAAATTGGTAAAGGCATCTTTATTGGAATATTTTTCTTCGACTGCTTTTTTATAAGCCCTCTTTACTGCTAATAGATAATTTTGACTTGTAGTCTTGCCTTTAGTGCTAAGATCAATTCGTAGTTCGTGTATATGATTGCGGTCAATATCGGCAATAGATAGATCACCATATTTTCGGTAGAAGTATTTTATCCCAGATAAATATAATCTGCGAGTGCTTTCTGTTATATCAGTCAAACTATTATAAAAATCATCTGCGAAGCTCTTGAATGATATATCTGCCTTCGGTCTAAATAATTCCTTGAAATTCTCGAAGGTAATTAGTTTATTCTCGAATCTCAATTTTAATAAGATATTTTCTGCCCTAGTTTTTTCATTTCTTAATAGTCCGTTAAGTATTGCAGCATTGGGAGCAGTCCTAACTATATACGAGTCTCCATTGGGCTTAAAATCGTTTGATTTGACCTTTTGTTTTAAACTAACAAAGTGTGATTTTCTATTTGAAGTGAATCTAAGGTAGATAACTACTTGGTTTTTATTAGTCGTAGGTCTGGATACAATCTTTACTGTGGGCATGGTGGTACAACTTTTGTAACAACAATTATGGCTATATTTTGAGTGTTAATGAGCATATAACTCAATAAAACCAAAATATACAGTAAATATAAGTTTATATTACTTTATATTCATTGGTAGCCATAATCAATTAACAGTACATTAACAAGGAAAAAAAAGACACTACTTTCATCTTGCTTCAATATTCCATAAATTTGTACAACAAGCTAAAGAGCAGATTAGGGCAAATGCACAAAAAGCTAAACGCCTGTTTATTCGTTCAAAATGTTTATTTGTTTATCCTACTAAACGAATAAACACATCAACAATTAAACAAAATAAGCTTTGATGTGTCTGCCTTTAAGAGCAGATTATTCGAATTGAAATACGATTTATTATTACCATATCGTTTAATCCCTGTTCCGACAACAGACATAAATCTTAAAAAATTAATATTCAAATTGAAGAAAATGAAAAAATTATTTGCATTCGTCTTGTGCCTTACTTTAGGTCTAACGGTTTCTTTTGCACAAGCAGATGGAGCCTATAAGCAAGCTCAAAAAGGATTAGCGAAAGAAGCAGTGAAAGAAGAAGTAGTGCCTGGTCCGATGATGAACTTCGAATCAACAGAAGTAGATTATGGAACGATTGAGCAGCACTCTGATCCTTATCGTTATTTCAAGTTTACCAATAGTGGTGATGAGCCATTAGTGATTAAACATGCAAAAGGAAGTTGTGGTTGTACAGTACCAACTTATCCAAAAGAGCCAATTTTACCAGGCGAAACAGCAGAAATCAAAGTAAGATATGCTACGGATAGAGTAGGTCCTTTCACTAAAACTATTACGTTGACTACGAATGAGGCTAGTGAAACGAAAGTACTTCGTATCAAAGGTAAGGTGAATAAAGCACCTGCTGAGCCAGATGCCATTCCAGCTGCTGCGCCATCTATCTTAGGTGGTCAACAAGGTACTGGTCATGAAGGACACAATCACAAAGGACATAAGCACTAAACAAGCTTAGTCAATAGATATTGGTCATTAGTCATTCGTGACTTGTGATGCATAAAAAAGCCTTGAGGAGATGATTCCTCAAGGCTTTTTTTATGCACTTTTGGTACGTCGCTCCAACTTCCAACTTGAATAAAATCAACTTTTGATTGATAGCTGAATCTCAGGCAAGAAGCCTAAGCTACGAAAATTCCAAAAAACGCACTATCTTGCTTACACTTTTGAGTATTTTAGACAACTTACAGGCTATCCCATTTAAAAATTTAGAACTCAAATAGAATAATCTCTGCGCCTTTGCGTCTCTGCGTTCAATCCTAAGTGGTTAGCCTTTCCTACGAGAAACAATGAACAAATGCACGACTATTGAAAGTCTTGATAACAAGACTTTTCGCTCTGTTAGTAATTCTGGGAATGGAGAAGTGTCCGAAGCAACTACTTTTCATTACCAACAAAATGGTAGTATGATTATGGCGAGCTACAGTGGGGGATCGATAAAGGATGGCAATTTACTAGGACAAATAGATGAGGAGGGCATTCTCACTTTTGCGTACCAACACTACAATATTGACAACGAATTCCGAACAGGTCGCTGTACCTCTACCCCTGAACTCCTTTCCAATGGTAAGTTACGCTACCACGAATCGTGGGAATGGACGGGAGGACTAGAAGGAAGTGGCCAGTCTATTATAGAAGAAGTTTGATTATTAATTACTAATTATTGATTATTCAAGCACACTAATAATCAATAATTAGTAATCAATAATAAAATCCAAATGCAATCTACCCGACTATTACTCTGCTGTCTTGGGCTATTCTTCATGCAAGGCATATTCGCTCGTGGTATCCGAGGTCTCATAACTGATGCCAACAACGACCCACTCCCTTTTGCTACTATTTATGTAGAAGAACTAGGAACAGGAACTACCTCCAATGCGCAGGGGCGCTTCTCCTACCGTATGCCGTCAGGCACCTATAATATTACCTTTCAATTTATAGGCTATGAAACAGTGGTCAAACGCATAAAAGTGGATAGCGATTTTGTAGAAATTAATGTCCAATTAAATAACCAGACTTATGAATTGAAAACGGTAGAAGTTACCTCGGATGGTCGAGACCCTGCCTACATCATTATGCGCAAAGCCATTTCCAAAGCGCCTTTTCATCTCAATCAATTAGATAGTTATCAAGCGGAAGTTTATACCAAAGGTTCAGGACGCGTAAAGAAATCTCCTTTCATGGTAAGAAAGTTGATGGAAAAAGAAGGGATTGATTCTACCTTTGCCTTTGTGAGTGAGTCGGTCAGCGAAGTATCTTATAAGCGACCTAATACGTTTGAAGAAAAAGTCATTTCCATTTATACCCAAGGCGATAGTCAAGACTCTGATCCCAATGCTTACATCAATGCTAGCTTTTATGAACCAACGGTAGCCGATGTCATTTCTCCTTTATCGCCGAAGGCTTTTGGCTATTATAATTTTACTTACGAAGGATTCTTTGTAGATCGTGGGCGAGAAATTGATAAAATAAAAATCACGCCCAGGAGTAAAGGAGAGAATGTGGTAGCTGGCTATATCAATATCGTAGATGGAGAATGGAGTATCCATAGTTTGGATATTCAAGTGCGTAAAGCTACGCCTGCCAATATTACAATAGACATCAAACAAATCTATGCGCCCATTGAAAATAAAGCTTGGCTACCTGTGAGTCATCAGTTTGACGGGATGATAAAATTTTATGGTTTTCATTTTGAGTTTGGGTACTTGGCTACGGTGAGTAATTACCAAATTGAGTTGAATCCCGATCTAGATTTTGAGGTAGCCGTCATTGATGAAAAACTAGAAAAGGAAGAAGCAAAAACGATCAAAGATACCCGCAGCGAAGAAATTAAAAATATAGAAGACCGATTAAACAACGATAAAAAAGTAACCCGAAAAGAACTCAAAAAACTAATCAAAGAATATGAAAAACAAGAACAGCAACAACAGGAAGAACCAGAGGTAATAAGTATTTCTAGCTATAAAGTAGATTCCAATGCTTACAAAAGAGATTCGCTTTATTGGGAACGTATTCGTCCGGTACCGTTGAATGAGTTGGAGGTAAGAGGGTATGAAAAAATGGATAGCCTAAATACAGTAGAAGAAGAGCAGCAAGGAAATGACGATAACACAGGGATTAGTGTTGGAAAGAAGTCTTCAGGTTTTAGTATTCTAGATATCATATTTGGAGAAACTTATGGAAAGAAGGCGAAGAAATTTTATATCAAACCCACTATTCTAACGGCAGGTTTTAATACCGTAGATGGTTATAATTTTCAATACGGAATCGGCTATAGCCAAGGCATCAAAGGTAATCGCTTTTTTATAGAGGCAGATACGCGCTATGGCTTTGCTAGAAAAAAGCTCAACTATTGGGGAACCATAGGTTATGATTTTAAAAAGCATCCGCAACGAGGAAAAGTGAGATTGCAAGTGGGTAATAATGTAGCCCAGTACAATCAGAATCAACCTATTCATCCGATTGTCAATACATTTATGACCCTGCTATTAGAGCGTAATTATATGAAACTCTATGAAAAGGATTTTGCCAAATTCACCTATGAACAACCCATAAAAAGAAACTTCAAAGTATATGCTGAATTAGAGTGGTCCGAAAGAAATACCCTTCAAAATTTTTCCAATCATCGTTGGTTTGATGCAGACAATAAAATATACACACCCAATATTCCAATTAGCCTAGAAACCAATGCTGATTTTGAAACGCATCAAGCAACCATAGCAACTGTTGGTTTTGAAACCCGCCCTTGGCAAAAGTATCGCATTCGAAATGGCAAGAAAAATGCCATCGCCAATTCTTCGCCCTTGATGAAATTACAGTTGCGGCAAGCCATCAAAGGCATCGGTAGTAGTGATACCAATTTTAGCCATCTGGATATTGGCTTTCAACATTTTTTGCAATGGGGCATACGAGGCAATCTGGATATACGAGCGAATGCCGGTTTCTTCCTGAATAACGATAATATGTTCTTCCCCGACTACCATCATTTCCTAGCTAATCTCACGCCTTTTGTTACTACTGACCCAGTGAGTAGTTTTCGGCTATTGGATTATTATGAGCACAGTACCAATAATGCCTATGCGCAAGCACAGGTCCATTACCAGTTCCGAAAATTTTTAGTGACCCAAATTCCTGCCGTTCAATATTTAGGAATCAAAGAAGATGTTTTCCTCAATTATTTAGCTACCGAAACTTCTCAAAATTATTTTGAAGCGGGCTATACTATTGATAACCTCTTTCGT
>CALJIQ010000076.1 GCA_937973995.1 uncultured Saprospiraceae bacterium
CATAGTCCCGCTGCCGTAGGCAGCGATTTCAAAAAGTGTACAGTAATGTGTTTATTTTTAACTCACTCCTCTATTATTCTGATAGGTTCTTTAAGAATTCAAAATTGACATTACGAAAGTTCTTTAATTGACCATTGGTAATATAGACGTAAAGAATGCCTTGACTATGCTGATTAACGCCCCGATGTTGCCCAAATTGAAAGTTGGTGAAATTGTCCATCCGCTCCCGAAAGTATCGTATTTGAGTAGGTGTTAATAGAATATCTTTTTCGCCCAATACTTTTAGACAGATAGTAGCATCCAAATAAAAATTCAACCTTAGCTTGAAAACCCCTTGTTGAGTGGATCGTAAACCCAAGCCTTTAATAGTGTAGGTCAAATAGTCCTGAAACTGCTGTTTGGACATACTAGTTAGTTGAGGATCAACTTCCAGTTTTTTATAAAGTGGACAAATAACCTTTTCTTGAAAGCAAGGTTTGAATGTCAATTGGAAAAATGCTTTATCAGGGATATACTGAGCTTGCATAGAGAAAGTTGAAAAGAGAAAAAGTAGGAAAGTTGATAATCGTCTCATGATAAAAAGTTTTCGTTAGTAGGAATGATGAAAAACATTACTAATTTGGCGGTTGGAGAAGAATATTAGCTAAAAATCAGATTATGAAAATTACTACACAAAACAAACAAATTTGGCAAGACTTATTTGAGGCTGCCATCGCTTTTAGAGATCAACAGTCTTGGAAATGGCTTTCAGATAGCGATATATTTGGTGTCAAAGACCCACATAGTGATTTGGTTGGCTATTGTTGTGTTATGGGAGAATTGGGGCAAGTATTTGCACTTGGAGTTTACCTAGGAAATAAAGGGTTTCAGTCTTATATGGATCTTGCGTCCTCTGGTGATGCTGAACCGTTGGATCAAATGGCGATTGCTTTAGAACAATATATGCTGAAAGTAGAATTTGTAGACAATAAAGAAACCGGCAAAGTGGACAAAGCAGCTTATAAAGCTTTAGGTCTTAAATTTAGAGGTCGAAATAAATATGTACATATTCGAGAAATGGAGCCAGGATTCTTTCCATGGCATATCAATGATGACCAAGCTGCATTTCTTATAAATATCATCAAACAAGCAATAGTAGTAGCGAATGAAGCTAAAAATAATTTAAACATCATTCATCCATCATCTGGTGTTTTATTAGTTCGTACACCAGAAAAAAAAGGGGATGATTTTAGCTGGAAGAATGTCTACTTTCCAGAACCAGAAGTCATCGAAGAAGAAACGAAAAGAACCGTCAATCCTTTTCTACTTAACAAGATCAAGGGGCTGGAACGAAAAAAAGCAGCCATGTGTTTTAGTTATTTCTATATGCCCAATCCTATAATGGAGGGGAAAGAAAAACCTTTTTTTTCGAAAATAGCTTTGTGGATTGCCTATAATTCAGGAATGATTCTGGGCATGCAACTTACTCATTTGAGCGATTCACAACAAATTATTGATGAAGAATTCGTTAAACAATTTGAAAAATTCAAGGCCATTCCTACTCAAATAGTAGTCAATACCGATATGGCACTGAAAGCGGTCACTCCTATTTCAAAAGCATTAAAGTTAGATATAATTTTTGACCCAGATGTGGAAGATTTTGAAGCCTGTAATGCTATTTTGGATTCTCCATTGTTTTAATTTATATTTCTTTGATATGCCCCGTGATTCCTTTTCCTGAAATGGACATCGAGTCCATTTCAGGAAACAAGGGTTTACAACTACGAAGAATTTATCGGCTCTTATCCCAATTTTAAAATTAACAATTCAACCATACTACAATACCACTTCAAGTTTAAAAATCTTCCAATAAAATAAACGAAAGATCATGACCTTTTTCTCCATCATAGTAGGCATTCTATTATTATTAGTGCTAGTCACCTTTGTCAAATTAGATGCCTTTCTCTCCTTTATGTTGGTCTGCTTAACGGTGGGTTTACTGGAAGGCTTATCCATCAAAGAAACATTAGCTGCCATTCAAACAGGAATTGGAAATACAATGGGTTCTTTAGTAATGATCTTGGGGTTTGGAGCGATGTTGGGGAAGTTGGTGGCAGAGAGTGGCGCTGCGAATCAGATCACCAATAGCTTAGTAGATAAATTTGGATTAAAAAACATTCAATTTGCCCTTATCATTACGGGCTTTATTGTAGGTATTCCGATGTTTTATACGGTGGGATTTGTCATTTTAGTTCCATTGGTCATTGCGATCGCGGCCCAAACGAAATTACCGCTTTTATATGTAGGTTTACCCATGTTGGCTTCCTTATCAGTTACGCATGGATTCTTGCCCCCCCACCCTGCGCCGACTGCTATTGGAGAAATGTATGGAGCAGACTTAGGCAAAATATTAATCTATGGAATCATTATCGGAATACCTGCTATCCTGACTGCAAAGTTTGCTTTAGCAGGCACGATGCAGCGCATCCAACCCACCTTATTAAAAGAATATGTAGTAGAGCAAGATGACCGATATTCCATCCCTAGCCTGGGGGTGTCTTTATTAGTCGCTTTACTCCCCGTTGTTTTGATAGGAGGCGTTTCTCTAGCAAAAATGTTCTTTCCCACTAATAGCCTATTAGATACCTTAGGGAATCCTGCCATTGCTATGATGATTGCAGTTTTTGCCGCTATTTATTTTTTCGGTATCCGAACAGGACGTTCCATGAAAGAGACCATGAAGATAATTGCAGCAGCCGTTTCTGGCGTGGCGATGGTGCTACTGATTATTTCTGGGGCAGGGGCATTTAAGCAAATTATGATTGCTACGGAAATCAGTGATCGCATCGGTGAAGCACTTAGTTCTATGGGGATGTCTCCGCTAATTATGGCGTGGCTAATCGCAGCGATCCTCCGTATATGTGTAGGGTCTGCCACCGTGTCTGGTCTAACCGCAGCAGGCATCATGTTACCGATGATTGGAACCGCAGGTGTTTCTGTGGAGTTGCTGGTCTTAGCTATTGGGGCTGGAAGTATCTTTTTCTCTCATGTCAACGACGGAGGCTTTTGGTTATTTAAAGAGTACTTTAACGTGAGTATCAAAGAGACTTTATTATCTTGGTCTATGATGGAAACCATCGTTTCTGTGATGGGCTTGATAGGCGTATTGGTGCTTGATTTTTTTATATAAATTTATTGCATTCTTAGAGCTTTTAAGAACGAATATGGGGCTTCTACAACATCTTTTCGATCCTTTTTACCTTCTTAATTATAAAAATAGGATACCTAGCTAGGTAATAGAGATTTAAGTTTTGCACAAATCTGGCAAAAGTTTGCTCGGCAACTAAAGTTGCCTCGCAGTAGGGTTTCTTTAGCGGCAGCGATTTAAAAAGCGTTTTTTCAAAAAGCTTTTTAAATCGCTGCCGCTAAAAGAACCTAACTGCCGAGCTTGCGAAGCAAGCGAGGCATAAATTTTATGGTACTGGCTTCGCCAGCTTAGGTGGTTATCAAAATGTATTTTTAGAATAGGCTCACTGTTTAAATGGAAAACAGTTTCATTTGGTCAATAGGCTATCATTCCCTATCCTAGTACTGATCTTTCATAGGACCCATATCGTGAACAAATACCCGCTTTACTTGGGCAGGACGATCTAGAATGCGATAAAAGGATTCCAAGTACTTGAGCATTGCCTTTCGTTCTCGATTTGACAAATAATGGAATTCAGTGATTATTTGGGCAAAGTTCTAAGCTATCCAAATGGAGGACTAACTCTAGTTCGGACATCTTTGATTCCGTCAGATGATCTAAGATACTTTCCTTTTGGTGATTGACATACATCCTATCATCCGATCCAGTAATGGAATCTTGTTGTGCAAAAGAGGAGGGAATTGCTTGGAGAACTATCCCAATAAGTAATAACATCTGCCAAGTATTCCGTAGACTCGTCTTATTCATGTTTGGAGTGTTTGTTTTAATTTGTCACCATGCAATTTAAAAGAATTCTGTGTGTAGTTGGTTGTGACTTCCAATAGGATTTGAATAAATGACAATAGATGACTTTGCTAGGACATAGGTATTGGCAGGATTTGTCCCAGAGGACTATTCTTGTGAAGAGAACCGTTTACAGAAATGTCATTGAAATAAGCATTTTTGAAAGTTAAGCTCAAGCGCAAGTATCAAGTTCAAGTTCAAAAAACTAGACGTTGACACCCTTGAACTTGCGCTTGATATTTGAATTTGCACTTAAAAAAAATCAAGCTCTTTTCTTATTTCAATGACATTGTCGTTTATGGATGGGGAGCCTTCGGGGAACCTTCAAGTGACTAGGGAACTAATTTTATAATTTCTCGAATCATCTGATTGGTAAACCCCCATTCGTTATCATACCAAGTCATTATTTTCAATAAATCAACATCCACTACACGAGTCATGGACAAATCAATAGTGGAGGCGTAAGGGCTCCTAATTATATCGCTTGATACAATTGGATCATTGGTAACGGCGATTACCTCTTTATATCTATCGGTAGCTGCTTCTTCTGCAAAGATGGTGTTAATCTCTTCTACAGTTACTGATCTTTCTAAAACAAAATTCATATCGGATAAAGAGCCTACGGGTACAGGCACTCTCACTGCCACGCCATCAAATTTGCCTTTGTATTCAGGTAGGGCTTTGGTCGTAGCAATAGCTGCACCTGTAGATGTTGGGATAATATTATTAGCAGCACCTCTGCCCATCCGTTTATTCTTTCTAGAAGGGCCATCTACAATAGACTGGGTGGCCGTATACGCATGGATGGTTGTCATGATAGACTTTTTGATGCCCACTCTTCGACCTAGAATTTCTACTACTGGACTAATATTATTCGTGGTGCAACTGGCACATGAAAACACTTGAGCCTCTTTACTACCGGAATTGACGCCGTGTACAATAGTGGGGGTATCTGCGCTTTTAGTAGGCGCAGATATAACTACGGTATCTGCACCTGCGAATATATGTTTCTGGGCATCCTCCTGCTTAGTGAAAATACCAGTGCTTTCTATGACTACTTCCACGCCTAATTCTTTCCATGGCAGTTCAAGAGGATCTCTTTCTGAAAAGTAAGGAATTGCTTTTTCGCCTACTTTCAAATGGTCTTTCTCATGAAGAATTTTGTTAGGATAAGTGCCATACACCGAATCATATTGTAGTAAATAGGCAGTTGTGTCAATATCTACTATATCATTGACAGCAACGATTTCTAGTTGTGGGGTTTCTAGAATTAGTTTGAGTGCAGCCCGACCAATACGACCCATTCCATTTATTGCAACTTTCATGATTTTAATTATTTTTAGGTTAATATGAGTTATGAAAATTCAAAAGTCTAAGAGTATGTCTAACTTTCTATCGGCTGAAAACCAATATTTTATGAACCTGACTTTGAAAAAATGAGTTTATTTAGCTCGCTAAACGCACTAATTTTTTCTTCGCCAGAACCACAAACTATTGATTGTCAACTCGAAATAAATTTTAGACATACTCTAAGAAAGATTTTCCAATGCTGTAGAATCATTAATAATCCATTCTCCTCTGACCAATCTGGTCACATAGCAATTGTCTGCTTCCTCAATGAGCATTGCTCTAGTTTCTTCAGAAATATCTCCTTCTATTTTGATAGCGGAATCAATGGATGTAGCGAATGTACCATCCGCATTTCTACGGACTGATTGTTTGAGTTCTGCATCCACATTACCAATATCAATTCCTTTTCTTCTTGCTACATTTCTAATGGTTGCCACTTTACACATGGAAATACCTGCTAAGACCAACTCGGTAGGAGATAAGCCCAGATCTGTTCCTTTTGCTTTTATCGGTTCATCTCCTATGATGCTATGTCTGCCGTTGCTAATAATGGATTGATAACCAGTAGGGAGGTTTTTGATTTTAATTTCCGTTGCCATGATATTTAATTTTACGGTTAAATAATGATGTTTAATTTCAATACAAAGATGCAGGCAAAGAAAGGATACTAAAATGGACAAACTTCTCTTATACTTGGACAGTTGGGAACATTATTCGGAAATTAATAAGGCAGGAAGGTTTATTCTTTATTAGCTATAGTTAGGAAGGTGCTTGTAGCTAGTATGTTGCCTTTGCTTTGAAAAGCAACTGAATAAAAACCACTAGGCAACTCGTTAATACTAATGTTGATTGTTTTCTCTTTATTTGATACGGAGTGGGTCAGGACTTTTTGTCCTAAGCTATTAAAGATCAATAGTTGACCAGCTGCCGCTACTTTTATCAATTCTATAAACAATTGATGTTTAGTGTCTGCTGGGTTTGGATAGATGAATAACTGTGCATCTGTTGAAGGAGTGCTAAGTAAATCACTGAACCGTCCTGTGCAATGACAATAATCATTGTATCGATCATTGATTGTAAAAGTGTTCTTATCATCACAAAGGTCTCCTATTAATTCTAGAGTGCAATCTTTATCGGGTTGTGTATAACAAGGTATTCCTGCCAGCTTCTCTATAATCTTATCCATATTGGCAGTAGGCCGAAAGGAAGTAGCAAAAGGTTGGTCCCTCCAATGAGGTTCAATCATATTCATATTTCCGCCATCCCCATTCCACGCCCAGCCGAATATAGGCCAACCATTATTATTGCAATAATCTATCATACTGCACCAATCCGCTCCTCCTCGCCCACCATCACAGAATTCCCCTACCATTCCCCTAGCACCTACGTTTGTCAAAACGGCTAAATCCTGTTCGTTCATCCAGCGATTTTCCTCTTGGTTAAAGGCATTAGAATATAGATGAACAGAGAAGATAATTTGTTGATCTTTAAAAAGTGGATAAGCATCCGCAGCGATTTGAGCGGCCTGACCAAACCCAGGCACATCCACGATAAGTAGTCCATCATACACCTCTCTGATGATAGCAATAGCTTCATTATAGGTGGTCGCATAAGCTTCTGGTGTAATGTCATGGCTTCCCCATTCATTCATAATATTGATGATAATGGGGCCTTTGCTAATGAAACTTTGATAGTTGTTTCGCCACCACCGAGCAGCTTCCAATAAATCTTCTGCTCTATCAGAACCCAATTGGTCCGAGTTATGATAAGTAGCAATAACTTGGTAATTTTCCTTGTGTGCTTCTCGAATCCACTGGATAGCTCGACTTGCTCTGTAGGGTTCAATTTCTATACGTAATGCCTCTATTTCTGGATAGTCTTCCATTAATTCCCATCCGAGATTTACATTCCCTCTGTTGTAATAAGAAGCTTGGATGTTTACTCCATTTTTGATATTTTGACCAGAAACTAAGTTAAGGCAAATGCCTCCTTGTATCACTAGGACAAGTAACAGGTATCTTTTTAAAATTATATTTTTTTGGAGTAACTTCTTCATGAGTTATAAAGTTATTAATCCAATTTCTTCTTTTTTAGTTTTTGGGGATTGCAGTCGATTTTTATCTCTATTATAATAGGAAATGATGGTAGGTAAATCCTTATAACTAAATCCTTTTTTCCCTATCCGCTTATGCAATTTAGGAGAATTTGGCAAGTATTTTTTAAGCAAGCGATTATAATTACCTGCATTGATTTGTTCCACCTTAGATCCTATTCCTATGTAGAATACATCTACCTCTTTGGTTGTAACTGCTTCAAATCCATTTTCTTTCGTCCAAATATATGCTGTGATAGGCGTTGATTCGGAGAATAAATTAATCGGTCCTTGTACCACGTTGTGCATATAAACTATTTCTGTATCATTTCCTATGACTTTTGTCACCATAGTTGGTTCGTTATGCGCTAGACTGATATTTCCTATCAATAGATAGAGTAGTAGTAGCATATTGCGATTCTTTTTCATAATAGGGAGTGTTTATCCAAAGTTTGTTTAAAATTAATGTGTTTGCTCATACCAATGCTGGACTACTTTTAAAGCTGGTTTTCCTTGCACGGAAAAGGTAGTATCCTTACCAGATTTTGGAGAGGCAAACCATTTCCAAGAAAAACCACCTGCTACCCATGACTTTTTCCAAAAGGTTTGAAAAAATGCTTCTAACAAATTTACCTGTGCTTGATAATTCTGTGGGATCGCCTCTCCTTTGTCATGCGTCCACGGACGCTTCCCTGCATAGGAAATATTTCGGTATCCAAACTCAGTTAGCAGTATGGGACGATCTTGTGACTTGCTCAATTTTTTTAGTTGCTTTTGAATGGATCGCCAATTTTTAATCGTTTTTTTGACATCAGGGGTTTTGGCTCTACTTACGGGAAAATAGGTATCTACGCCTATATAGTCCAAGTTTTGCCAAAAGCCAATCTTGTGGTATTCGTCCCAATTAGCAGCATAGGTTAATGGACCTGAATATATGCCTCTTACTTGTTGAATTAATTGACTCCAAAATTGGGGACGTTTAATGGCAAATTCTTTTAACTCTGTCCCGATCGAAAATAAATCAACTTCTAGTATGGCGGCTACTTTTGCTAACTTTAAAATATAGGCCTCATACTCTTTTTCTAATTGTTGCCAATCTTGTTCCTTTTTAAAGGACAAGGTGCCCCGCCATTCTGCTCCCCTAGTTTTATCAATTAAGGGGAGATCAGAATGACTGACTAACCTAGTACTTAGGTAATCGGTTTTGGATTTGTACTTCCCAAGTACGAGATGGGGTTTTAGAAATACTTTTAAACCAGCCTTCTTAGCTAATTGAATGCTCTGTATATTGGCTTCAATGGTTTCACTCCACCAATCATTATCCGCATCCTCCCTAAAAGTAAGGGTATATCTATCTAATGTAACCTCTGGAATTAAAGCTACCCAATTGGCATTAGAGATCTTTATGTCTTCGAACATCTCTTGGGTTAAAGTAGGCTCACCCGGTCCACTAAAACTCATCCCATTGATTTTTTGGGCATGCGAAAAAGTAGTGATGAGTAGGAAAATGATACCCCAACCTATTCGTATATGTCCTTTATTCTTAGTCATCATAATGAGTTTATTATTTAATGTTGTCGTGTTATAGTAAGTCTTTCTTCCATCCTTAGAAATACTGCCCCAAGCCAATCACAAAGCCACGTTGTTGCTTGTTAAAGACATCTATACCATAATCAATTCTAAGGACAGCCCCATATATTTTGTTGTAGATCAAACGAAAACCGCCACCTACAAATACTCTGAATTGTTGTTTGTCAAAAAGATCTTTTAGTTCTCCACCTGGGTTGCGCCAAGTGCCAGCATCTGAAAAACCGACCACTTGTGCGCCAAATTTTTGGGTTTCAAAAAGAGTATGTCGGTATTCTGTATTGAGAATTATTTGGGCAGTGCCTCTGTCAATACGGTTACCTACTCCCCGAATATTTACGTGACTATCCACTACAAACGGAGCAAAGGGCGAGTCATTATTCGTAGCAATTCCAAAACGAGTTCTCGCCGCTAAATTTCCGTTTTGACCTATTCGCTTAAAATATTTTGCTTGTATTAGAAAACTATGAAACCAAGTCCGATCTATCGTATTGAATACATCTTGTAGGATTGCTTGCCAATACAAACCTTGTAAATAAAATTTATGATAATTCAAATAATTCTCCGAGTAAGAAAATTTCGATAACCATTTAGGTTGCCTAAATTCAACAGGTCCTGGTGGATTTTCTAAAAACTGTAAATTGCTTTGGACATATTCTTCTACAAAATAAGTCCCTCCGACTTCTAGATATTTTAGGAAACTAAAATGTCTGATAGCGGTTAGTCCAATGCCGTTATTATCATAATCATAATTAACCGTTCCTTCGTCAAAGAATAAAGGTTCACGGGAGGACCATTTGTTGAGACTAGCAGTAAAGCCCCAATTTGTTCCATTGATGCGGGGCACTTTATAGTAAATGTTTCCGCTATGCCGTCGGTCATTGTTCTGATAAGCAGCACTTAAAAACTGCCCTTTGCCTTGCCAATTAATATCTGAGAAACCAACTTGGAACCATACATTTCCTTCTATGCCTCCGAAGTTCAAAATCGGCAAAAGCGTTCGTACTTCCTCAATCTGAAAGGTTAATCGAATACCTTTAGAGAGCGTATCCAACTTAGCAGTAGCATTGCCTATACCTGCAATGTTTTTTAATCGCTGTACATCTGCTTGCACTAAACTATCGTTTAGAGTTGCCCCTTTTTCAGTCTGAATATATTGTGTTAGAAAAGCAGCTTGGGTACGTTTTAATCCGTTGAATTGGATTGTTTGAAGGGTTACCGATTCCCGGTTTTGCGCAACTATCGTCTGCACAAAAAATAAAATTATCCAACCTGAAAATAAATACCTAACTACCATTAATACGATACTTTCAACTGTTAAGGAACGACGCACAAATAACTTTTACCTTTAAAAAGGACTTTTTTCCTCTATACTGCTCTGAAAAAATACTCATTTATACCAGATAAAATCCCATTTTTTCAGATTGGCTAAAGTAAAAAAACTTCATTTTAAATCGTAAACCTTATTTATTCCTCGTTCCTAATTATAACGACGAGCTTTTTTTCTTGGAGACTTTCCCTTACTAGGAATATTATATCGAATTCCTACATTAAAAGTAGCTGCCTGTCCACCTGTATCCGCTAAAAACTTATTGGTAAAATCTGTCACTAATAATTCTAACTCAAAGTTAGGGGTAAATTGATATTTAGCACCCAAGCCTACTTGGTAGAAATAATCAAAATTACTTTGCCAAAATGGAGAAAACCCACTTAAAGCATAAAGTATTGTCTTAGGATTAGGATTGTAACTAAGAATAGCTGTAACAGGGGTAGAAAAACGATTCAGACGTCCGTCAGCGGAACTTCCAATATCTTCAATTAATACATCAATTTCTGTAAATAAAGACCAACTACTACCGATGGAAAAATCATTAAAAAATTGCGTCCACCAGGTAGCTCCATTCCAATCAATAAAGGGCTGTGTGCTATTACCTGTTAAATCTTCTCCGATAGGAAGCGTAAAAGAACTTTGGATAGAGAAATTGGTCCATTTCTCAACAGGAGCATATCGAATTTGTGGTCCAAAAGCGGTAATACCTTGTCTTGAACTAGTAGCGTCACTTGATCCCAAAACGGCAAAAGGAGAATCTGGTAATTGGCTATTCCTAACTCTTCTGTATCGAGAAGCAAATCCTACATTCAATTTATTATTCAACCCATATAGATAGCTAATAGAAGTAGTAAAAAAGGTAGAGCGATCCGTCAAATTTCCTTCATTACCTGTTCGCTGCGTATATAAATTATTAAAAATTTTTATCTCAGAAGAACCTTTAGGAATTGTAGAAGACACAATGTATCTGGAGGCATTATTGCCTCCAGAATTAGTTGTGTTTATTTGAGAAGATGCCGCCGCTTCATCATTCAGCGTCCAGTCGTATGGATAATAGGATACTTTTATAGACTTGGAGATAGGTGTTGTTCTAAACTGATTAATGAAATCTAAAACAGCTCCTTTGCTTCCACCAAAATCATGTGCATACCATTTGAAAATTTGCGATAATTCCACCTTGCCATCTTGAACTTTCAAAAACGATGAATTGTTCAAGGCCAATCTAGTTTGTTGATCTAATTGCTGATCTAATTGATCGGGTTGATAAGCAAAAGTAGTAATCGGAGGACAACCCAAGGCACCACAAACCAATACAAAGTGTAATCGGGCATCGTCAAAAGGCTTTAATAAATAATTCTTTTCTAGATCGTTCAATGTCATCTGCTTGCTATCTACGGTTATTTTTCTACCATCGAAAAAACCAGCGATAGATTGAACAGATTGTAACGGATACGCTTTAGCCGCTTCATTGATAACGATTAGGTTATACGCATTGATATAGAAAGCTTTTCTAGTTGCTGCATCCGCACTAGCTAGGTCCGCCGTTTCTACGGTATTAATCAAACTAGCTAATTGGTCATTACTTTTTAGACCATTATAATCGAGTATTCCATTCTTTACTTCTTTTGAAAAGAAGGCATCCGCTTCCTCAAAAAATTGAGTGGTAGATTGAGCAAAAATAGTAGTGGAAGTTATTAATAAAACGATAATAAATTGAACAAGGCTTTTCATGATTTTAAAATTTTTAGGTCTTGATAATTAGTTGGTTGTGATGGTTTGAAATTGTACGCAATGTTCGTAGAGAAGAGCTATTTACTATTAAACTCTATTGACATTTCGAACGTTGCGTAAAGTTTCAAATCTTCTTATTTAGCAATATTAACGGTTCCAGTAGGGTTCGTAGCAATTGCATTATTTGCCATGTCATAAACGGTATGATCGACTGCATTGGCTGGTACGGTTGCTACTAACGGTTTTAAGGTGAAAGGAGCTGGGCTATTGTCTGGAACAGGCTCGATAGAAATAACTACAGCTCTATTGGACAAATCTAATGGGAAGTCCAAACCTTCAGGGGCATTTGTTAAAAAGTCCTCACCAGGAAATGGAGGTCCACCCGCCGTGCCACTAAAGCCATTGAAATCATCTGATCCAGCAGCAGCAGTAAATCGTCCAGTAGAAACGGGAGTGCCGTCAATGACTGCCCACCCTTCATATATCCAACCCGCAGGTAAGGTAGGTAAATCTAATCCTGGGCCTGGACCAGCAGTTGGATCTAACCACCAAACGCCACTATTTTCATTGGTATCTGATCCACCATCTGTAGGCGTTGCTAAAATGTATTTACCGGTTGAAGCAGTAAAATCATTGCCAATAGCAGCACCGTGATCTACTGTTAGGGTTGCATTATTACCTTGGAAATTACCTGCTAGTATATGTACATCACTAGGTGCAGGATCAGCGTCTGGACTAGGTTCAATAGTCAATACAAAAGCAGTAGCGGCATCCAAATCTTCTTGGGCAATTGTAAAGGTAGTCTGAGATAATTGCCCATTGGCATCTACTCGAAATATACCAGTTGTAACAGGTTGTCCATTGACAATAATCCAACCTTCATAAGCATAATCAGCTCCTAAATCTTCTAATCCTTCAAAGTTTAGCGTAAGATTAGAATCGATTCTTTGGATGGCTACAGCGTCATCGTCTGAACAACTAGTGATAGAGAAAACGGTGATCATTGCTAATACAAATACATTCAATAAATTTTTCATGATTTTAAAATTTTTAGGTTTAATAATGAGTTTAATTTTTAAGTTTAATAATGAGTCAATAAAAGCGTTGTTAAGTTTGTGAAAATCCCAATTCTTCCAGTGCTTGCTGTAAGCGATACTGTGCGACAATACCACCAAAAATGGCTTTGATTTCTCCTTTATTAATCAGTAATAGAACTGGGTTTTTTGAAATCATCAGTTCATCCTTTATCAATTGGGCTGCTTGACCAGTTAATTTTTGGTAACCCAATTTATGTCCATATGATTCTTGAATATGCTTTAGGACATTATCTAGTAATTGATTGTCTGTACCACATCTAGCACAAAGACTGACAAAGATGGGAGTAGCGTGTATCTGTAAATTCTGTAGGAGTTCAGATAAATTTGTTATTGATTGTATCTTTTTCATGTATATAAAATTTTTATCCTAAGTTATTTTTTGTAGTTACTAAATGGATAAATTGCAAGTTGGACAAGTTATTTTGTTTCCTTTCTTTTCTAATTTGATACCATGCAAATATTTAGCAGCATAAGCATCCACCCAACCTTTCTTTTGGTCAATATTATTTAAGGTTATTTCTTCTTTTGCGATTGCTTCTCTAAATGCTCCTTGGTATTCTTGTCTTCCCCAGCAATTTGGACAAATAGATGTTGGTGCTGTCGATTGTTGACTTCGCAAATACTTTTTCAATTGTTGGAACATAATTTTTAGTTTGAAGATTGTCTCTCTGCTTTCTTGCACGATCACTTTTTCTGTATAGATCAATCTGAGTAAATAAATTTTTCATCCTTCTTTTAGGATGCGATTCCCTTTATATAATTCAATGGGCGTGCCAAGTGCCAGAAAACGATTATTTTTTGTTATAATTAATTGATTGTCAATTGTATATGTTTTTATGTAAAGTTTAATTTATAAATTTTTTTTGAAATTATTTACTATATTTCGTAAATTTACGATTTTTGGCGTAGTTGTTTAGGTATCCTATTGGTAGATATAAATGGCGGGTAGCCTTGAAAATATAGCTATATAGAAATGAAGCAAATTTATTATCTCTTATTACTTTGTCTATTCCTCAGTTGTAACCAAGACAAGAATGACCTACCTCTTTTAGAGTCAGTCCTATCAGATTATGTATCTGCTAATGCAGACTTCCCTTTAGTTAGAGATTCTTTGATTGCTTGTGCTTTCGGGGGGCAAGAAGGTTTTTTAGTAAATACCACTCATCCTGTTTCTATTCTTTTTTTTCCAGAAGGAAATGCCACAGAATTTCGGTATTTTGAAACGGATAGCATAGAGGTGAACCCAGATGATTTGTCAAATTATCACTTACAAGACTTATCTCTTTCTCCAGTGTTTAATGGTTTTTTACAACGCTTTGAGCGACCTGCCGTTTTAAAAAATCTTTGGGGTAGGGTCACTTATGTTAAGGATGGTCAATTGCATATCTCTAATGCCATTCGTTTGAAATTTGATGATAAGCCGACGGAGTTTTCTCCTGCTTCCGTGCAGATAGATCAAACAGAAAATTTATCCCCTGTCTTTACATGGGCGGATGGTCGATTACCGGAGAATGCTATTTATTTTCATGCTGTAGTAGATGGGCAAGACAATCTTATTTCAGGTACCTATACTTTTGAGCAACAATTTCAGTTTTACAATTTATCCAATGTAGTTTTAAATATTCGAGAGGTGATGCCTCCTCCTGTGCTAATGCCTAATAGCGATTATCAATTTGTATTGATGGGGGTAAGTTTGGATAATTGGGTGAATTTAATTGCAGAACTTCCTTTTGAAACTAAATGAATTTAAGGAATGATTTAAGAATAAATTACCTTTTTTTCTTTGTCCGCCGTCTTTCGCCGCTGCGCGGCTCGGACGGCGTGCTGGGGTCTTGGGGGA
>CALJIQ010000077.1 GCA_937973995.1 uncultured Saprospiraceae bacterium
GAGATGCTGATTTGATTAATACAGAGTTGGATAGGTATTTAAAAGTAACTAGAGAAGATATTCAAAGAGTCGCTAAAGAGTATTTTAAATTGGACCAAAGAGTATTGCTTACTTATTTAGCCAAGTCGGATATGCCCTAAAAGGCAATGTCATTGACGTAAGAAATTTTGATCTTCCATTTTATACTTGGGCTTGAACTTTACTTTCAAAATGACACTGTCCTAAAGGTTTTTTTGTAGATAGTCTCTGGTCTTTAGCAGTAGCTACGAAAACTGCTGAGGGTTTCAAGACAAAAAATTAAACTTACTAATGAAAAATATATTTTTTATAGCATCTATAGCTATCCTGCTTTTCGGTTGCAGTGAAAAGACGATAGCTCCAGTAATAGAAAAAGCGAAAGAAGTAAAAGAAGGGATGACCGGGACCAATACCGAAACATTCAGACATACTGCTCCTAGTGCTAGTGAAGCTAGAAAAATTGCATTGGGGAAAACAGAATCCTTCGAACTAGATAATGGCTTGACAGTGATTGTCGCGGAAAATCATAAATTACCAAGAGTAGCAGTCCGTATGACCTTAAAGAATGAGGCCCTACTAGAAGGAGATCAAGCGGGTTATACCTCCATCGCTGGTGATTTATTAAGTAGAGGAACTACTAGCCGAACTAAAGCACAGATTGATGAAGAAATAGATTTTATTGGAGGACGTTTTAGTACTTTCTCCAGAGGGTTCTTCGCTAGTTCCTTAAAAAAACACTCCGATAAATTAATGGAGGTGGTAACAGATATCGTTTACAATCCTTCTTTTCCTAAAGAGGAGTTTGATAAAATAAAAAAACAAACACTATCTGGATTAGCAGCCAATGCAAGCGATCCGAACGCCATGATGTCCAATGTAGCTGCTGCGTTAAATTATGGGAAGGACCATGCCTATGGAGAGGTACAAACAGAAGAAACTACGGAAAATATCAAGTTAGCAACTTGTAGGAATTACGTAAAAAAATACTTTACTCCTAGTAATGCGTATTTGACGATCGTAGGCGACGTCACGCCTGCGGAAGCTAAGGAGATGGCCCAAAAATATTTTGGAGGATGGAAAAATCAACCAGTTGACTTACCTAAAAATGAATCGGTTGCAAGACCAGATGGCACCCAAGTGTCTTTTGTCAATAAAGCTGGTGCTGTACAATCTGTCGTTCGAGTAACGTATCCTGTTGATTTGAAACCTGGGGCAGCCGATGCGGTGAAAGCTTCTGTTATGAATACGATTCTTGGAGGTGGTTTTTCTAGTAGATTGATGCAAAATCTTAGAGAAGATAAGGCATTTACTTATGGAGCAAGATCTAGTTTACGAAATGATCCTGTGGTAGGAAATTTCAGTGCGAGTGCCAGTGTGAGAAACGAGGTAACAGATAGTACCATCCAAGAATTTTTATATGAGTTAGAGCGCATTAATTCGGAGCCAGTAACGGCCAAAGAATTATCTGGCATCAAAAGTTATATGGCAGGAGGATTTGCCCGTTCTTTGGAGTCTCCTGAGACAATTGCCAGATTTGCTTTGAATAAAATTCGATATAATTTACCGGATGATTATTACGACACTTATTTGCAGCGTTTAGAAGCCGTAACCATAGCTGATGTTCAAGCAATGGCTAAAAAATACATTACGCCTAAAAATGCAAATGTGATAGTGGTAGGAAATAAGAATGAGGTGGCAGATAAATTAGTCCGTTTTGATAGTGACGGAAAAATTGACTTCTACGACAATAATGGAAATGTAGTAGAATATAGAGAGGTAAGCGGAGATTTAACCGCTGAGACTGTTATCGCCAATTACATTAAAGCCATCGGAGGGGCAGATAAGCTAAAAGCAGTCAAAGATATCACTATTAATATGGCAGCGGACATGATGGGCAGTACCATTGATGCTACGATCGTACAAAAATCACCTAATAAGAGTATGATGAAAATGACCATGCAGGGAATGGTGATGCAAGAACAAGTATTCGATGGAGAAAAAGGCAAAAGCACTGCAATGGGTCAGACTAAAATGATGTCCGAAGAGGAAATAAAAGTAGCTAAAACTCAAGCTATCTTATTCCCAGAATTAAAAATGAAAGAATTAGGCAATACCGCTAAATTAGTCGGTACAGAAAACATAGAAGGTACGGATGCCTATCAAGTAGATATTACAGATAAAGACGGGAAGACCACTTCTGTTTTTTATGATGCTAAAACCTTCTTGAAAATAAGAGATGTGAATGCTATGGAAGCACAAGGTCAGACGATGACGATCACCAACGATCATAAAGATTATCAAGAAGTAGACGGCGTATTACTTCCTTATACTCGTACGACCACTGGAGCTGCACCCGTTCCAATTGTGATGAAAGTGAAAGAAATCAAGATCAATTCTGGTGTAGAAGACAGTTTGTTTAAAGTAGAATAATTTAAAGAACTTCTAATACTACTTTGTCAGTTTAGGAAAAATGCCGTCAGGAGACGGGAAGGATATAGGGTTCAAGTTTGGAAACTTGAACCATCGTCCTTCGATATTTTCAGTCTCCAGACTGAAAATATATATCCTAGTCGTCTCCTGACGACGTTCTCTGGAACAGTTTATTTAAAGTAGAATAATTTCTAAAACTTCCACTTCAATAACAACTTCCACCTCAATTGACTCCTCGATTTTAGGTGGAGGTTGCTATTGAATTTGAAGTTACTCAATGGCTCCCCTGTTAAAATATTCTTAATTCCTCTTTCCGCATAGGGTAATTTTTCCTTTCTACCATCCTTATAGTAAAAGGTGTTATCACCATCCAATTAATCAGGGATTTTTTAGACAGTTACTGGTCGCTGCTTTCTAGTCTCTGTTTCTTTTTAAACTAAGAGTATGTCTAAATTTCTATCGGCTGAAAACCAATATTTCACGAACCTGACTTTGAAAAAATGAGCTTCTTTAGCTCGCTAAACGCACTAATTTTTTCTTCGCCAGAACCGCAAACTATTGATTTTCAACTCGAAATAAATTTTAGACCTACTCTAAATCCTTTTGCTATGAAAGATCGAATTTTGTTAAAATCAATCGGGGCTATCGCACTAGTTCTTTTTTGTATTAGTGCTGTATTTGCCAACCCATCTCCACCTAAAGGACAATGGGAATACTTAGGAGCGAAGAATATTGGACTTACTTATGACAAGGACGTAATCTATGTTGACAACTATAGAGAAGTCTACTCCGCCATTGAACTACGGACGGACAAAAAGCAAATAGACCTTCATCGAGCAGT
>CALJIQ010000078.1 GCA_937973995.1 uncultured Saprospiraceae bacterium
TGAATAACTTCTTGGAATTTTTTCAAAGCCTGCTTGTAAGGGATGAATCATAAAAGGTAAACTATATAGGACAGACCCCATCACCAATCCAGCAAAAGAAAATACCAATCGTATATCAAATGTTTGGTCCAACCATTTGCCTAAGCCATTGCTTGGACTTAGCAATAATAATAAATAAAACCCCAAAACGGTTGGCGGCAGCACTAAAGGCATACTAATTAAGGTTTCCAAAATGGGCTTCCACTTAGCGGTCGTTTCCGATAATAAAAAGGCAATAGGTATCCCTACTAAAAACAAAATTAGCGTAGTGATACCTGCTAATTCAAAAGTTATTAATAAGGTTTGCCAAAAATCGGTGGTCATAAAATTAGTTGAACTAAGAGGAAAAATCGCAGAAAAGAGATTACAAAAGTTTTTAAAACTTTTGTAATATTCATTAACAGCTTCAAAAAAGAAAATCCTCAATTCAATAAAAAGGGTTTTCTTATAAAAAATTATTATTCGAAAACTCAAGTTAAAAACTTGATAGATATCCATTTGAAGTTACAAACTTCAAATATCGGTACAGTGCTTTTTTAAAAGGGGAGTGCGATGGTCGAAGTTTGTAACTTCGACCCTATATTTTTTTCGTTTTTAACGTAATTTTCGTCTGATTCCATTTTTATAAAAAAACCCTAATTCAATAAAGCATCGTAGCCATATTTCTCCAACACTTCTTTTGCTTCTTTTGAAAATAAATACTCAAAAAATTGTTCCACACTTGATAGATGTTTGTTTCTACCATGATTGGTAATCACTACCCCTTGCTGAATGGGTTGGTAGGCTTCCTTCGGAATGTCTATCCACTTTCCTTGATTCGCCAATTGAGAGGAAGTTACAATAGATTTAGCGGTTATACCAACTTCACAATTTTGGGTAGCGATGAATTGAGTTGTTTGCGCAATACTTTCCCCATAGACTAACTTGTGTTGCACCTTATCATATAGCTCATAATGCTTCAGCACTCGGATCGCTTCTTCTCCATAGGGGGCGTTCTTAGGATTGGCAATGGCTATTTTTCTAATAGCTTCCTTTTCCAAAAAAGCCAATTCCCCAATGCTGTTTAGATCAAGTAAGGTCGTCCAAAGTACCAATTTGCCATTAGCATAAACAGCGGGTGGCTTTTGGGCGAATCCTTTTTCATAAAGTCGTTGAGGGTATTTCATATTTGCGGATACCAATATATCAAACGGCGCTCCTTGTTGAATTTGAGTAGTCAACTTGCCGGAGGAACCAATAATAAGGTCAACAGGAATGTGGAATTGTTTTTCAAAAAGAAGGGCTATTTCTTGGATGGCGAATTGAGCGTTGGCTGCGGTGGCGATTGTTATGGTCGGTGGCTTGGTGCTTTTATTTGATGGCGTCTCTGAACATCCAACCATTCCTAATGCACCTACTATTAATAGGGACATTATTATAGAATTGTTTGATAATTTTTGCGATGCTCCCGTCCGATGGCTAACGCCGTCGGATGGGAACGTCCTTCTCATCGGACGGCAATAGCCATCCGACGAGTATATTGAAAGGAATTTTGCAAAAATTGTCAAAGAGCTAATCGTAGTTAAAATAATTTTCAGATTGTAGATAATTCCGCTTTTCGTTTCCCAATAAATCATAAAACCGCCACCCTCGCAGGTTTATTCAGGCTAGTTGTTATTTCCTTTTCTACTGATTTGACTACATCCGTTTTACCCAATAATGCTGCTGCCTGTTTTTTCCCTTTTAAAGATAAGAGTCTTCTTGGATGTCGTTTTAAAGATTTATCGAACATAGCTAAGGCAGCTTCTGTTTCTTTATTTTGTAATAGCCATTCTGCATATGCTTCATGTGCTGGTTTCAGAATGGTAGGTGGACCAAAGGAGTAATTTAGGGTCTCATCTAAATCGCTTGCTTTTTCAAACCAATTGTTGGCTTCTTTATGCTCTTTATTTAAATCCGCCAGATAGCCTCGTAATTCCATTTCCATAATATGCACCATGTCAATATCCAGCTGATTGGGAGGCTTATTCGCCAAGCCAGCTGCGCTACACATGGCAAAGCCTTCCTCTCCTACTATGTTTTGGGCTTTTAATCGACTTTCTTCTACTTCCTTAATTATTTTGGAAAGATCCTTCTTCGCTTGCTGATGATAGGCTTTCATACCTTCTATAAAGAGATGTCCTCCTTTTTTAGTAACATTCAAACCAGTTATATCTATTGGCATATCTGCCAATTCACCTTTCCAAGTATTGGTTTCTACTAAATATCCTCCTTTCATCGCCACTAAATACGCCTTAGCTGGATTGGTAGCATTCGTCTCCGCATACTTTTTCATGTCCCTCAATAGGCCCGCCGCCTGCTCTACTTCTCCTTTTTGTAACAAGCCATATTGTAACCAATTGAACGCATGGTAACTCCCACTGCCTTTTTTCTTGCCTTGCCGCTGTGCTTTTTTAACACTAGCATTCCAAGAGGCAATATTGGAGGTGACCACATCTTCCCACTTCCCTAATGCCACATAGATATGCGAAGGCATGTGTAAGGCATGCGCTGCATCAGGAGCAACTTTGGAATAACTATCCGCTGCATTTTTAGCTAAATGTGCATGAACGGGATCATCGTAGGAGTGTATTAAATAATGTAAGGCGCCTGGATGATTGGGATTCTCCTTGATAATGCCTTGGGCAATTCTTGCACTTTTATCATACAATTCTCCATCCCTTCCATTTCTAGAAGACCCTAATAAAGAGATCGCATATAAGGCTGCAACCTCGTGATTGTTAGGATATTTCGCTTGCATACCCTCCATATAGTCTCGATAGGCTAGGTCTCTTTCGTATTTCGTACCTTCTCCAAATAAGATGCCTGCTCCTTTTATTAGGTCTTTTTCTAGTGGCGTCTTTCCCTTTTTGAATCGGTCTTCTTGGGTAGCTCCCAATTTTTGCAAAGTGTTAACCGCCTTTTCCTTTTCTTGTCGTTGCCAAAGGGAGTGATGATAAGTCATCGCTTCTCCCCAATAGGCCATTGCAAACTCAGCATCTTCCTCTTGCGCTTTTACAAATGCAGCTCTAGCATCTTCATATTCAAAGCTGTGTAATAGTAATAGTCCTTTTTTAAAATGGGGCTGAGCGGATTCCTTACCTGTTACTTGTAAGTTTAATTCTCCTAATTGGCTGGCTGCCGTTTTTTTAGCTATCTCCTTTTCGGAAGATTGACATGCTCCTACTATTAGGATACCTATTAATAGGAATAAATGGGTTTTTATAAAAGGCTTCATATATAAACTATAACAAATTGAGGGAAGTGTATTTTTTCGGTTGACGGTAGATGGCAAAACTGTTACTACGACTGCTGGTTAGGACTTGTAGTCCGACACCCTTATTTTCTCGCCTCTGGCGAGGTTTTTAGTTGAAAATACCTGCCAGAGGCAGGAAAAATATAGGTTTCGGATTAAAAATCCTCACCAGCAACACTTGGAAAAACAGAACATTAACAGCTCTGCGGTAATATCTAAGCAGTAACTAACTTACCAGCCATTTCCCACGGTAGATAAGTAGCTCCTTTAATAATATTACGAGAAATCACCATACGTTGAATCTCTGAGGTACCTTCATATATCTGAGTGATTTTAGCATCTCGCATCAAGCGTTCCACGTGGTATTCCTTTACAAATCCATAGCCACCATGTACTTGAACGGCTTCTACGGTAATTGCCATTGCTGCTTCTGAAGCAAAACATTTTGCCATCGCTGCTGCCTGTGCATATGGTAAACCTTGATCTTTCATCCAAGCGGCTCGATAGACTAGCATCCGAGCAGTTTCTATTTGCATTGCCATATCAGCTAATTTGAAAGCAATGGCTTGGTGCTGATTGATGGGCTTTCCGAAGGTAACTCGCTCGTGTGAATACGCCAATGCTAGCTCATAGGCTCCTGCTGCGATTCCCAATGCCTGAGCTGCAATTCCAATTCTACCTCCATCCAAAATCTTCATGGCTAATTTAAAACCAAAACCGTCCTCCCCTATCCTATTCTCTTTTGGCACTTTCACATCTTGGAACATCACCGAGCTAGTATCAGAAGATCGAATGCCTAATTTATCTTCTTTTTCTCCCGTACTTACGCCTTCCCATCCTGCTTCTACGATAAAGGCATTAATACCTTTATGCTTCTTTTCCGGATGTGTGTGTGCAATCACCACATAAGTCCCTGCTGTTTTTCCATTGGTGATCCAGTTTTTTGTACCATTTAATAAGTAGTAATCTCCTTTATCTTCTGCTATTGTTCTTTGACTAGTCGCATCACTACCCGCTTCTGGTTCTGATAAACAAAATGCGCCAATGGTACGACCACTTGCCATATCCGGCAAATACTTACTTTTCTGTTCTTCTGTTCCATATTTCTCTATCCCCCAAATCGCCAAAGAATTATGTGCAGATACGATTACGGAGCACGAATTATCTATTTTGGATAACTCTTCAACTATGATGGCATAGGACACACTATCTAAGGCGGCGCCTTCATATTCCGCCGCTGTATTCACCCCCATAAAACCCAAAGCCGCCATTTTCTTGACCTGCTCTGTGGGATGCTGTTGTAAATTATCTCTTTCGATGACACCTGACTTCAATTCAGATTGGGTAAAATCTCTAGCTGCCTCTCGAATCATCATTTGTTCTTCTGATAAAGTAAAATCCATTATATATCTTTTTTAATAAGAGCGAAAATTCGCTATAAAGATACCTAAATATACCTCAACTTCAAATGCAAGGGTTAAGCCACCGACGACGGAAATTTGAGGTCAAGGCTAAGATTGAAAGTATAAATTTGCGATATTTCAAAATATCAACAATTGTGGGTTTCAAACGGCTTTTAGTAGCCTAATATACAACGAAATTGATGGTTTTAAAGCTTCTAGGTGGGAATACTATTTTCAAAGGTGTGGAACTGAATAAGGAATTTTAACTAACTTTTCAATTGATTTTAATCTAATCTACGTTGTTCTTTCTCTTTAATTCGTTTTACTGCTTTAGATTTTTTGTATAAGGTTAATTGTTCTTTAACTGTATCTGCAAGCATTTTAGCTCTTAGTTCTTGGTCACAATCCCACTGAATTAATTTTCCATTTAAAAATTCTAAATTGGCTAAAATCATCAGTTCTTCAATAGTAGCGTGGTCTCTTATATTACCTTTTTTGCTAATATTCTGCTTTTTCCATTCCTTAGCAGTACAACCAAACAGAACTTTGTTCAATAAATCCGCTTCACTGGAATAAATGTTTTTTTTGTCTAGTTTGTTCATTTTGGGTGATACTATATAAGTATCTATAGCCTCTGTTTGAAATGGATAGTTGGCTTTTGAAATTTCTCTTCTCAAATCGAACTCTAAGCCAAGCATTCTAGCCTCCTCACTTTTTAATCTTTGAAATTCTTTTAAAAAGTACACCTGAAATTCGGGACTTAACCAATAACAGAAATTCAAGGCTATGTCACTATGAGCGAATGTCCCTCCATAACGACCGCTTTTTGATGTTAATCCTTTGGCTTGGGTTTCTTCTATATACAATTGAGCACTAATCTTAGCTCTATTATTCGAGGCTTGTTTTCTAAACATGTCCATTTGGCCATGTTTAAAATTTACATTATGTACAGTTTCCCATGCTTCGAGGTAGTTTATGGTACCTTGATTTCTTAGCCAACTCCTTATTACCTGATTGGGTTCTCTATCACTACTCCTTTTCGCTATATCTGTCAGACTTATAAAGCCCTCTTTATTAATAGTGATTGAGGTACCTTCAACGACAAGTTTATGCTTAGCCATACAAAAAGAATTTAAACATGTCCAAATAGACATGTTTAGCGTTGGAACAATAGTCATGTTTTTACATGACTTTAAAATCATCTCCGTTTTTTCCTTCTCGGCGGATAATACCCTTTCTTTTTTAAGTCAGGTTTTACGAGTTCCTCAAAGATATACTCTACCATGTCTATCTCTTCAAAGAAGGAATACTCCTTTAATGCCCGATGCAAATCTTCATCAATGTTAAAACTCGCTCTCTTTTTGTTAGCAGGTGCCAATGTTCCTTTGGCGGGCACTTCTGGTTCCTTTATTTTTTTCCTGCGAACGGTTTCTGAAGCAGATGTTCTATGTGGAACAACGGTTGTAGCTACTGGCTTTATTTCTTCTCTACTGATTCTTTTTTCAGGAGTTGGTAGTTCCTCCTCCACTACCCTTTCTTCTTCTACTGGTTCTTTCATCTGGGGTTGAATCACTTTTTGGGCAGCCTGTACATCAGGTTCTTTATTGAAATCAATATCTTCAAAACCTTGCAGCTGTAAGTCAGGGATTTTTTTAGTTTTCTTTGCCATGTTATTAAAATTCCAACTCTTAAATTCCAACGCTCAAATTCATCAAGGCGAATTTGGTTCTTAGAATTTGGAAGTTTTCTTAATTAAGTGATTTTATCTTTTGTAATAATTCATTTACCAATAAGGTAATTTCTTTCTTTGCCTTCGCATCACTGTACTCAAATACGCCTTTCCCTTCATGGGTTACTTCTGCATAGGAAACTCTACTATGTAATTTTGACTCAAGTAAACGATCCTTAAAAGTTTGTTTCATGGTGTCCACAAATTTGTTGTGAAGGGAGATTCGAGCATCGAATTCATTGACCAAGAAATAAACAGGGATGGTTCTTCCCTTAGTCACCTCTAGCGATTTTATTTTTCGCACGAATTGGTTAATAGTATTCGTTTCTTGTTCTCCTTTTGGTAATAGTGGAACTACGACTAGATTACTCATCAGCACAATCATATCAGAAATTGCTACTTGGGAAGGAGGACTATCAATAATCACCACGTCATGTTTTTGGTTAAGTTCCTGAATTTTAAAAACGATTTCTTCTTTATTATTCTCTTCATAAACTGGAATCGCTACCAAATCGGGACTTCTTTTCCTTGCCCAACTAGCGGAATTAGCAGAATCATCCGCATCTACTATGCATACAGACTTACCTGCTGTTGCAAAACAGACGGCTACATTTTCGGAAAGGGTGGTCTTCCCCACTCCACCTTTGTAAGAAATAAATGAAATTACCATTAGGTATTTTTATTATTTGAGTTGTTGCAAAAAATAAGCCCATAAGCCTATACTTATGTAAATACATTTTCTTAGCCCTAAGAACTTTAGTTCCCTTTTTCTGCTTAGGGGATTTAAAGATTAGGAAAAATCAAAATTTAAACCGTTTTTATTGAATTTAAGAGCCGTAATTGGAATTATCGAATACGAGGTTCATTTCAACTCAAATGCCATTAAATCAAATAAATAGATTTTTCAATTTCTAGCTCTTGCCTCCTCCCCTACTCTTCACAATAGAATCCATTTGAAATGGACAAATGGATTCTCAAACCACAAATAAGGTCAACTTCATAGCAGCCTATAAAGCAAGATGAATGGATACATATATGGCTGATCTTACAAGTATATAGCTTCCTATAAAGCCCTGCTCACATAAACTTATGAAGTTAAGCTTATAGCACATATGTATGCTCATAAGGCGGAGCAGACATACAGCAATAAAACTAAGAATATATGCAGCTATGCATCAATACACCCATAATCTTATAAAGATTAGCGTATATATTCCAATAAGCTAGAGCTTATATTACACATATACTACCATAAACAAATACATTTATAAAGTAAGATTTACAACTTCATGTAAATACAGATACAAATATAAACATAAAAACATAAATCCATAATAATAAGTGCAAATATTTATTTTATTATATGAACATGCACATCAATACCCACATAAATACATAAGCCTATAAATATCAAACCATACTTTACAATCATAAGCACAGGCTTATGTCAATATGTTTTTATATGTGGTCGATAAATATTAGACCTGCATTTGACTTGACTCAGCGATTTCCAATTTAGACTACTAATAATGCCAATCGCCAGTTAAACTTTTGCCTCGCTTGCTTCGCAAGCTCGGCAAATAGGTTCTTTAGGAGTAGGGAGGTTGATTCTGCTAGAGGAAGAAATAACTTACCCAAGTTTTGTCTCCCGCAAAGTCTCGCCAAGGATACGCTAAGGTACGCTAAGCTAGACCTAGGACTAACTTAGCGTACTTTGATAGATCATAGCGGTCTTTTGCGGGAAATACCTAATATGTGTAAATCATTTATTAAAGCCCCTAGTATAACAAAATGAGGGAGATAAACCCATATTATAACATATTGAGGAACTATCTATACCAGAATGAGGAAAGAAAGCCCAAGCCATGCAATAGGGTAGTATAATTATACCAAAATGAGGGGATTTTAAGTCTATTAAGTCCTCAATCTGGTATATTTTAGTGAAATAACTGTGAGAATAGTAGTAAATCTTATTAAATTATACCAAAATGAGGGAGTAACTATATCAAATGGAGGTTAGTAAGCCTATATATAGCTATAAAATAGAGTAGGGAGTCATTAACTATACCAAAAAGAGGGAGAAGTATAACACTTTGAGTGAAAAAATACCTAATGACGCTATTGGAGTACTATTTCATAGGACTTGATTTTCAGACATTTAACTATAAGTACAGGAAATCCAGTATTAACTATACCAAAAAGAGGGAGAAGTATAACACTTTGAGTAGGTAACCCGTTAGACCAATAAATACAGGGGTAGTGGAGCCTTTAATTATACCAAAAAGAGGGAGAAGTATAACACTTTGAGAACACCGCAATAATTCAATATTTAAACTTTACATCCACCGTTATAAAAGGGACATTGAAAAAATAAATGTTCCACTACTAAGATATAAGGCTTGTATTTATTAAAAAAATTAGAAATACAGCACACTTTCCTGTTTATGTTGTTTAATATATATAAGTATTTAAGTAATTTCAGCCCTTGTAAGGTATTGATTGTCAATCTGTTATGCCTTTAAATATAACAATACGAGAACTAATCATAACTTTTTGAGTAATTATTATAGCATTTTGAGAACTAATTATAACTTTGTGAGTACCTATTATAACATATTGAGTGAACTATAACATTTCGAGGACTATATAAACAAACAACATGGGAGTAAAGAAATCCTTAAGAAAGTCCAAGACTTCTAAGAACGTTGTAAAGCTAATCCGCAAATCTAATGAATTAGTAGAGGCTAGGTATAAATTTGATATCTGGGAAACTAGGATATTTACCAAAATGCTTTCCATGGTCCGAAAGGACGATAAAGACTTCCAACCTTATAGAATCTATTTACAAGACATCGTAAGAGACTTTCAAGTTGATAACAACAAAGATGCCTATGACCGTTTGCGGAAGGGTGGGAATAAACTAATGTCTAAACTAATAAAAGTTATTCGGGAGACGGATGAGGGATTAATGGAGTTGACGACACCCATTGTCGTAGGTATTGATCGTTTAGTCAATCCAGAAAGCGAGGATGGTAAATTTATTGATGTTTCTTTTCATCCAGACATGAAGCCTTACCTGTTGTCCTTGAAATCTCAGTTCACTACTTATGATGTAAAAAACATTTTAAAGTTACCCAGTGCTTATTCCATTCGATTATATGAGTTATTGAAGCAATATGAAAAGATTGGACAGCGTAAGTTTGATTTAATGGAATTGAAGGAAATTATTGGGGCGATCGAAGAAATAGACAATAATGGAAAAAAATCGTTGAAAGACAATTATCCGCTTTTTGGGAATTTCAAACAGCGGGTGCTAAATAAAGCTCAAAAAGATTTAAAAGCCTATACCGATATTTTCTTTGAGTTTGAGCCTTTAAAAAGGGGTAGGAGAGTGGTTGGTTTGATGTTTAAGATTTACAAGAACAAAGCTGAAAAAGAGGTAAGCAAAATCACTGTGATTGACCAACCGCATCCACAACAATCCTTAATTGACGAACTTCATGGAATTGTGAAGAGTTGGATCAGTAAAAACACGGTAGTCAAATGGGTAGAAAATTATCCTCAGAATCAAATTCGACAAGGAATCATTTATACTTTAAATCAAATTAAAGCAGGAGTTGAAATCGAGAATATTGCAGGCTACTTGCAAAGTATGGTCCGACAGCCCATTTTATTCGATATACATCAAGAGAAGGCAACCAAGCGCAAAAAACAAAAGGCGAAGGCGCAAGATGTTGCTGCTATGAAGGCTAAATTAGAGGAGGAACTATTGGCGGTTTATGATGAACAAGAAGCGAAGGAATCAGCCATCATCGTTTCTATTTGTAAGACCCATAAAAAAGCGAAAGCGCAGGCAATGGAACAGGTCTCTATGAATCCGATTGCTAGAGATCAATATGATGCTTCCTTGAGCGATACAGAAAATCTACAAAATAGGGTAGTGCGGATTTCTTTCATTAATGCGATCAAAAAAACGTATCCCAAGGAGTTTGAAGAGTTAGATCGGTATTATGATCAGAAAATTAAAAAGCTAAGGCTTCAAATTGTTAGCCTGTAGATTTTTTTAATGAACTTACCGATTCTCAAAATTTTAGAAGAATTAGACGAAGATGGTCCATTTTTCTAATAAAATTTATTCTCCATTCAAGACGGCATTTTGTAAGTACAACATTACATTTTTGCTCATCTCTAGTGGAAGTGTGTATAAAAGATAACCCAAAAAAAGCGTTATTGGCATCCGTTTTCATTCCATATTTATAGAATAAGGTAGGGTTTTTTTCTATTTGATAAAATTATCTTTGATTGCAGTTTTATCAATTAATTACATTTACTTTACATGCTATTAGTTTTAGGTGCGCCATCTACAAAAAAAATGTTTGATTTTTTAATAACCAATCATAATGTTGAAAATCCTACGGTGATGAGTATTCTCATTACAGTGATGTTTTCGTTTTTCCTTTCTTCTCTCTTGGTCATTACGTATGATTTTACGACTAAGAGTATCCATCGCCCTGCTCATTTTCTTCAGTCACTTGCTTTAATCTCCATGGTAGCTGCTACTGTTATGCAGGCTATTGGTGACTCTTTGGCTAGAGGATTGGGGATGCTTGGGGCTTTGTCGATTATTCGATTTCGGACCGTTTTGGACGATCCTAGAAATATGACGTTTATGTTTGCCTCCTTGGCGGTAGGCATTGCTTGTGGGGTTTTTGGTTTTTCAATTGCCTTTATCGGCACCGTGGCTTTTTGCTTAGGGGCGATCATTTTAAGATTTTCTCCGCTTTCTAATACCAATGATTTGATCGGTACTTTAAGAATAGAAATTCCAAAAGAAGGAACACAAGAAACAAATTTCAATAAAATTCTTAGTCAGTATTGTTACCACTTTGAATTACAACAAATTCGATTTTTAAATACCCGAAAGAAAGAACAAATTTTGGATGAGGAAGGTCAGATCATAGATGAAATTTCAAAAGATCACCTCAAAGAATTGAATTATTTGATTCGTTTAAAACGGAATACCTCCGTGGATCAATTTGTAAAAGAAATTTCTGAGTTGGGCGATTTGGGAGATATCCGATTGCGATTTGATAAGAAAAATATTCGTCTTTAGAAGGGAAGGTTATTGAAGGAAACTAAAAGTTATTCATAGAGGAGTTCTAATAATTTTGATTCTTTGACAAATCCCGTGATTCCTTTCCTGAAATGGACTCGATGTCCATTTCAGGAAAGGAATCACGGGATAGGTTTTAAAAAAGTTGCTTGATGGGAACCTGTCAAGCCAACAATCAAAAGACTATCTACCGTCAACCGAGCAAAGTCTAATGAAGCGTATCAATTTATATGTTATTACTGTTTTACTAATTCCTTTTGTACTATGGAAACTAAATAGTCACTTGACGAAAGAGGTCGTTTCCTTTTATGGATTTGCGGAAAATAAAGAAACAGAAATTAATTTTAACTATCCCGTGGCTATAGGAGATATTAAAGTTCGACCAGGAGAACATGTTGCTGCCAATTCTCCCTTAGTTACCATTTATCGTATAAAATCTAAAGAAATATTAGGAGATGAATCTTTTAAAATTGCAGAATTAACGAGTAAAGAACGACTATGGCGAACTGAAAAAGAAAATGCGATAAAGGAAGTAGAAGCAAAGAAAGAATTAGCTTTGGAAAAGCTATATACTGAAAAAGAACGAACCATCCGAAAAGCTAAACAAAACCAAGCATTATTAAAGGATTTAAAAACGGTGAAAGATACCTTTTCTAATGACGGTTCCCTAAATACAAAAGTCGCAAACATTGATCGAGAGATAGCATTGATGGAAGCTAATTTTGCTTCCCAAGTAGCGTCTATTCAACAAGAACTGAGTATCAATAAGAATCCTTACCAAATAGAAAGAGAGCGATTAAAGGCAGTGCAGGAGTTTCAAACAGCTACGCAAAAACAGCAATTTGAATTGAAGGCGCCCTTTGATGGATTGATAGGAAATATTCATTGCAAAGAGGGAGAACATGTTCCATCCTATAAAACGCTGATTACTTTTTATGAACCTAACCCAACCATCGTAAAAGGCTTTGTACAAGAAGATTTAATCGTACATGTCGCAGCCAAAGATTCTTTTATTGTCCGTTCCATTAATCAATCGGACACGTTTTGTTATGGAGAAGTAATTGGCTTAGGATCTAGAATTGTAGAGATTCCAGAACGCTTACGAAAGGTATTGGAGGTAAAAACTTACGGTAGGGAAGTATTGGTGGCCATTCCATCTACTAACCCTTTTCTCCAAAAAGAGAAGGTTATGTTAGAGTTTATAGAATCGCCTGAACAGATTGCCTCTTACCGAACTGCTAAACCTTTGAAGGATTTACAAGAAGGGAAATTGACTAAATAACTTAAATCGCTTAGTAGTTAGACAAATCCATACCTCTATGTTGAATCTAATAAACGTCCCGTTGTCAACGTCTAGGCATATGTTCTTGCTTGGTGGCGGCTGCCTGTCGCAGCATTGGGATGTGGGGTGATAGCTTGTAGTTGAGCAATTGCTGCCTAGCGTTTGCTTGTGCCTGTGGCACAAAGAGCAGGAGCAAAAAGAATTTTTTGTTTCTTTTTTTCATTGAAAAAAAGAAAATACAAATATAGAAGCCTTTAAATTCAACTTATTATAAAAGGGTTGCCTAACCACTTAGTACTTAGATACCACTACTATGTACGATTGTTTTTTAAAAAGAAAGTATGTTCTCTTTCTTACCTTAATGCTATTCATAAGCATTTGTGGAGCTGCCCAAACTACGATCACCTCTTCCCAATTCTTCCAGCAACAACTTCAAAAAGCAACTAGTTCCCAATCTATCCTTGGTATCCAGCAGAATCAGTCTTCTTTTAACCCTTCGTGGATAGAGGAAATAGACATCCGAACAGAAACAAGAGATTTTGATTGGGAAGATCAGCAGTATATGGTGAGGATATCACCTACCACTAAAAAGATAAGAAAGGCTCAAAAGCAATTAATGAGTAGTATTCGACAGGAGGCTATTCATTTCAAGGATGATTCTTATAAGGATATAGTTGAAAATTCCTATGAGACGTGGTTGGATGCATTTGAGGCTTTTTTAGAATTACAAGTTTATCGTTCTTTGGCACTCGTTTATTCAGATATAGAAACGGTGTTGTTTCGACTTGCCTCACAAGAAAAAGTGAAAGCTAGAGATATTATGGAAGTCCAAGAAGATATTGGGGAAACACAAGTAGGAATCCAATTACTAGAAAATAAAATAAAACAGTTGTTAGGGGGTAATCAACCTGATTTTAATGATATGATTACCCTATCCACCATGATAGAAAAGGTCAACAGTTTGGGAGAAAATATAATAGATCAACCGAAAAACACCAATAGAAAAGGCATCCTTGAAGCAGAAATTGCGTTGGAGGAAGCAGAGCGTCAGCGAATTTTCGACTTCTTACAAGTTCAATATAATGGTCCTCATACAGATGTGCTTAGTGAACGTATTTCTATAGGAGCAGGTGTTAAAATACCATTTTCAAGTGGTAGAGCGATCAAACTAGAGGAACTAAAAATTGAACAAGCTTTAGAAGAAAGAAAACTAGCGGTAAATAAATGGAAAAGGGAAGAGGTGCAGGCAGCACAAAAAAAAGAGTTTCAAGCAGCTATAGCGGATTTAAGAATATACCAACAATTTCAAACGGAACAAAATCTTAAACACGCCAAGCTGTTGAGTCGATTAATGCAATTAGAAAATGCAGATCCTTTATTGCCTCTTTATCAACAGGTTACAGAAAGAAAACAGGAGCTAGAATTCGTTGAAATCACTTTAGGAGTATATCAAAGTTTTGTAAATTATTTGGAGGTAACAGGGAACTTATATCATCTTCCTTTTATTAATTATATTAATGAAACAAATAATTAAAATTATTTGTGATCGAAACCAGATTCTTAACATTTTCTACTTACATTTGTAATCCGCCCCAATTAAAATCCTTTTATATTTCCTGAAAACGAACGTACCCTTAGAAAAAGATTGTTGTAAAATACCAAGGCACTTATCATACTTTTTGATAAGTGTTCTTTTTTTTGCGTTATGGCGTTATGGCGTTATGGCGTTATGGCAAAAAGTCCGTAATTTCATAAAAGCCACAAAGCCCTAATCCATATCAAGAGCCGCCTCAATCCGCTTGGCACAGTCCATATAATGATACTTGGACATTTTATCCGCCGTTCTTTTTCCTCTTCTTTTTAGTTGTTTGTGTAAGTCTGTCAAAGAACCCATTGCCAAGGATCGAATATCCGTCATAGCAGGATCTACCGAAGAAGTAGAACGGAAATAAGTGGAAATCCTTCCGCTAGAATCTTTTCCAGGTTTTAATAAACTGATAAGCTTTTCTAGGTGCATCTTCTGTAAGTTTCTGCGGAAAACGGAAGTTTTTTTGGCTTGTCCTAACTCTGACCAAATCCCTTTCTCCATTTGTTGGAAGAAATCCTCTAATCCATAGGCAGTAGGGTAGGCCGCTTTAGATTCAATCAACCGTTGGAGCCTACTAGAACTATATAGACTATTCAACGTTCGGTTTTGAAGATCAGCGATACGCTTAACGCCTGGTTCTGCTTTAAATTTATTGGTAAGGTTTTCGTCCATTAACCATAGTGGTGGTTGGAATAGATGTTGGTGTAAAAAGCGAACAGCACTTTCCTGCATGTCTCTTGGTGCAGGCTCGAAGATGGCTCCTTCCTGATCGGCGGTTTTAGGCGTATCAAAAAGACCGCCTAGCCACTTACTAACATGTCCGATATAACGTCGATATTGACCAAAGACATTGTCATAGATTTCCTCTGCCCGATCAAAGTTCTGTCCATCTTCTTGGGTCCATTCTATGGCGTTGGGTAAAATGCGTTTTAGGTTTTTGATACCGTATTCAGAAGCCACCATAGAATTATTTCCAATATCTTCGTTTTGTGCCCTTGGATCGAACGTACTGGCCTCTGTTAAGAAGTGTAGGGCAGGATTATTTGCTGCTTTTTCTTTATACCATTGGTTTAATATTTTTTGATCTTCTTCGGCAGAAGAAGTACCATAGATCGGCTTATAGTTCCACTCAATCGCCCAGCGATCATAAGCGCCCACTTTTGCCATTAAGTCTGTGACCCCATCCTCTGGCTGTGCTACGTAATTGAATCGAGCATAATCCATAATAGAAGAAGTATGGCCGTTTTCTACTAACCATGCTTGGTCTCTCAATTTTTCAACTGGAGTGGCATGGCTAGCTCCAAAATTATGTCGTAATCCAAGGGTATGTCCTACTTCATGGGCGGAAACAAATTGGATGAGTTGCCCCATTAGATCATCATCAAAGGTATTTTTTCTTGCCTTAGGGTCCACGGCAGCTGTTTGAGTGGTGTACCAGTTTTTGACCAATTTCATGACGTTGTGATACCAACCTATATGACTCTCTAAAATTTCTCCGCTACGAGGGTCATGGACATTAGGACCATAGGCATTTTGTATGTCAGAGGCAAAGTATCGAATAACAGAAAAACGAGCATCTTCCAAACTCATCGTGCTATCTTGTGTTGGCCAATCTTTGGCTAGGATCGCATTTTTCCAGCCCGCTTGTTCAAAAGCAGGTTGCCAGTCTTCCACTCCTTGTTTAAGATAAGGTATCCATTTAGCTGGAGTAGCTGGATCAATGTAAAATACAATAGGTTTTTTAGGTTCTATTAAAGCACCTTCTCGTTGTCGTTGAGCATCTGATTCAGACTTAGGATCAAGGGGCCATCTAACAGTAAAAACCTGATCTTTTGCTCGTTGTTGTTCATCATTAAAAACGGTATAGCTATTAGCGAAGATGCCAACTCTCTGGTCAAATAGTCTAGGTCTTCTTGGCGTTTTTGGTAATAAAATCATGGAGGTATTCAACTCAAATGTTAGTACTCCAGAATTTACCCCTGCTACTAAATCTCTGGTCCTTTGTGGTTTACCCGGTGGTGGTGGATTAATAGAAGGAGGGGTAACAGAATAGGTCTTTACGGTTCTAATCTCTACATTGATTGGATACGTTCCAATATGCTCAATATAAGAACGATCTTTGGCAATGCCTTTTAATTTATATCGTTGTTTGAAATAGGGTGAAAAAGTGAAGGCCTGATTTTCTCCTTCAAAAAAGCTAGTCACCTCTATCAACAGCGAAGTATCTTCTCCTTTAGCTTTGATATCAAAGGCGGCTACTATAGGATGATTATTAGATTTTTCAACCGCCGTCTGAATCATCTGACTGGAATCAGCACTAACATTCACATAATTAATCACCTTAATAAATACCTTCTTCTTTGGACCTTTTATAAATCGAATGATCTGCCGATTCCCTAATTCTCCGCCATAACCAGCCCCCGTCGGTGTTTTGGAAATCCTAGTGATCGCCATTATATCTCGATCTAGTAAAGAGTCAGGAATTTCAAAATAGTATTTTCCTTCTACTTCATGGATGGTAAACATCCCCTTAGAAGTTTTTGCTTTAGCAGTAATGAAATCCGAATACGTTTTCTCTTTGTCTTTGTCCGCTTCTTTTTCGGATGCCTCTTTTTTACTAGTTTGAGCAAGTAGGGAGTGGGGAACAGTTGACAGTAAAATAAAAGAGATGGCTAGGAAAAGGATATTGCGTAAAACCATAATTTCTGAATTGTTACAATAGTTTGTTGAATTTCTCCAATCAAAGGTAATCCAAATTAGGGAACTCTCACTTTTTTATCATTAAAAAGATACCTACCTTCGTTATTTACGGGTAATTATGTACTATCATTTTAAAGAAAAGGTAGTGTATCAAATGTGTTGAATTGGTGACATTGGTTGGCATTTACCAAATGCCCGTCCATTGATTATCAATAGATAGCGGGCATTTTTGGAAATGCCAACTATCTTTCAATCCACCCATTTGATACACCATCAAAATTGCTAAAAATCAACAATAAATAATGAGCTGTCATCACTATTACACCTACTACTTTATCCTGCTTCTAATAGTAAGTAGCCTCGCCTGCAAAACGATTGATAAAGGTGCACCTGACCCTTCTCGCTTTGCCACTCGAATTGCAGCTATTCAATCTACCTCATTTGATTCTGCTAAAGAGAGGATTGTATTTACAGGCAGTTCCAGCATTCTTTTTTGGAAAAGCCTGCCCGAATATTACCCCAATCACCAAGTCATTAATGCTGGTTTTGGTGGTTCTCAAATGAGTGATCTATCTCATTATTTAAACGAGACGGTCTTGCAGTTTTCCCCGTCGAAGGTATTCATTTATGAAGGGGATAATGATATAGCAGCCGAGCGACCCTTGACCATGATCATGAAGCATACCAGTGATGTGGTAAAAACGATCGAAAAACAATTGCCTTCCTGTCAAGTCATTTTAATAGCAGCGAAACCAAGTATTGCCAGATGGAATCTCAAAGAGGAATATCTAGCAGTGAATCAAGCCTTAAAAGAATTTGCAGGTAGAAAATCCAATCGACATTATGCGGATGTATGGAGCATTATGTTGGATGATAATGGAGAAGTGTTTAAAGATATTTTTATTGAAGATGGGCTGCACATGAACAAAAAAGGCTATGATCTATGGGATCAAATCATTAGACCTTTTGTTGAAATGTGAAGGACTTTAAAATTCTTTGCGGAAAGCAGAAGGAGTTGATTGAGTATTCTTTTTAAAATACTTTACAAAATTCGTAGGCTCATCAAAACCAGATTTATAAGCAATTTCCTTTATACTCAAATCCGTATTCATCAAAAATCGTTTGATCTCCATAATTAGCTGCTCATGGATATATTCCTTCACAGGTTTGTTCATGATTTCTTGCACAATTCTATTGAGTTTTTTGGTAGAAATATTCAACGCCTGCGCATAAAATTGCACCTTCCTATTTTGTAGTAAATTTTCCTGTACTAATTTTTGAAATGCCAAAAAGGTCGGATAATAATTGCTTTGTACAGGCGTATAAGTTTTCTTTTTACGAATCCGTTCTGCCATTAACAGAAATACTTTGAGCAGGGAGGCAATGATCTCTTCTGTGGCAAAATCCTCGGTGGTATGATACTCTTCTCTAATTCTTCTAGCAAGGGTCTCAAAAAAACTAATTTCCGACTCTTCTAGCTGTAGGATGGGTGGATATAAATGGTAGTTATATAAATTAATTTGCTGCATTAGATTAGATCCTAGATTACTTTTCTCTAAGAATTTTTCTGTGAAGATAAAGAAGATGGCTTTTCGTTTTATATTGCGCTCGAAGGCATGTACTTGATCTTTGGCAATGAAAATAATACTTCCTCTTTTGTAATTGTAGGTTTTGAAATCAATAAAATGCTTTCCCCTGCCTTTTAGAATAAATAGGATGGAATAAAAATGTAAACGGGCAGGTCTAAAAGGATTATGGGTGCTTGGAATATTATCTCTTAAAACTTCGTGGTTGGTTACTACATCAAATTCAAAGTTTTTTTGAAGGCGATTGGAAAAATTTACTTCGGGTATGTCTTCTCTTTTATCCATACAGTTGGAGGAGTCAGGTGACAGAAATTTGGAGTCAGCATGTGGAGGTATATTTATAAAATCAAAAATAACCTATCTACTTTTAGACGCCTAATTGGGTGTGTCTAATGTGTTTGTGGTTAAAAATTCTATGTCATTTGCATGATTTCAATAGTATTTTTTGTAAAATTTTCGTGTGAATGGGATGAGATAACTAGCATTTTTGAAATGCCAGTTATCTTTTACCTGATAATTTTAGGTATTAACTCCCCCGACCCCTCTTAAAAGAGGGGAGTACGTCACCGCTATTTCTTGGCAATGTGCTAAGGATTCGCACGTCCCCCTTTTAAGGAGGAATGAGGGGGTCAAAATAACAGGCAATTTTAAATTGCTATCTGAAGAAATAACTCCCCGAGACCCCTCTTAAAAGTGGGAGTACGTCACCGCTAGTTCTTACTCCCCCGAGACCCCTCTTAAAAGAGGGGAGTACGTCACCGCTATTTCTTGGCAATGTGCTAAGGGTTCGCACGTCCCCCTTTTAAGGAGGAATGAGG
>CALJIQ010000079.1 GCA_937973995.1 uncultured Saprospiraceae bacterium
CTTTGTTATTAGGAGTGATTTTTAATGGAAAAAGTCACTTATTAAATGTTAATTTGGCGTTATGGCGTTATGGCGTTATGGCGTTATGGCGAGGGATGCGATTCTCGATAAGTAGCCACAATGCCATAAAGCCAAAATGCCACAAAGCCTATCTTACCCCACAACTTCCTTCTTACCAACATTTTCCTTAGCAGTTGGTTGAAAAGCTTTTGCAAAAACTTCTGGATTTCTTTTAGCTCCTCTCAATAGAATTTTTTGGTATTTAGTTGGGAAAAGCCGGACGATGAAATCCATAAACTTGGCATCCCCACCAATGAGGAGTTTAGGCTTTTGTTGTTCAATAGCTTTTATAATAGTAGCAGCTGCATCGGCAGCAGTGGTTTTTGCTAGTTCTTCTTCAAAGACTTTCGCTCCTTGTTGAATTTCTTCTTTTGTTAAATCTGATTGTGTATGGTCTTGATTTTTTACAATTCCCGTTTTTATACCGCCAGGATGGATACAACACACTTGTACATTGTTGACCCCCTCTGCTTCTAATTCCAAACGCAAAGTTTCCGTAAATCCCCGTACAGCAAATTTAGCAGTGCAATAAGGACCTTGAGTAGGAAAACCAAAAATGCCAAATACACTGGAGGTATTCATTAATACACCCTGTGGGCGTTTTTTTAGATGTGGTAAAAAGGCTTTAGATCCATAGATGACCCCCCACATATTAATTCCAATTACTTTATCAAAATCTTCATATTCGGTATGTTCTATACTTTTAGAAGGGAGCGATATTCCCGCATTATTAATAACAATGTCCACCTGACCAAAATGATTAATAACTTCCTCAGCAAAGCCATACACCGCTTCTTTATTAGACACATCAAACCGCCTTGCGATTCCTTCTCCGCCTTGTGCTTTTACCATATCCATCGTTTCCAAGAGGGTCGCTTCGTTCCAGTCATTGATCGCTACTTTGGCGCCTCTTTGGGCAAATTGTAAGGCTAATTCTCTTCCCATGCCGGAGCCTGCGCCTGTGATAACGGCTACTTTGTTATTGAAGTCTTTCATTGTTTTGAGATGTCAGACCGCTTTGCTATCAGACCACTTTTAAACATATACTATAAAGTTTATCTGATTGAGAATGAACTCCCCCCACCCCCCTCTTAAAAGAGGGGGAGTACCTCTCGATTAAAGTAATCTTTTGTCGAAAGGTATTCCCCTCCTCTTTTAAGGGAGGGGATAGGGGTGGGTTACTCTTCAATAGTATAAAAAATTCTCAATATTGTATAAGTGTATCAAAAGGGATAAAACCGCTCCGCTGTCAGATGAATAAATTGTCAACATCATAAATCTGACCTCCTACAATGAAATGATCTGACTTATGACTTCTTTAATTCTTCGTAAGATAAGTAATATTTCTAATTTTTTATATAAAAAAACACATGATAGAATAGTTACTACCATGTGTTTTTGAAACTTTATCTATAGAGATTACAAGAGTTTTCAAAACTTTTGTAATATTCTTCCGAGCTATTTAAGCGTATCCCAACTTAGACAATACTTTATCCAAAGTATCCTTCTTCAAATCAGCTTCCGTAGCTTCGATACCTAAGGAATTCGCGTATTGTACCAATTCAGGTTCTCGCATTTTTTTGATTTCTGACATGCCTAATTTGGCAGTCGCTTTTTTATTGGCAATGCCATTCTTTTTTCCGTAGAACGTTTTGCCTTCCGCTGCTATTTTTCTAAGGCTATCTGGAACAGTCCATCTCGGTCCGAAACGCTTCGTGAAATCATCACAATCATCTACGAATTGTTGAACGCCTACATAGTCAATATAGGAAATTGCACCACCCGTATAAGGAGGAAAACCAAATCCTAATAAAGACCCAACATCTCCATCTTTGGTCGCTCGCAATACGCCTTCATCCCAACATCGGTAAGTCTCCAATGCCATTCTGTGTAAGAGTCGTTGACCAATCGTTTTGGCATCTAGTGTATTCACATTAGATGGAAACCAATCTTCCAAGCCTGGCCAAATCTTCTTGGTCTTGCCATCATAATCATAATAGCCTTTACCATTCTTCTTACCGTGGCGACCTAAGTCAACCAATTTTTTAGTCAATTGATAAACCTTCTCCGTCTCTGCATCTCTCTCAGGCATTTCTCCCATTACATGCAACCCTAAGGTATGAGATACTTCATCCGTAACCGCTAATGGTCCGACTGGCATACCGATATGCTTCGCTACATTTTCGATCATTACTGGTGGAACTCCTTCCATCAATAAATGTGCTCCTTCAGAGGTGTACGTACCAAAGGTTCTAGACGTAAAGAATCCTTGCTTGTCATTAACCACAATCGGCACTTTTCTAATCGCTACTACATAATCAATCGCTGCCGCCAATGCTCGATCAGATGTTTTTTCTCCGACGATAATTTCTACCAACGGCATTTTATCAACGGGAGAGAAAAAGTGAATACCAATAAAGTTCTCTGGTCGGTCAGACGCTTGTGCCAACATGGTGATCGGTAAGGTAGAGGTGTTAGATCCGTAAATTTTATCTTTTCCTAATACCGCTTCCGTCTCCTTTGTTACTTTCGCTTTTAGATTTCTATCTTCAAAAACTGCTTCGATCACCATATCACAACCTGCCATAGAGTTAGGGTCGGTGGTAGGGTGGATTCTAGCTAATATCGCATCTGCCTTTTCTTGCGTCGTTCTTTTTCTAGCTACTCTTTTCTTTAAAATAGCTTCGGAATACGCTTTTCCTTTTTCTGCGCCTTCCATCTTCACATCTTTCAATTGCACTTCCATCCCTGCTAAGGCAGATACATAGGCAATCCCTGCGCCCATCATCCCTGCGCCTAACATTCCTAATTTCTTAATCTCATATTTCTCATGCCCTTTTGGCTTCATCTTTCCTTTCTTCGCTTCGTTGATCGCAAAGAAACCTGTTCGGATTAAGTTCTGCGCTTCTTTAGAATAAAAGGCTTGAATGAACTCTCTAGCCTCTACTTCTATCGCTCTATCTATCGGCATTTGCATACCTTTATAGATCACGTTCATGGCATGTCGAGCCGCTGGATAATTACCGCCCGTCATCTTCAATACATTACCCGCACCGCCCATCATGGCTTGTGCACCACCTGGCGAATTGATGCCTCCACCTGGTACTCGGTATTTCTTTTGATCCCAAGGCTGCTCGGCACTTCCTCCGTCTAAGATATACTTCTTAGCTGCTGCCATTAATTCCTCTTCTGTCTCTACTACGGCGTGAATCAATCCCATTTTCGCTGCCTTCTCTGGGTTCACTTGCTGCGACTGTAAAATTGCCATCAACGCATTTTGGATACCCATTAGGTAAGGCGCTTTGGAGTTCCCCATTCCGCCTGGGATTAATCCCAATTGTACTTCTGGAAATCCAATTTTTGTTTTCTTATTGTTCACCGCCACTCGATAATGACAGCTCAATGCCCATTCCAATCCGCCGCCTAAGGCATTTCCATTAATGGCTGCTACAAATGGCTTCCCTCCTTTTTCTAATTCTCTTAATTTACGATTGTTCGCTAATAAACCATCAAACATGGCTTTCTTATCCTCTGGTGGATTAGACAGCATTCGTAAATCTGCTCCCGCCATAAAGTCTCTATGACTAGAGGTACAAATCACTCCTTTTACCGAATCATCTTTAATCGCTTTTTCCGCCGCTGCAAAGTAGGGCTCGAAAAAGTCTTGACTAAATAAGTTCGTTGGATGATTTTTCATGTGGACGTTGATGATGGCGATTCCATCATCTCCTACCTTGTATTCTAAGGTGTCGTTTTTTATTGTGGACATAGATGTTTTTTAAAGTCGATTTTTTATTTTTCTAATTTTTCTTTGTCTTTTTTTCATTCGAAAAAAAAGGACCAAAAATTCTCGTCGGAAAAATTGCTTAGCTTCAAGCTATCACCCACACCCACTTTTCCGACAGGCAGCCGCCACCAAGCAAGGGCGTGTTCTTAGATGTTGACATTCTAAATTTTGCAGAACCTAGTCAACATCTAGGAGTGAGGGCCCGTCAAAAAACTGTTTGACCGGAGGGAGTTTTTTTTGACTAGAATTTTTGGTTCTTTTTTTTCAATGAAAAAAGAACAAGAAAAATATGTCAAAGAATTTATTGAGTTATACTCGCTCGATAATCGTAGCAATTCCCATACCCCCACCAATACAAAGCGTAGCCAAACCAGTACTCAAATCACGTCGCTCCAACTCATCCAACAAGGTACCCGTAATCATACAACCGGTTGCACCAAGTGGGTGACCTAAAGCAATTGCACCACCATTCACATTACAGATAGAGTGATCCACGCCTAAGTCTTCCATGAAGCGTAAAGCAACAGAAGCAAATGCCT
>CALJIQ010000080.1 GCA_937973995.1 uncultured Saprospiraceae bacterium
TTTTAAATCGCTGCCGCTAAAAGAACCTAACTGCCGAGCTTGCGAAGCAAGCGAGGCATAAAAATAATGGTACTTGCTTCGCCAGCTTAGGTGTTTGCCCAACAATGTGTTAAATTATTTTTCTTAAAAGCTCTCATTCCAAATTCCAAGTGCTAACAATGACGCTTTTGGAATTTGGAATTTGAGATTTGGAATTTTAAAAATGAAAATATTCAAAAAGTAGGACAACCAATCTGCCCACGCCTACCACCTACTCGATCAGGATTAAACAAAGCGTAAGAGAGCGTGATGCCACCAATGAAGTAAAAATCGTTGGAATTAGGATTACCTCTATTGGTACCTACTGGTGGAGAAGTTGGATTAGTTCCAAAAAAATCGTCTGTTTGGTAGGCAATGTCTGCCGCCTCTATGCCTACCTCAAATAACAAATTATTATAATCTACATAAGTGGAACTAACATCATCCAAATAATCAGTAAATGTAGAATGCCCAGATACTTCTATGGCTAATTTTACATCTTCTCCTAATCGAAATTCAATTCCAACACCTAATAAAGCACTGAAATTATATAGATTATACCGTTGGCGCTCAGGATAAGCAGCTAAACCTTGTCCTTCCGTGCGCAGTGGATGTAATTCGAAAATTCTATCTTGATAGGTAGCTTGAGGATTAAAGGTGAAAAAACTTCCGCCGCCAGACACATAGGGCGAAACGGCACCATCTATTCCGAATATCGTTGCTAAGGGATGCCATTCTAACCGTAAACTAGCGTCTAAAAGCGGAGAGAAAAAGCGTAAGTTTCGTTGTTGAAGCGCATCAATGGTGGATCTGCTGTCATCTGCTTCTAATTCCGTAGATAGAATTTGCAATTTTAAGCTCAATTGATCGTTAAAGTTGTAGCGCAAAAAGCCTCCAAAAGCAGTATTGATCTGTTCTTGGAACACGGAAAACTCGCTTGAAGCCAAGTCTCCTTGATAATTTGAGCCACCCACAATCACACCTAAATCCAGTGTTTGGGCGGTACCTTTCACAAAAAAGAAACCAATCAGTATCCATCCCGTCAAAAGAATTGATCGACCTTTTACAAGTAAGGAAGCTATAAGGGGGTATGTAGTTTTCATATTTAGGAGATTTGCATATAATTGTATTTATTTTACAAATAGATTAAAGGAAGGTTTCAGTTGGATTATACTCTTGCAACAACTAATCCAGTTCTATGAAACCCAAATCCTTAATAATAAAGAACAAAATCAAAGTTAAATGAATTTAAAAGCTTGTTTGTTAATTTTAACAACATTTCTCGCAGGGGCTGCTTTGACCGCCCAATCCTCAGTACCTGATAACTGGTTTAATTTAGACGCTGCCCAATCGGAGGTACAAGGAGTTAGTACAAATAAAGCCTATAATACTTTATTGAAAGGCAAAAAGAGCCAAACGGTTATCGTTGCCATTATTGATTCAGGCGTGGATGCAGAGCATGAAGATTTAGCGGATGTCATGTGGCGCAATCCAGGAGAAATTCCAGGCAATGGTATTGATGATGATAAAAATGGATATGTCGATGATGTTCATGGTTGGAATTTTATCGGTGGTAAGAATGGAAACATCAATCAAGATAATCTGGAGGTGGCTCGTCTAGTGAATAAATACCGACAGAAATTTAAAAATGTCAAACCAGAGAACCTATCCAAAGAGGATAAAGTACTGTATGCTAAGTTCCAAAAAATGGAGAAAGAAGTAGAAGAAAAACAAACTTCTGCCTCTTCTCAGCTAGCCCAAATGGAGAGCACCAAGCTCATCATCATGGAAGCATTGGATGGAATTGGAAAAGCCTTAGATGGGAAGGAATTTAATAAGGAAAATATTGATGCTATAGAGGCAGGAGGAGATAGAAGTCTGATGGTTGGAAAAAATATTATCCTTGAATCCTTTGCTCAAGGTGCTCCTTTCGAGAGCATAGCGGATGTAAAAACAGATTTTGAAGAGCAAATAAAAGATGCTAGTAAGTATTTTGATACCCAAGCGAATTATCATTATAATCCTGATTTCAATCCAAGAAGTATAGTAGGAGATAACTATGCAAACCAAACTGAAAAAGGGTATGGCAATAATGATGTAAAGGGACCAGATGCTTTTCATGGGACCCATGTAGCTGGTATCGTTGCAGCAAAACGAAATAATGGTTTGGGGATGGATGGAGTAGCGGATAATGTTCGCATTATGTCTGTAAGAGCAGTACCCGATGGAGATGAAAGAGACAAGGATGTAGCCAATGCCATTCGGTATGCGGTAGATAATGGAGCTTCTATTATCAATATGAGTTTTGGAAAAGGCTACTCTTGGAATAAGAAGATCGTGGATGATGCCGTTCGCTATGCTGCCAAGCACGATGTGCTATTGGTGCATGCAGCTGGTAACTCTGCGCAGAATAATGATTCATCAGATAATTTCCCTAATGATACCTATGAAAAGAAAAAATTCTTTGGTAAAAAGCAAGCGCAAAATTGGATTGAGGTAGGGGCCTTATCTTGGAAAGGTGGCGAGGATGCAGCGGCTACGTTTTCTAACTATGGTAAGCAAAATGTAGATTTATTTGCTCCTGGGGTAGCTATATATTCCACTACACCAGACAATAATTATAAGAACGCTCAAGGTACTAGTATGGCTTCTCCCGTCGTAGCAGGAGTAGCAGCCGTACTTCGTTCTTACTTTCCTAATTTGTCAGCTAAACAAGTGAAGGGTATTTTGATGGATTCAGTAGTTCCATTAAACCAAAAAGTAAAAACACCTGGTGATCCAACGAAAACCGTTCCTTTTAAAAGTTTGAGCCAATCGGGTGGCGTTGTCAATGTATATACTGCGGTGGCAAAAGCCCAAAAGGTAAAGCCCAAAAAAGGAAAGCGTAGAAAATGGAATAAGGCAGGGAAAGTACAAACTATGGGTACTAAGAAACCCAATGCTTAGAGCATGAAGGTTATGGAGGGTTATTGTGCGGCAATCCATCACGATAATAACCCTCCATAACTTTCAATTACCCTCATTAATCCTCCTCCTCTTTCAACATGGCATTTCCTTTGCTATGATACGGTTGTTGATGATTAACAGATGCTTACCATATTTTTTATAAACCAAATAAGTTGATTCGTAATCGAAAAAATACATTTGATAAATGATTTTTGTTGCTTTGTCAATAAGTGAAATGAAATATCCTCTTATCCTACCCTAAATGAGATATTTTTTAAAAAAGCACATATTTTTTTCCGAATCATTCGTTTAAACTAATCCAAATTATATTTGGTATCACTTATAATTTATTCTATTTCCTCTCAAAAAATCCAACTCCTCCAAATTACTGATGGTAATTGAAAATGGAAGAATTGTTAGTTTTTATACATTTGTAAAAAAACAATATATAGGTGTTTACTTTTATTAAATAAGCACTTAGATTTGCATATTATTAGCAGTGATTGGTGTTCGGTAATTGGTGATTAGACAAGATGTTGACGGAACGTACAAGTGTAAAAAATCCATAATTTATGGACAGCAACTAATCATTAAATGATCAATCCCCAGTCTCTTATTAAATCAATAAAACTATTGTAAACCATGCTTAAGAAACAGTATTCAAAATCAAAACCTACTTGTAAAGTAACCTTCTCTATTGCTAAGGAAGCGGTACAAGGTGCTAAAGGTGTTAAAGTAATTGGAGATTTCAATAACTGGAATCCAGCTTTGGGTGTTCCAATGAAATCATCTGGCAAAGAATTCAAAACCGTTATCGAATTACCAACTGGAAGAGATTATCAATTCCGTTATTTAGCCGACAATGGTATATGGGAAAATGATTGGGCGGCTGATAGCTATGCGGAGGCGCCTTTTAACGTTTCCAACTCTGTCGTTTGCTTAAAAGAAAAAAGTGCAGCTAAGACAAAGACGAATGGGGCTACTAAGACAAGCACTAAAACTAAAACGAGTGCAAAAGCAAAGACTAGTACAAAAGCAAAGGCAACAGTAAAGTCAAAAGCTAAAACGGGTGCAAAGAAAGCCAATGCTAAGACAGACACTAAAGCCAAGAGTTCTGCTACGGGTAAAATGAAAACTTCTGTATCTGCTAAAGTTAAAAAAGATGACTTAAGAAAAATTGAAGGGATCGGTCCAAAGATTGCTCAATTATTACAGAAAGCAGGTATTAAGACTTTTACTGAATTAGGGAAGACTACAAAAACAACCCTAAAAGGAATTTTAGAGAAAGCAGGAAGTCGTTACAAAATGCACGATCCATCCACCTGGGCTAGACAAGCTAAAATAGCCGCCAAAGGAGATTGGGCAAAATTGAAGCAATTACAAGATCAGTTGATGGGCGGCAAGAAAAAATAATCGCTCATTACTAACATAAAAGAGTTACTTCAGTAACTTTTTCTAAGAAAATAAAAGCCACTCTTGCACCGCAGGAGTGGCTTTTCTGACTGCCATAGGCGGTCTGACAACGAAGCGGTCTGACAAGCGAGGCATAAAATCTTTAACTCCAATCACTCCCTCCATATTTTCAGTAAATTTACGCCATGAAAAAGATATGGCAACTTTCAATTGGCGTTATACTGATCATCAGCTTCTTTCATTTGTTGTTTAGCTGTCAGTCAGATAAGAAGACACAGCAATCTGCTAGTCATAATAGCATAGATTCGACCTACCTACAAACGGTTCTAGAAGAACTCGGTTCTGATAAATACCTAGGCAGAATGCCTGGTACCGCTGCCGAACCTCTTACCATTAACTATTTAAAAAAACAATTTCAAGAGGTAGGTATTCAGCCTGGTAATGGAGATAGTTATTTTCAAGAAGTTCCATTGGTAACTATTACAGCTACTCCTGATAAATCGCTACTGCTTCAAGGAGGCAAACAAGCACAGACACTTACCTTTAAAAAAGATTTTGTTACTTCCACGCAACGGGTCCAACCAAAAATTGATGTTCAAGATTCAGAGCTAGTATTCTGTGGCTTTGGTATCGTTGCGCCTGAATATGGTTGGAATGATTATGAAGGCATCAATATGAAAGGCAAAACAGCAGTGGTATTTGTGAATGATCCTGGCTATTACTCAGAGGATAGTACGATATTCAAAGGGAAAACCATGACCTATTATGGTCGCTGGACTTATAAATTTGAAGAAGCGGCAAGGCAAGGCGCAGACGGTGTTTTAATTATTCATGAAACGGGTGCAGCGGGCTATCCTTGGTTTGTGGTGCAAAGCAGTTGGACAGGCGGCTTACAATCCTTACAGACACCTGATGATGGGCAATCTCGTTGTGCGATAGAAGGATGGATAACGGCAAGTGCTGCTTCTGCTATCTTCTCGAATTCCACCATCAAAGGAAAAAATATGATTCGACAGGCGATGTCGGAAGCATTTAAACCCACGCCTATGGGCTTACGATATAGTCACGGAATGCAAGTAAGCACCAATAAGCAGCTATCCAATAATGTAATAGGCATCCTGCCTGGCAGCGAGCGAAAAGATGAATATGTCATCTACACCGCCCATTGGGATCATATTGGCATTGGACCTGTGGTAAACGGAGATTCCATATATAATGGGGCATTGGATAATGCTAGTGGTACGGCAACATTTATGTCTATCGCAAAAGCCTTTGCACAATCCAAAACTCCTCCAAAAAGATCGGTTATTTTTTTAGCAGTTACAGCGGAAGAACAGGGCTTATTAGGATCAGAATGGTACGCCAAAAATCCTATTTATCCATTGGACAAAACCATTGCTAATTTAAATAAAGATGGAGCGAATGTACATGGTTCCATGAAAGACTTAACGGTCACAGGATTTGGGCATTCCGAGTTAGATGAATTAGCTAAAGAGGAAGCTGCTAAGCAAGGCCGTTACATCCTGCCCGATCAGCAACCAGAAAAAGGATATTTCTTTCGTTCCGATCATTTCAATTTTGCCAAAGTTGGAGTACCCGCTTTTTATGCAGGTGGACGATACGACCATCGACAATATGGCAAGGAATACGCCTTAGAAAAAGCAGACGGCTATACCAAAGCCAATTACCATCAACCAAGTGATGAATACTCCGATGACTGGGATTTAACAGGGGCAGTAGAAGATGCCCAATTATATTATAATCTAGGATTTCGCTTAGCGAATGAAGAACTCTATCCCCAATGGAAGGAAGGGTCGGAGTTTCGGAATGCGAGAAAACTTAAGAATTAATTGAGAATGGAGAATGGAGAATTGAGAATTATGCAACGCTTGCATTCTCAATTCTCAATTCTCAATTCTCAATTAAATTTATCCGCCACTAACAGGAGGGATCAAAGCAATTTCATCTTTTTCGGTAAGGATATAGGTGTCATCGCCGTACTCTTCATTTACGGCTATTAACAACGACTTCAACTCTTGCATCGCAGGGTACTTGGTACCTAACCATTCTTTTAATTGTGCCACCGACAATCCATCTGGGAGTTGGACTTCAACGGAAGACCCACCGACTATATCTTTTGTAATACCGAATGCCAATATATTTAATTGCATAAAAGGATTATTGGTAACTATTGAGCAAACAGTATGCACTAAGATTGTATTTTCTTTTTTCAGTTGAAAAAAAAGAAACAAAAATTCTCGTCGCAGCAAATGCTCAGCTACAAGCTATCACCCACATCCCAATGCTGCGACATCAGCCGCCACCAAGCAGGAACGTGTACCAAGATTTTAACAATGGCTATACCGTTTTGGTTTAGCAAAGCATGTCAACATCTAGGCGGGTTGGCAATGGCAGAATACGTGGGGGCGGGAGCCTGCTTTGAGTAGAGCATTTATTCTGCCTTGCTTTTTTGTTTCTTTTGTAGCAAGACAAAAGAAAATGTTAGTTTAGAAAGTGTAATTTGATGAATAATTAGCTGACTATTTGTAAGGTTTAACCTTACGGATAATAAGCACAAGCACAGCCTTTGCGCTAGCGATTAATTAACTGGTAACCCTTTTTTGAAAGAGAATTGTATATCTTGGTAGCTTTTTAGATCCTGCAAGGATTTTTTAATAATAGGCTTTTTATAATTTTTTAGTACTTTCGCAGGAACGCCACCTACAACCGTATCAGCAGGTACAGACTTCGTAACCACTGCGCCCGCAGCTATGACACAATTATCTCCAATCGTTACGCCATCCAATAGGGTGACTTTAGCACCAATCCAACAGTTATTGCCAATATGGATTCCCTTTCGACTCACTCCTTGATGACGAATTAATTGAG
>CALJIQ010000081.1 GCA_937973995.1 uncultured Saprospiraceae bacterium
TTTATGACGTTAATACGGCTGTTAGAATTAGAACAGGGGAAACAGGTTCAGAAGCTATCTGATTAAGAGCTAAATACTCCAAAAAACAAATTTACTACCCAACATATCAACCATCCTAACCAAATTATTAGTACCAAATTACTTTGACCTGCTCTAGGTCTAACCAAGTTTATTGTTTTAAAATTTATTGGAATCAAGCCAAATCTGGTGGAACATAATCACTAGCTTAATGGAAGAGCTATAATTATTAATTACTGATTATTAATTATTTGCAAGACGCTTCCGAACACGTGAAATTGGCAAATAATCAATAATTATTAATCAATCAACTAGACAAAAGAGCAGAAATTTACTATTAATTCACATTCATTAAAACATCATAATCGATGCAAGCTCAAGCTTTGGATACTGCACAAGCCGCATTAGAAGTAGGAACTACCGGTTTATTTACGGCTAATAATACTTGGATGTTGGTTTCGACCGTACTCGTTTTTATTATGCACTTAGGATTTGCCACTTTAGAGTCAGGTTTTGTGCAAAGAAAAAACGTCGTCAATATACTTTTCAAAAACTGTATGATTATCGCCATGGGATTACTGACCTATTGGCTGATGGGATTTAACTTGATGTACCCAGGAGGAGATGGAGGTGGATATTTTGGTTTTGCTGGATTTGGTCTTGAGATGCCAGAAGGGGCTGCAGGATTAACCGAATATGCAGACATGGGATATACCTATTGGACAGATTTTATTTTCCAAGCGATGTTTGCGGCTACCTGTTGTACGATTGTTTCAGGAGCAGTAGCGGAACGAATAAAACTAGGTCCATTTTTAATCTTCTGTTTATTATTTGTCTCTATTTCTTATCCGATCACTGGAATGTGGAAGTGGGGAGCGGGCTGGTTAGATGCTAGAGGATTTTATGATTTTGCAGGATCAACTTTAGTTCACTCTGTTGGTGGTTGGGGTGCTTTAGCAGGTATTATGCTCTTAGGCCCTCGTGCTGGTAAATATACTGCCAATGGTATTAAACCTATAACTGGACATAGTATGCCATTGGCTGCTATCGGTGTTTTCTTACTTTGGTTTGGTTGGTTCGGGTTTAACGGGGGCTCTGTACTATCTGGTGATCCAGAGTTAGTTTCCTTAGTTTTTGTTACTACCTCTTTAGCAGCAGCAGCGGGTGCAGTAGGGGCATTTATTGTTTCCTACGCCATGTTTAAAACCTACGATTTACCAATGGTCTTAAATGGTATCTTGGGTGGCTTAGTAGGTATTACGGCAGGGGCAGATTTAATGTCTCCAGCTAATGCTTTTTGGATTGGATTAATTGCGGGAGCTATCATTCCTTTATCTGTTACGTTTTTTGATAAAATGAAACTAGATGATCCTGTAGGTGCTACTTCTGTCCACTTAGCTTGTGGTATATGGGGTACGTTAGCTGTTGGATTATTTGGCGATAAAGCTGGCAGTGGCCAGGTAGTAGAACAATTAATTGGAATAGCTGCAATAGGCGTATTCACTTTCTTATTTGCGTTCATAGTCTTTTTCATATTGAAAGCAACTGTAGGTATCCGAGTCGATGAGGAAGAGGAAGCAAGAGGATTAGATATAGGAGAGCACAGTTTACAAGCATATAGAATTTAACAGACACATTTATTGATATATTAAGCTGACTTATTACCAATGGTTCAGATGCATCATTTGAATCATTGGTAACTTTTGATGACTTTTTTTTAAATAACAAATTTCGATTATTGATATAAAATAATAAGTAAGAAATGAGTGTGCCCTGTTTTACAACCTTCCTATGATCGAAAAAGGCTAAACCATTTCTCACTAAAAAAAAAGAAAAAATGAAACTAATAGTACAAAAATTGATATTCTTATTGTTAGCAGTAATGGTTGTTAACACAGCTTATGCACAAGAAAATTCAGTGGAAGAGACAGATAAACCTACCTTGTCTTTTTCAGGCTCTGCGGATACTTACTTTAGAACCAACTTAAGTGGTGGTACCAATGATTTGGTAACACCTGTTGGTCAAGATGCCGACGGTAATGACATATTTGGTACAGGAGCACCAGCTTCTTCTTTTGCTAATTTACCAGGCTTCTCTTTAGGTATGGCAAATTTAATAGGTACTTACGAAGGTAATAAAGGTGGAGTAGTAGCAGATTTAGTATTTGGTCCTCGTGGTTCTGATGCAGTATTTGATTCTCCTAGATATTCTAATAGTGGAAGTATTGTCAACCAATTATATGCTTATTGGAATGTTTCTGACAATGCTACTATCACAATGGGTAACTTCAATACCTTTTTGGGATATGAGGTAATCTCTCCTACGGCTAACTTTAATTATTCAACTTCTTATATGTTCTCTTATGGTCCTTTTTCTCATACAGGACTGAAACTGGACATTGCTACCGAAAGTGGTTTTAGCATTATGGCTGCAATTTTAAACCCAACAGATATAACAGAATTTAATCCAACAGGAGATTATTTCTTTGGTGCACAATTGGGCTACGGTGGTTTTTACCTAAATGGATTGTTTGGAGATAGTTATTCTCAGTTTGATTTAACAGGTGGAATTGACGTCTCTGAGAAATTATATTTAGGCGTTAATGCCACTGTTACCAATGCAGGTGATAATGAAAGAGGAGACCAAACAGGATTCTACGGTGCGGCTTTATATGCTCAATTAGCAGCTAGTGATAACTTCAGTATCGGCGCTAGATATGAATTCTTCAATGATAGTGACGGGAACTATGTTTTCGGTTCAGATGCATTGGATACATCCGTTTCTGATTTTACCCTTACTGCCAAATATACGGTGGGTGGTTTAACCATCATCCCAGAGATAAGATTTGACAGTGTATCAGAAGATATTTTTATTGATAGCGATGGAGAAGCAGGGGGTTCTTTATCCTCTTTTGTCCTTGCTTTTGTTTATGGCTTTTAGTGAGTTTTGAATTAAATAGCATTCGGGCTTTTTGGTTTAGTCACTCCGTTACGACTACTCTCAGAAAGTCCGTTTTAGCGTTTTGCACAATTAGAATATTTTCATAGTTTTGTACTTTTCAAAATTCACTTTCAACTCATTAACAGTAGTTTAATTAGTGAGTAGTGATAAGTTAAGAGTGAAGAGTTTTAAACACTCCTCACGCTTAATTTCTCACTCTTAACTAATTTCCTGCTTTGGTTTTATTTATAACACTTTAAACAACTTAAAAATGGCTAAGTTAAAGCTAGAGTACATTTGGTTGGATGGCTACAAGCCCACCCAATCTATGCGAAGCAAAACAAAAATTATTGATTCATCTAAAGTAAAAGGTAAGTTGGACGTAAGAGATTGTCCAATTTGGTCTTTTGATGGTTCTTCTACTCAACAAGCTCCAGGTGGTTCTTCTGACTGCTTATTGAAGCCTGTTTTTACCTGCCCTGATCCAGATAGAAAAAATGGATACCTAGTAATGTGTGAAGTATTGAATGCAGATAACACACCACATGAAAGTAATGGACGTGCAACGATAGATGATGATGATGCTGATTTCTGGTTTGGATTTGAACAAGAATATACTTTATGGGACCCAGAAACAAACAGACCTTTAGGATTTCCAAAAGATGGTTATCCTGCTCCACAAGGTCAATACTACTGTTCTGTAGGTGCACAAAATGCGTTTGGTAGAGAAATCATTGAAGAGCATTTAGATATTTGTTTAGATGCAGGTTTGAATGTGGAAGGAATCAACGCAGAGGTAATGGCTGGACAGTGGGAATACCAAATTTTCGCTAAAGGTGCAGCAGAAGCAGGAGATCAGATTTGGGTATCAAGATATTTATTAGAAAGAACGGCGGAAAAATATGGAGTAACGATCAACTGGCACTGTAAGCCTGTAAAGGGAGATTGGAATGGTTCAGGTATGCACGCCAACTTCTCTAACACAGAATTAAGAACAGCTGGTAGCCAAAAGAAATTTGAAGCGATCTGTAATAAATTCGGATCTAAGAAAGCAATCAAAGATTCTATTGCAGTATATGGTGCAGATAACGAGCAGCGTTTAACTGGTTTACACGAGACGCAGTCGATTGACAAATTCTCTTTCGGTGTTTCTGATAGAGGAGCTTCTATCCGTATTCCAGTATTGGTACCAGCGAATGGCTGGAGCGGTTACTTAGAAGATAGACGACCAAACTCTGCTGCTGACCCCTATAAGGTAGCTGCTAATATCATTAAGACGGTTAAGAATTAATTGAGGAGTCAGGGGACAAGAGCCAGGAGTCAGATTTGCAAGTCTGACACCTGACTCCTGATTCCTGACCCCTAAAAAATAAACTTAGCCGTTTTAAATCAAATTCGCCCTGAGATTGCTAACGGAGTAATTTCGGGGTTGGTTTGGTTTATTCGGAAAAAGCGAGATAGTTTTACACTATTTCGCTTTTTTTTGCTTATATCCTACCTGCAACCCGCTCACCCTCACCCCGAAACACCTCCCCCAAAGTTTCAAAACATTTTGCTATCTTAGCTTCTCTTAGTAGTGGGACAAAAATAAATGTTCCAATTTTTTGAGACTTTTCGTTAGCTTTCAAAAATAAACTCCTTGACATACGTTCATTTTTGAAAACTAACAAAAAGTCAATTGGAACATTTATTTTTTCAATGTCCCTAAAAGTTATTTCTGTTACATGACTGTCCACTACCACTAGTAAGTTTTGTAACGTATTATATTTTTTAAAAAGAGATCTTTTATTCAAAGATAATTCATCATGAAATTCGATTTTAAACATTTTCGAGGGGATATGTTTGGGGGAATCACCGCAGGTATTGTTGCGCTCCCACTTGCCCTTGCGTTCGGTCTCCAATCGGGCTTAGGAGCAGTCGCAGGTTTATATGGGGCTATTTTTATTAGCTTTTTTGCCGCTTTATTTGGAGGCACTAACACACAAATCTCAGGACCAACTGCCCCCATGACGGCGGTGAGTATGGTCATCATTGCAGGTGTTATTGCGTCTAATGAAGGAGACTTAGATCGTGCGTTACCAGCTATCTTAATGGTTTTCTTGTTATCAGGACTAATTCAGATTGGTCTTGGCTTCATCAATGTTGGCCAATATATCCGCTTTGTGCCTTATCCAGTGGTATCTGGATTTATGACTGGTATTGGGGTCATTATTCTTATTACTCAGATCTTACCCATGATGGGCTATTATCCTAAAGAAGATACCGCTTATGTTGATACCTTTAAACCACAAGCAGAGGAGGTGATATTGGAGCGAATCCTAAAAGAAGAGGTAGCAGAACAGATTTTGGTACTAGAAGATTTCAAAGAGACGATTAGACGAGCAGGACAAATTACACAGGCAGATATCCAAAAGGAATCGATCGCATTAGCAGGGAATAATGCCGCTGGGGTACTTGGTTCTTTAAAAGTTTTTCCTACCGCAATAAGGAATATCAACTATACAGACTTAATATTGGGGCTCATCACCATTTTTATCATATTTGGATTTAAACGAATTACAACGGCTATTCCAAGTACCTTAGTCGCCTTATTTGCAGTAACGATTGGGGCGGTCTTGTTGCTACCAGAATATCGAACGATTGGAACGATTCCAAGAGGGCTCCCCATACCCAGATTAGAAATGTTTGCAAGCTTTAGCTTCTCGCAGATAACTCCGTATATCACGACCGCTATCTCTTTAGCCTTATTGGGGGCTATTGATTCCTTGCTGACCTCCATAGTGGCAGATAATATGACTAAAACCAAGCACAATCCAAACCAAGAGTTAATAGGGCAGGGGATCGGTAACAGTATTGCTGCTGTATTTGGAGGTATCCCTGGTGCAGGGGCTACGATACGAACCGTTGTAAATATTAACTCAGGTGGTAAAACTAGATTATCTGGGATGATTGCAGGGGTACTGCTGCTGATGGTTCTATTGACCTTAGGCCCTCTAGCTGAGAAAATTCCTGCTGCCGTATTGGCTGGTATTTTAGTCACGGTAGGAATTGGCGTAATGGACTATAAAGGCTTACGGGCCATGAAGAGTATTCCGCTTGCAGAGACTGTAGTGATGTTGCTGGTATTGGGCTTAACCGTATTTGTAGGACTGATAGAAGCGGTTATCATTGGAATGGTCCTATCCACTATCCTTTTTATGAAAAAGATTTCTGATGTGGTAGATCATCGTACAAAGAGTGCCCCATTGAAGGAATTTTCTGCAGAATTGCCTTGGGCAGATGAAGGGACTATAATGGCAGAGGCAGGAAATAGAGTTTATATCAAACACTTAGACGGACCTTTATTTTTTGGATTTGCTTCTCGTTTCGGAGATATGGTGCAAGCGATGCCAGACATAGAAGTGGTCGTGATAAGAATGGATAAAGTACCTTATGTAGATCAGTCGGGCTTATATGCGATGGAGGATGCTATTAATGATTTACAAGCACAAGGAATCAAAGTGGTGTTCACGGATGTTCAGGTTCAGCCTAGAGATTTATTTGAGGCGGTGGGCTTGATTCCAAACTTAATCTCAGAGAACTACTGCTTTGAAGACTTCGGCGCCTGTTCAGAATGGATCAATGCCTATTTGAAAAATAATGAGGAGGATTGGGAGCAGAATAATGTGAAGGTGATAGTTTAGAATTGAGAATTTTGAATTTTGAATGTAGTATCATTCAAAATTCAAAATTCATTCATTCAAAATTATAAATGTAATCCACACTCCGTTTTAGGCGAATTATTCCATCGCCCATCTCTGCCATCTCCTGGCACGGTGCAATGAGAACATCCAATCGAATTATAACCTTTAGATTTTAATGGATGGAAGGGTAAGTGATGATCTCTAATAAAAGCATCTCTTTCGATAAAACCAATATCTAGTAGCGGATAAAATTTTGTGATCTCTTCTCTGTTCTCAAATATATTCAAAGAATTTCGGAAATCGCTTTGCCACTGCATCAAGCCAGATACCCAAATCTTATATTCCTTTTTCATGAAGTCTAGCGGCTCGACTTTATTAATGTTGCAACATCTGTTGGGATTGACTTCCCACATTTTTTTGGAGAGCGTTAGTTTATGTTTTACATCTTCAGCTTTGATACTTACCACATTCAACTCATATAGCTGCGTCAGATATTCTTTATAAATAAGCGTTTCTTTGAAGTGGTATCCCGTATCAATAAAATAGATGACTTGCTCCTTATTGATATCTGAAAATACTTTTAACAGGAAGGCAGAAGTAGCGGCAAAGGAAGAGGTAAGCATGATTTCTTCTTGATTGAAATCCTTATACAATTCCTCCACTCTTTTATATACAGATAGTTTTTCATACTTAGCGTTCAAGGCCTCTACATTTATGTCTACAACAGGGTTACTAGTCATTTTCTTTGTTTAGAAATGAGGAAATCACTATGGAAATCGCAAGATTCCCATTAGTTAATGAGGTTCTTTTAGAGACAGGGATTTTAATAGCGTTTTTTTCAAAAAACGCTATTAA
>CALJIQ010000082.1 GCA_937973995.1 uncultured Saprospiraceae bacterium
GAATTAATCTACTACCCTACCCATCAACTTAAAATTCCCTTTTTCCAAATTACTTATCTGGTTACATAACCAGATTTCCGAAACTTACCTTCTTCAAAGATTTACAAAATTTTCTGATGACACTACATCAGGCTAGATAAATGATTGGACAATCATCTTTCATAGGGTTTGTCTAATCTATATCTATAACTTCATCTACTCACTTCTAGGAGGCTAGATGGAGTCTTATACATTATGTAACACTATAATTATGCATCCAAAGTGGCACTATAAGTCTACTTTTGAAAGGGACTTGTATTCTATATATCGTGGATACTATAAGTATTTCATGCTGGTATTAGGAGTGAGCTTTCTAGTAATGCCGTCTCTTGCAGCCAATGACATCCTAGTCTTACCTACTAAAAGTAAGCACCACACCCATAAGTTAGAACACTGTGATAGCCCTTATACTTTTTTAACAGATACCCTATCCAATCATTATCGGGATACGAGAACTAGAAATACGATTTACACGATTTGTCCCCAATACCCTCAACAACGTGTTGGCATCCATTTTAAATCCTTTGAAGTCGCCATTGGCGATACTTTATTCGCCTATAACGGGTACAATACAGAGGCACCCTTATTGGGATTTGCCACTGGGGAGGGCATACAAGCTGCATTTGGAGGAAATATAGCTACCCCATACTCTAGAGAAACGAACCCTACTAGTTGTATAACATTTCTTTTCCATACTAATGGAGATGAAATAGCAGGCGAAGGTTGGGAAGCAGAAGTGCAATGTTTTGAACGAACCGTGAGTATTGTCCTTCCACATATCCCTTCCCAACAGTTTGATTGCGGACCTAGTTATGCCCTTGTAGCCATCCCTCCTGCACAAGTATTTTCGCCCTCAGGTCCTGTTGAGAATGATTCTACTTTGCTTCTCATTCGGGATGGCCAAACAGGGCTGCTTTGTGGAGAAACGGTTCTTTCCTTCACTGCTGGTCATACTTTTCCACAAGCCTTTGGTCCTGGTAGTTATGTACTGGAATATATTTCCCTTTTGGATAATACCGTCAGAGGAACTACTAGATTTGAAGTGGTCCCTCCTGCTTTAGAATGCCAAGAAGAACTCTTATTACAAGTAAACGAAGATTGTCAATTGAACCTTAATTTAAATCAACTAATCGAGAATTACTGCCCTCCTGAACCAGGAGTCTTTCATTATAATTTTATCATTAGAGATCAAGCTGGCAATGTTATCACCACTGGAAATACCATCGAAAATTCCTCCAGTCTCCCATTGGATAGAATGGCACTTTGCAGTGATGAAGTCTTTGTTGTGGAAATTCAAAAAGAATATGCGGATACGTCTAGCCTATTACCTTGCAATAGTGATCGCTTGGTGCAAAGTTGTGTTTCAAAAATAAAAATTGCAGATCAAGTAATCCCATCGTTTCTAGCACCTGCCCAATCCTATACGTTGGCAGCCTGTGATTTTGATTTATTAGAAGTAGTTGCTTTGCTCCCTATTCCTAGTGTTACGGATGCTTGTGGAATAGCTACTGCACTCTTCGAATCCGCTATCAATTTAGATAATACGGTTGCTTGCAGTGGCCAGCCTAATTTTTTAATTACTTGGAGAGCAACAGATGACTGTGGAAATGCTATTCGTCGGGTAGATACCCTTCGGGTTATCCGTCCGTCGCTGATAGAAGTGACGCCTTCGGAGGATATTACTATTTTTTGTTCTACCAATGAAGACATCGCCTCTATTACCCCAATTTACCGCCCTGCTTTACTTGCTGGTCTCACGATTAATGGCAATTTTCAGCCAATGGATACCCTCTTTCTAGCTACTACTGAGACCATTTGCGATTATCAATTGACCTTAAAAGAAAATATCAGTGGTGGCAATTGTGGGAAAGATATTATCCGATACTGGTCGTTGGTAGATGTTTGCCAGCCTTCCACCCCAATTGCATTGGATACCCAAATTATTCAACTAATAGATACGATTGCCCCTACCATTTCGTGTACCGCATTCTCCAATTTAGACAAGGCCGAAATCATACCAATAGCAAATAATAATTGTCAAACAATAGTAGATTTTCCATTACCCACTGCAACCGATGATTGTGAAGAGAAACCAATTGTTAAGGAGTTTACCGTAGAAACATTGGTAAACGGGGGATGGTCTCCAAGGGCCATTTCCCTTTTTCAACAGTCCTTTGGGCCAGGTACTTATCGGGTAGGATATGAAGCGAGTGATGCCTGCGGCAATACCTCCACTCAATCCATCTGTTATCGTTATTTCATCATACAAGACAAGGTACTTCCTATTGCGAATTGCAAAGAAAATATTCTTATTCAATTAAATCAAAACGGTACGGCCAGTCTAACTGCCGCAGCACTAAATAATAATAGTTTTGACAATTGTGGCATCTCCCAGCTATTGATAAAAAGAAGCCTTTGCCAAATGGGCGGACAGTTAATAGAAAATCCTGACACCATTAATTTAGGTAACTATTCAGATAGTGTATCCTTTGATTGTTGTGATGTAACGGGCGGTATTCAGGTAGAATTATTAGTCATAGATGGTTCTGGAAATATGCAGCGATGTAGCACTCAAATTGACAATATAGCATCGGCGGGTCAAGGAGATTTCAACTTCACGGACCCTACACAAGTTTATACTTTGACTGCTTGCGATTTTGACTTATTACAAATCATATCTACCCTTCCTAAACCAGCGGTGGAAAATGATTGCGGTCAATCATTTGCACAAATAGAAACTACGGCTATCCTAAACGATGATACGGGATGCAATAACCAATCAGATTTTTTAATCGTCTGGGCAGCTACGGATGATTTTGGGAATACCATTCAACGAGTGGATACGCTAAAAATTGAGCGACCTTCTTTACTACAACTCATGCCTATTGAGGACTTTAGTGTCCCTTGTGAAGACTTCCTAGCCAATCCAGATATCATTCCCATTCAACCTCCTAGCTTACTAACAGGGCTTACGATTAATGGACAATTTCAACCGTTGGATACGATTGTTTTATCGCTTGATGAAGTAGTCTGCGACTTCCAGTTATCATTTGAAATCAGTGCCAATACCACCAACTGTGGAGATAAAATTAGTAGAATTTGGTCCGTCACGGATTTATGTATTAGTCCTAGTGAAACTACTCCTTTAGCCACGCAATTGATAGAAATAATTGACACCATTGCGCCCGTTTTACAATGTGGCAATTTTACAAGTATAGAGAATGCGGAGATCATTAATTTACCGTCCAATGCCTGTCAAACACAACTGAATTTTTCTTTGCCAGTAGTAACTGACAACTGTGATACTGCACCAACTATCCGAATAATTTCCGTTGAGTCCTTTCAAAATAATACCTGGACTGTTATCGGCAATAATACCGCTACTATGTCCTTAGGCGTAGGGACTTATCGGTTAGCCTATGAGGCGGTAGATGCTTGTGGCAACGTGTCTGTTCCCTCAAATTGCTATCGGCATTTTACTGTAAAAGACAACACACTTCCTATAGCCAATTGTAAGGAAAATCTAACCATTCGCTTAGACCAAAACGGTATGGCAACTTTGACCGCTACTACCCTCAACGATAATAGTTCGGATAACTGCGGCATCTCCCAATTACTAATAAAAAGAAGTGTTTGTGATATGGGATCGCAAATAACTCCACTTTCCGACTCCATTAATATAAGTGACTTTTCGAATAGTATTCCTTTTGATTGTTGCGATACAAATGGAGAGGTGCAAGTGGACTTACTAGTGGTGGATGCGTCGGGCAATTTACAAACTTGTAGCACACAAATTGACAATATAGAAACGGAAGAACAAAGTGGATTTATTTTTATTGATCCCATACAAACCTATACGCTAACCGCCTGTGATTTTGATCTGTTACAAATCCTATCCTCTTTGCCTATACCTGCGGTGACGAATCCTTGTGGTCAGTCGCTTGCACAAATCGAAACCACGGCGATCATTAATAATAATACTCGATGTAATAATCAATCGGACTTCTTAATTACTTGGGCCGCTACGGATGATTTTGGGAATACCATTCGGCGGGTGGATACGTTAAAAATAGAACGCCCCGTTGTTGTACAAACGCTACCAAGTAATAATATCCCCATCAATTGCGAAGCGGATTTATCTAATCCTGAAATAGCCCCCATACCAGCTCCGAGATTATTATCAGGGTTGACCATCAATGGGCAATTCCGAGTACTGGACACCATTGTCTTATCTCTAACAGAAGTAGTTTGTGACTTCCAATTATCATTGGCCTTAAACACTACTACTACCAATTGTGGAGATAAAGTCAGCAGGGTTTGGTCCATCATCGACCTTTGTAACGAGGGAAATATTCCAATCCCTATTGATACCCAGTTCCTCCAATTGCTAGATACCATTGCGCCTATTTTGCGCTGTAGTGAATTTGCTAGTATTGACAATGCACAAACCATTAATGTAGCCACAGATGGTTGTGAAACCGTATTGGATTTTCCGCTACCGATTGCTACCGACAATTGTGATAGCAGTCCAATCGTAAGAGAAAGTTCAGTCGAACAATTAGTGGAGGGCAACTGGACTAATATAGGGACTAATTTATCAGCCACACCTTTAACCCCAGGAACATTCCGAGTAGCCTATACAGCGATAGATGCCTGTGGCATCCCTACTAATACCAGCACTTGTTACCGCTATATGACGGTAGTAGATACCGTCTCTCCAATAGCTATCTGTCAACAAGAAATTACCATACAACTAGATGAGAATGGAACGGCAAGTTTAAGTGCAGAAGAACTAAATAATAATAGTTTTGATAATTGTGGTATTGAAATATTATTGACCAAAAGAAGTGCTTGTGAAGATGGTGACCAAAGAATGGAAGTAATCAATGATACCATCATTGGTATTAATTTAGAGGATTGGTCACCAAGTATCAATTTTGAATGTTGCGATTTATTAGGAGAAGTTGTGTTAGATTTACTAGTAGTAGATAGTTCCAATAATTTCAATAGATGTCGAACACAGACACGGGTAATAGATACTGTTATTCCAGAATGTGCTCCTTTACCTACTACCTTTGCCACTTGTTTGGAATATGAAGTAACAGAAATAGGAAGACCTACGGATTTAAATGGGAATAACGAATTTGACGATTCAGAATGGCTGCCTTTGCTGCCTAGTCAATCGGCTCTATTTAATACTCGATTTGGTAATGCTCTAGTAGCTTGTACCGATAATGCCTCCTGTCGATTACCTGCTGTCGAACAACAGTATCAATTACTAGAAGGAAGATGTGGTAGTATCAGTATCAAAAGACGCTATCGAGCCATAGATGAGTCCGGAAATACGTCTGCTTGGTTGGAGCAAATGATTACGGTTAACTACCAACCCGATTGGACCTTGGTTTTTCCAGCAGACGCAACGACCAATTGCGATATAACAAAAATAGAAGACCCAGTATCTCCTGTTCAAAATGGAAGGTGTGATGATTTGGTTTGGAATTTCAGAGATTCCATTGTCCGCTTTGAGGATGGTACGATCAAAGAGATTTGTCGGACTTTTAATATCGTCAATCGTTGTTTCGGAAATATGGACAACCAATGGCTAGAGCTTCCAAGAAATGAAAACGAGCAAGGGGTAGTCGTAAATCCTGAAGTAGTAGAATCCATCAACTACGTAGCAGAAGACCACTTAACCTATACCCAAAAAATTAGACTCGTAGATACGGAAGCTCCCTTTTTAGTAATCGGAGAAGTGAACGAAGGAATTATTGGCAAAGGAGACGATCTCCCATTTGGAGAAGAAGATCAATCATTGGGGGCGCCCCCTTTTGAATGCGATGAAATAAAAGAGTTTGCTGTTTTTGCTAGAGATTGTAATGAACCCTCCACAGCAGCTTTAACCTTCCAATGGGAGTTTTTCAGAAGTGAAGAATTGATAGCTTCTGGAGTAGGTTCCTCTTTTCAACAAACCGTAGTAGCAGATAGTGCTTACACCGTAAATTGGTCCGCTAGAGATAATTTTGGAAATCAGACAGATACAACGGTACACTATCAATTTAGAGATGCTGGTGCACCAGTCACTTTATGCAGAGAGGATGTCCAAGTCACGATTGATGTGGATAGTCGAAAGGTTAATATCAACACAGATTCTTTGAATGCCAATAGCTTTGACAACTGTGATGACCAAGTGGAGTTAGGTTTATTTATGTGGCACGAAACCGTTTCCGTAGATACCCCATTAACGATCCAAGAAATTCTTCAATTACCTGATGAAATTGAATTTACCTGTCTAGATACAGGAGATATAAATTTATTGCTTTACGCAACCGATCAAAATGGAAATTTCAGTTTTTGTTCCACTACTGTCGAAGTACTAGAAAATCCCGATGTGGATTGTGATGAAACCATGCTAAGTGGAATGGTTACCAATCGCTTTGGACATCCAATTACAGGGGCAGGTATCGAAATTATAGGGGACGAGATGGACGTGCAACTAGCGTCTAATGAATCAGGTACTTATCTTCAAATGCTACCTATTCACCATCGATATACCATCCGACCACATTTTGACAAACACCCACTCAATGGTATTAGTACCTATGATATTATTTTAATCAGCAAACACATCATTGGAGAACAGCGATTCGATTCTCCTTACCAATACATCGCTGCGGATGTCAATCGCTCTGGGAATATTACCGTTTTTGATATTGTTCAATTGCGTCAATTAATTTTGAATCAATTACCAGACTTTCCTAATAATGATAGCTGGCGATTTGTAAATGCAGATTATCAATTTCAAACTATAAACCCTTTATCAGAGAATTTTCCAGAATACTACGAATACCAAGCAAACAACGCCGAACACTTAACCAAAGATTTTATAGGCGTAAAAATTGGAGATTTAAATGGCAACGCAGACACCTATAATCTACAAGCCCCCTCTGAATCTCGACAAGCAGGAACAGCTTTCTCCATATATACAAATTCGATTAAAATAGAAAAAGGAAAGACCTATACTATTCCTTTTTACACACACAATCTACAAGAGATTACTGGCTTTCAAGCTACTTTTAAATTCCACGATTTGTTCTTAACCAACTTTGAAGGAGGTGTAGTGACATCCGAAAACATCCACGGATGGCGTACAGAAAAGGAAGGATTTCTTACTACTAGTTGGCACTCATTATTATCCCATGACAACAACACGTCGCTGCTTTTTAGCCTAAAGGTTAAAGCCACAAAGGACGGTACTTTACAGGAGATGCTAACACTAACCTCCCATCCAACCCCCGCTGAGGCTTATAGCCTTAGCGGGAACAGGTTGGGCTTGGATTTGACTTTCCCAAAAACAACGATCAAGGACCAACAGAATTTTGGATTTGTCTCAACTCCGCTCCCCCCTACTGAAGGAAACTTCCCTAAAAGTGTTCCTTCAGTGAGCGGAGTTTTTGAATTGTTCCAAAATCACCCCAATCCCTTTTCGAAAACAACGACTATCTCATTTTATTTACCCAATGCCGCCCTGACCGCTTTAAGTGTTTTTGATGTCCACGGGCGAAACATTCTGCATACACTGCAACACTATGAAACAGGTACCCACACCATCACATTAAATTCAGACCAATTACCTATTGGTACCTACTTTTATCAAGTAGCTACGCCAAAGGGCGTAGCTACTAAAAAGATGACGATTATTCATTGATCTATTGATCTATTGATCTATTGTTCTATTGCTCTATTGATCTATTGTTCTATTGATCTATTGTCCCATTGATCTATTGTCCCATTGATCTATTGTTAAGTCTACTCTAAAAAGTCATTTTGAGCGAGATATGCCAAATTTTTAAAATTTGGCATATCTATATTTTGCTGAAAATCAAAATTTTACAAAAAAACATTTAATGTAATTATTTCGATATTTCATTAAAACAGACTTTTTAGAGTGGACTCTTTGTTTAATCGTTGAACTGTTTATCCAAGTATAGCTTGTAAACAAATAAACAAATAAACAGCTTTTACATTTTCGGTAATTTATCCTGTTCGCAGTATAAATACTTATTCAAACGGATTAGATAATTCCCTAAATGATTGAGAGTGAGTCTCGAAAATTGAGAGTAGCATTGTCATACTATAATTCTCAATTCTCAATTCTCCATTCTTCATTATCCCTGCATCGCCGTCCATACGCGTTCAGGAGTCATTGGCATCCGAATATCCTTCACTTCATGTCCACCTTTCCATAAAGCGTCTATCACTGCATTGACCACTGCTGGGGTAGATCCGATACAACCTGCTTCACCGGCTCCTTTAACGCCCAATGGATTGTGGGGACAAGGAGTAACGGTTCGGTCAACTTCAAAGCTCGGTAAGTCATCCGCTCTCGGCATGGTGTAATCCATATAGCTACCATTGATGAGCTGACCTGTTTCATCATACATCGCTTCCTCAAATAAGGCTTGTCCGATTCCTTGTGCTAGACCACCGTGAATTTGCCCATCAACGATCATTGGATTAATTACATTTCCTACATCATCTACTGCTATAAATCGTTTCAAATCCACTTTGCCTGTTTCTGGATCTATTTCCACAATAGCGATATGGCATCCAAAGGGATAGGTAAAGTTGGCTGGATCATAGAAACTTGAAAAATCCATTCCAGGTTCTAAGCCTTCAGGATAATTATGAGGTACGTAAGCGGTCAAGGAAACATCTCCAAAGGCAACCGATTTATCTGTTCCTTTTACTGTCCATTTGCCTTCAGCATACTCCAAATCCTCTGGTGAAGACTCTAGTAAGTGAGCAGCAATTTTTGCGCCTTTCTCTAGCACTTTTTCTATGGACTTTACAATAGCGGATCCGCCTACTGCTAAACTTCTGGAACCATAAGTTCCCATTCCAAATGCCACACTATCCGAATCACCATGAACGATTTCAACATCTTCCATAGGAATTCCCATCTTATCAGCAACTACTTGTGCAAAGGTCGTTTCATGTCCTTGCCCATGCGAATGTGAACCGGTGTAAACCGTTACTTTGCCAGTAGGCTGAACTTGCACTTGAGCAGATTCAAATAAGCCAGCTCTTGCTCCTAAGGCACCGACTACAGCAGAAGGCGCGATTCCACAAGCTTCGATATAGGTGGAAAAGCCTATGCCCATCAGTTTGCCATTAGCTGCCGCTGCCGCTTGCTCTTTTCTGAAATCTTCGTAACCAACCATCTCTAAAGCTTTGTCTAGCACGGGATGGTAATTACCACTATCATATTGTAAAGCTACTTGAGTGACATAGCCTTCTTGCTCCACACCATCAAAAGCAGGGATGAAATTTTTCCTTCTCAATGCAGCGGGATCCACCTTCATTTCCAAAGCTGCCAAATCTATTAATCGTTCTAATAAATAGGTTGCTTCAGGACGACCTGCACCTCTGTAAGCATCAACCGCTGTCGTATTGGTGAAAGTAGCGGTTACATCCACATTGATTTTAGGCGTCGTATATAGTCCTTGTAACAAAGTTCCGTGAAGGTAAGTAGGTACGGCTGGCGCAAAGGAAGATAGATAGGCGCCCATACCTGCATAGGTATTCGATTGTAAAGCAACTATTTTTCCATCCGCATCAAAACCCATTTTGGCAGTAGTTACATGATCTCTACCGTGGGCATCCGTCATAAAACTTTCACTTCGCTCCGCAGTCCACTTGATCGGTCTTCCAATTTTTTTAGAGGCCCATATCACTAAGGCTTCTTCTGTGTAATGAAAAATTTTACTTCCAAAACCACCACCAACATCTGGTCCAACCACTCGAACCTTATGCTCTGGTAAACCCAGCACAAAAGCACACATTAACAAGCGAATAAGGTGCGGATTTTGAGTAGAAGTATAAAGGGTATATTTATCATAGGCTGCATCATGGATACCTATTGCAGCTCTTGGTTCTATTGCATTCGGAATAACTTTCTGATTGACAAAGCTCAATTCCGTTACATGTGCAGCACTCGCCAAAGCTGCTGCTACTTCTTCTTTTGGATTTCCTAATTCCCAATCAAAGGCAATATTATTAGGGACATCATCATGTACTAAGGGGGCACCTGCCGCCGTTGCTTTTTGCGGGTCCACTACCGCATCTAATACATCATAGTCTACATCAATTAGATCTGCCGCATCCTTAGCGGTAGCCCGATCTTCGGCAATGATCATTGCCACGCCATCTCCTACATGGCGTACTTTAGTTCTTACCAATAAAGGATGGGGAGGCTCTTTCATAATGTCCCCATTTTTGAAGTTTACCTGCCATCCACAAGGAACACCAGCCACCGCTTCTGGAATATCAGAACCAACATACACCGCTAATACGCCGGGGTGTGCTTTGGCAGCAGCTATGTCGATACCATTGATTTTTGCATGGGCATAAGGACTGCGTAAAATATAAGCATAGGTCATACCAGGCAATTTAATATCGTCTGTATATTTCCCAAGCCCTTTTAGGAAACGGTCGTCCTCTATTCTTTTTATGGGTTTACCAATATAAGTCATATTGTAATTATTTAATTGAAAATTGATAATAGATAATTGCGAATGAATAGGAAAGAGAAGATGAAAATAAACTGGAAGAATAGACAGTTTAAATTTTCAATTCTCAATTAATCATGTGTTCATTTTAGTCGCAGCATGTTGAATAGATTTCACGATATTGTGATAACCAGTACATCGACAATAATTCCCTTCTAGTCCTTCTCGAATTTCATGCTCAGTGGGGTTGGGATTTCTTTGGAGTAGGTCAACCGCCGTCATCACCATGCCAGGAGTGCAGAAACCACATTGCAAGCCATGGTTTTCTTTGAACCCCTCTTGAATAGGATGTAATTCGCCATTTGACGCAAGTCCTTCAATGGTCATAATCGTACTGCCATCCGCTTGGACAGCTAACATTGTACATGATTTTGTGGCTTTACCATCCACTAAAATTGTGCAGGCTCCACAACTACTGGTATCACAACCAATGTGAGTGCCCGTTAAGGAAAGATGATCTCGGACAAAGTGGACTAACAATTCTCTTGCTTCCACTTCTTTCGTCACGGATGTTCCGTTGACGGTGAGTGTTATGGAATGTCCCATATTTTTGAAATTTCAAATTCCAAATTCCAACATTCCAAATACCAAAAATCAATAGACGATTTGTTGGGTACTTGGTGTTTGGTGCTTGGAATTTTTCAAGTAGGCGATGGATCGCCACTCGTTAAGTTAGGAATTAGGTTTTAATTTTTGTACTTCTTCTTGTAAAGCGGCAAATAATTGTTTGGTGATGGTGGCAGCTACGCCCGTCATTACTCGTTGTCCCATTCTGGCTAGTACGCCTGACATTTTTGCCAACCCTTTAAAAGAAAGGGTACTTTGGGTAGGGCTGATTTCTTCAATATGTAAATGTACTGTTACATCTGCATTGCCAATTTTACTCATCTGTTTCACCTTCATAGTAACAGAATTAGGCGGGTCTTTATCTACCATTTTAAGGTCTCCTTTGAACGCTCCTTTTACAGGACCGATACTAATATCTACTACTGCCTTATACTCGTCTTCTCCTAATACTTCCAGTCTAGAAATACCTGGCGTAATGGCTGCCAGCTTATCTTTATCCATGATAATGTCCCAAAGTTGTTGACCAGAAGTGGAGAAGGTTTCTTTACCTTTTAATTGCATTGCAAAGTGTTATTTGTTAATGGGTTAAATTTAAAAATTTTATTTAATATACTTACTACAAAGCCAAACAAAATTTTTTAAAATCTTTAAAGTTGCCAATCAAATCATGGAGTAGGCGATAAGAGTAGGTCTAAAATTTATTTCGAGTTGAAAATCAATAGTTTGCGGTTCTAAAGAAGAAAAAATTAGTGCGTTTAACGAGCTAAATAAACTCATTTTTTCAAAATCCGGTTCGTAAAATATTGGTTTTCAGCCGATAGAAATTTAGAGATACTCCTAAGTGAAATTTTATCAGTCAAGCCAATAAACCCATCTTAAAGGAAGGGCAGGTTGAACTACAAGAGAAAAACTAAACCAGAACAATGCTAATAATTGGTTAAAAGAATGGTCAACCAATAAGCAAAGACCCGATTTTGCATGATTTTTGCCCCAAATTTTATATAGAGGGGATTAATTATCAATACCTTAGCAAAGGATTATTTTCAAGTTCTTGATAATTTTTCGTAACTTGGAAATAGTAATTCTCTCTTATCGTATCTAATACAATCGGTATATTCATTCTATTAGAGACGCTAATAGCAAAATTTCTTATGATGAAAACCGTATTTCATATCCTAATTATACTCACCCTTGCCCTTTCTCCAATATTTTCTTATACCCAAAATTGCAGTAATGTAATTGCTCAAAATAAGACCGTAAGTGGTACACAAGTGCTGTCCACAGAACCTTTTACGGTAGTTATTAGAGGGGCTTATAGCTATTCTCTTAGTTTCAATAGTGATGAAAAAGGGGTCACGGCTACTATGTACTCTAAAGGTGGGGTTATTTTCAATCTAGATGATGAAATCATCTTTATGGATAGCAATAAAAACAGAAAAAGCTATCGTTTTGTAGAATTGGGATTTAAAGACGACAAAGGATCTACTCCTATTCATTATAATACCTTACAGCTAGACTTAGATGCTGCACGGTGGCTGGCTAACAATTCGATCATTACTTTCTATATTAAAAATAATGTGAGTAACCAAATGCGGAAAATGACCGTCACGGATACTCGACAAGCGGATATTCTGCGTCATGCGAATTGTTTTTTGAGATCATTGGATGAAGACGGTGTGAAAGATATAAAGCTAACAGGAAATGATTTGTCTGCTAAATCAAAACTAAGTAACACAGGCTCGCCAATTAGTTCCACCAAATCGAAAGTACGAGCAGTAGCTGATATCAGCCAATTAAATGATGAAGAATTGGCTCAGCTACAACAAGAATTAGTAGAGGAAAAGGCGCGCATAAAAGATATGATTAAAACTGAGCAAGAAAAAGCGGATAATATAAAGCGAAGCTTGCAAGAAGAGGTGGCATTGGCAAGGGAACAAGCTGCCGAAAAGAAAGCAGAATTTGCGCAAGAAGTTTTAGAAGCTCGTCAGCGGAAGGAGGAAGAAATCAATAAATCAAATCAGGAAATTGCTGCCTCTGTTGGAGAGGCAAAAGAGAAGGCATCAACGCAAATTGAAAAGATTAATTTGGATGTGGTTGAAGCAAAACAAAAATCAGACGCCGAGATTAAAAGAGTGCAGACGGAATCCGCCCAATCCATCGCAGATGCAAGAACAAAAGCAGCGGAAGAATTAAAAGCTTTAAAAACTAAATTGGAAAGTGCAAAGGTGGAGTATATGGATGAAATTGCCTCCGCCAGAGAAAACTCTCAACAAGAATTGACTCGTATTAGAGAGGAGACCGCTAACACCATAGCAACTGCAAGAGAGAAGGCCAAGGAAGAGCAGAATAGAACTTCGGAAGAAGTGGTACAAAATAAGAAATCTGCTTCTGATCAAATTCTACAAATTCAAGAAGAGACCGCAGAACAAATTGCACAAATCAGAGAGAATGCCGTTCTGGAAAAGGAAAAATATGCTTTAGAAGTGGCAGAGTCAAAAAGAAAAGCAGCAGAAGAAAAAGCCTTAACAGAGGAATCCCATATCGCTGAAATATCAGAGTTGAAAGAACAAATGGCTAAGGCAAAAGAAGAGGCGGCGGTAGAAGTAGCTTCGTCTAGGCAGAAAGCATCTGAAGAAATTAGTCAAGTAAGAACACAAGTAGAAGAGGAAAAACAGAAAGCATCTGCTGCTGTTACTGATGCTAAGCAAAGTTCTGCAGCGGAAGTGGCAGCAAGCAAAGACCAAGCAGCTAAAGAAAAAACCTCCATAGCCGAAGAAGTGGCTTCTGCTAAAGCTAATGCAGCGACTACTATTGAAAAAATAGTAGAAGAGGAAGCGATAAAAGTGGCCACGGCTAGAGAAAAAGCAGCTGCCGAAAAAGAGAAAATTGCAACGGAGATAAAAGCAGCTAGAGAAAGAGCTTCCCAAGAATTAGAGAAAGTCCAAGAAGAATTGCAAGTGGCTATTGCTACCGCAAAAGAAGAAGAGCAAAAGGTAAAAACATCGACTGCTACGGAAGTACAAACAGCTAAACAGAAGGCGACCCAAGAAATCGAAAAAGTAAAGGAAGAGTCTGCTCAAAAAGTCCAGCAAGCCAATGACAATGCGGAAAAGGCAAAAATGGAATATGCGGAAGAAATAGCTTCCTCTCAAAAAACAGCGCAAGATAAGATCAAAGATATACAGAAAGAAGCAGCCAATAAAATCGCAGAAGCGAAAGCAAAAGAAAAGGAGACTTTGACGATGACGGTGGAAGAAGTAAAACAATCCAAAGAAAGGGCTGCTGCCGAACTAGCCAAGGTTAGAGAAAACGCTGCTTTAGCGATTGCCGATGCGAAAGAAAAGGAAGCAAAAGCCATTGAAGAATCGGCGAATAGTGTATCAGCAGCGAAGAAGAAAGCAGCAGAAGCTATCGCTACCACGCAAAAAGCAGAAGCAGAAGCTATAAAGATCGCAAGAGAGAATGCCGCTAAAGAAAAGCAAGCGTTAGCCAATAGCGTCGCTACCTCTAAAGAAAAGGCTGCGTCCGAAATTGCTACGATTAAAGAACAAACAGCTAAGCAGATTCAATTAGCTAAGACCGAAGCTACCAAGCAGGAAGAAGCAGCAGCATTGGAAGTTTTAGCGGCTAAGGAAAAGGCAGCTCAAGAAATCTCAAAAATACAAGAAGAACAAGCCAATGAAGTGGCTAACATTCAACAACAAGCTGCCGAAGCAATTGCACAAGCTAGAATAGAAGCGGAGGAACGAGAAGCTTACTTCGAACAAGAATTAGCAAAAGTAGAAGCAGAAGCTAAGCTGGATTTAGATGTTGCTAAATCTAAATCAAAGAAAGAAATAGAAACCGTCCGTAAAGAAACAGAAGAGAAAAAAGCAACTTATGTATCTGAGGCGGAAACGGCAAGGAAGGCTTCTTTAGAAGAAACAGCTCAGGTGCAAAAGGAGTCATCTGAGGCAATTTATGAAGCGAAGCAACAAGCACGTGCTCAAATAACAAAAGTGAAAGAGGACACAGCTCAACAAATAGCAGAGGAAGTGAAAAAAATAGAAACCTATAAATCACAGTCAACCACTGCTGCTTCTAAGCTCTCTGATTTAGAAAAGAAAATCAAAGAGGCAGAGAAGCGATTGATGGAGTTGAATGAGGAGACGGCTGCTAAGAGTAAGAATAACTAATTCTAGTTGCGAGCAACTTGAATTAAATTCCAAATTTCAAAATCCAAATTCCAAACTATACTTGGAACATGATAAAAAAGTGATTCTCCAATCCTGTTTATTTGTTTGATTGTTGAGCTGTTTATCAAAGTACAACATATAAGCGGATAAACAATGCGAATCGCCAGTTAAAATAATTGAATAAGAGTTTATTTGCTCGGCGGTTCATCCCTTCCGTTTTACGGTTCACTCACTTGAAGATTCCCCGAATATTCATTCCGTTTTTATAAACGGAAATCATTTGCTCAAGCCTCGCAATAGGCTTTTTGGAGACA
>CALJIQ010000083.1 GCA_937973995.1 uncultured Saprospiraceae bacterium
TAAATTCGAAGAAGGCATTACCCATTATTTCAATCGGCAATTTGGCAAGGCGGCGGAATGTTTTAAGCAGGTGTTGGCGGTGCATGAAACGGATATGGCAGCACAATATTATTTGGATAAATCGGTGGGCTATATTGTGAATGAGGTAGCAGAAGATTGGAGTGGTGTGGAGGAGATGGTGATGAAGTAAAACAGGATATGGAAGTGCTAGGGAAGAAAAAACAAGTATTTGGAAGAATAATGCTAGTAATTGGGAAAATAGTGCTAATGTGATACTAAAAAAAAACTGATTTTTATCTCTGATCCACCACATTAGCACATATTAAACCTTTCACCATTAGCACACAAAATGGACACATCCTATTTGTGTGCTAATGTGAATCCACTAAAATGAACTAATGCGATAAAGTAGTATTGTATCTCTTATTTTTCTATTTCACAAAGCACTCCTTAACTTAAAACTACATGAAAATGAAGTTATATATTTCCCTATTTAGTTGTTGGATACTCCTAGCCAATGTATCCGCCCAAAAAGTCTCCGAGGATGGTTTGACAGACGCAACTCAGGAAGTTCCTAAAGCGCAAAGAGTAACAACAAATGGAGTCAATACGTCATTGGATACGATAACGAAAATAACCAGCCAAAGTCTTTTTGAAAAAATCAAAAGAGAAGGTACAAAAGAAGTAATACTTGCTGCGGATTTTGAAAAATTATTTGATACTCGTTTTGAAAAAGACGCAGCCAAACAACAAGCCACGATCACTTTAAAAAATGATAGTACCGACTGGCAGCTACCCGTAAAAATAGGATTGAGAGGTCGATTTAGAAGAAAGAAATGTGATTTCCCACCTATCAAATTGGATTTCCCCAAAGGACAGTTGCAAGAGATGGGGCTGCACGCAGAATTTGACGAATTAAAATTAGTCACCCATTGTCTAGATGGAACAGAAAGTGACCAAACCTTATTGAAAGAATACTGGTCTTACCGATTGTATAATCAATTGACGCCAAATAGTTTCCAAGTCCATTTAATAAAAATTACTTATTTAGATATAAATAATCCTTCCAAAACGGAACAACGGTTAGCGTTTCTGATTGAGAATAATAAAGAATTGGCCAATCGTATGGGAGGTACTTTAGCCAATAAATTCGGCATGACGCCAGCACAATTGGATAGCACCTCTTATTATCAAACGGTACTTTTTAATTTCATGATCGGCAATATAGATTGGAATATTAGGGCACAGCGAAATATAAAGTACATACAAAAAGACAGCATCTTATTGGTCGTGCCTTATGACTTTGATCAATCAGCAATTGTGAAAGCTCCATATGCTAAACCTCATCCTGATGCAGGGCAGGAAAAATTAGAAGACCGTCTTTGTTTAGGGCAGTTTCCTGATGCAGCTACCCTCTCCATATTCCTTCAACAATTCTCTAATTTGGAAAAAGCCTTTGGCTGTTTTAATAGCTGTCCCTATTTAACCAATAAACACAAATTGCGAATGACCGCCTATGTAAATTCTTTTTACGAACCATTGGATAGTAAGAAATATCTGCGAAAGACTTTTTTAAGAAAATAGATTTGAAGTGTGAAAAAAATTATTTTCATATACTTGATGATACTGATCTTTGCAATCGGGATAACAGCACAATCCACGATCAATGTAACCCAGCATAATGGAGAACGCATCACCCTACCCTATGAGCAAAATGATTTGACTTTGGAATATATAGGAATTCACTTTGACAATCCAGAGAAAATCACTTACCAGTATAAAATGGAGGGGGTACATGAGGATTGGCAATTGGTCGGTACGGAGCGTACCGCACGCTTTAATAATCTAGCTGCTGGAGAGTACACTTTCTTTGTAAAAGCCGCTAATGCAGACGGGGTGTGGAATGAAACGCCTGCCACTCTTTCCGTCATCATTTTATCACCTTGGTGGTGGACAACTTGGATGAAGTTGATTTACTTGCTTACCATCGGGACTGGCTTATTTGTTTTTTATCGTTTCCAATTAGAGAAGAAATTAGCAACCGCAGAGGCGATTCGCTTACAAGAATTGGATATCGTAAAAACCAAAATGTACACCAATATTACTCATGAATTCAGAACGCCACTTTCGGTTATTCAAGGAACGGCAGAGCAATTAGAAGGCAATGAAAAAGCGAAGGAGACCATACATCGAAATAGTATAGATTTATTGAATTTGGTGAATCAAATGTTGGATTTATCCAAACTAGAAGCGGGTAGTTTGCCTTTGAATCTGATACAAGGAGATGTTATTAATTATTTAAGCTATCTAATTGAAAGTTATCAATCTTTTGCCGCTAGCAAATCCATAGGTTTACATTTTTTACCAAGTGTTACAACCTTACAAATGGACTATGATCCTGACAAATTAATGAAGATAGTGGTGAATTTATTATCCAATGCGATCAAGTTTACAGAGGAAGGAGGAAATGTATATATACAGGTAGGTATCGAAAATCAAAAGGGTTCTTTACCATTATTGGGATCTTCCAAAATGTTGTCTATTGCCGTGAAAGATACAGGAATTGGAATTCCAAAAGAAGCCTTACCGCATATCTTTGATCGCTTTTATCAAGTGGATGATTCTAGTACAAGAAAGGAAGAAGGCACAGGAATCGGGCTAGCTTTTATTAAGGAATTGGTAAAACTAATGCATGGCAGTGTAACGGTGGAAAGCAAGGCAGGAAAAGGGTCTATTTTCACGTTGGTAGTACCCATAACCAATACGGCAAAGCAGGGTACTCAAAATGCTATTCCTGTTCTATTAAAAAACTTTCAACAAGAAAATAAGCGTCAAGAACAATTGGCAGAAAACTTAGTGCCGAGCAAAACGCTTTCTACCGTTTTGGTAGTAGAAGACAATAAGGATGTTAGAAATTATTTATACTCCTGTTTAGAAAAAGAGTATCAATTACTCTTTGCTTCCAATGGAAAAAGAGGAATCGATTTAGCCATTGAACAAATGCCTGACTTAATCATCAGTGATGTAATGATGCCAGAAGCAGATGGCTTTGAGTTATGCCAAACACTAAAAGAAGATGAGCGAAGTGGTCATATCCCCATTATTTTATTAACCGCCAAAGTAGATACAGATTCTCGTATTACTGGATTGCGGAAAGGAGCAGATGCCTATATTTCGAAGCCATTTAACCAAGAAGAATTATTGGCAAAACTGGATCAATTATTAGTGCAAAGAACAAGGCTCCATCGTTATTATAAAGAGCAGTTAACGACAACAGAAACAACTACAACGATCACTTCCCAAAAAATGGAAGATCCTATTCTAGTCAGGTTAACGACACTAGTTGAAGAAGAATTAGATAAGGTTTGGACCATCGAAAATTTATGTCTTGATTTGGGAATGAGTCGCTCCCAAGTTTATAGAAAAGTAAAAGCAGTAACAGGATATTCCACCACCATTTATATTAGACACATAAAATTAAAACATGCATTGGTCTTATTAAAAACAACGGATAAGACCATAGCTGAAATTGCTTATTCGGTTGGCTTCCGTGATCCCGCTTTTTTTACCAGATGTTTTTCAGAAGTATTTGGAAAAACGCCTAAAGAGGTTCGAAGAAAATAATAAAATGCAGGATATGTGAAAATATATGCAAGATATATGAAAACTTTTCCTTACATTTAATCATACTTTTGCGCTATTCTATTCTGACTAAGCAGCAGAAGCTTTTCTAGTTTCGTTTATAAATAAGAGACTACATATCCCAAAATATAGCACTGCGAATTAATCATTGTAAACCCTATAAAAATTCTAACCATAAAACAATATTTTACCCAAACTACTTGAAGTCCATATTTTCAATTAGCTAATAAACTGTTATCAGTTATCTATCTTCCGTAGGCTTATCATTTGCCTAAAGATAGAGTAGCCATTGTATTCCCATAACAAAAATTTTCAGTTTAAATTATTTTAAATTCGTATAAATGGGATGGGTTTTTTATGCCCAAACCCTAAAAGATTAGTTATGAAAATTATTAAAACTATGCTGTGTTGTATGGCATTCCTTAGCCTTACAACGCTTACTGCACAGCGGACCATATCTGGTACGATTACAAATGCAGCAGAAGAACCGATGATCGGAGCTTCTATTTTGGTTACTGGCACAACTTCAGGGACCACAACAGATTTTGATGGCAACTTTGAATTACAAGTGCCTGATGGGTATAATGAAATTAGAATAAGTTACACAGGGTACCAAGAACAGGTGCTACAACTTAGTGCCGACAATATCTACTCGATTACTTTGAGTGATGATGTGATAGGCTTAGAGGATGTCATTGTAATTGGATACTCTCCTCAGAAGCGGAAAGATTTGACAGGGTCTGTGTCTTCTATAAAAACAGAAGATATAGATAACATTCAATTACCTTCATTTGAAGCAGCTCTACAAGGGAGAGCAGCAGGTGTACAAGTGGTAAAAAATTCTGGCAAACCAGGTGGAGGGATTGATGTAAATGTAAGAGGACGAACTTCCATTTCTGCTAGTAACCAACCTTTATATGTAATAGATGGTGTACCTGTCATTAATGGGGATAATTTTGACTTCGCCCAAGAAGGATTAGGTGGTAGTAATGTTAGTGTTATTTCTGATTTAAACCCAGATGATATTGCTTCTATTGAAGTCCTCAAAGACGCAGCCACAGCCGCTATTTATGGATCTAGAGCCGCTAATGGAGTGGTACTTATAACGACAAAAAAAGGTAGTAAAACAGGTACCAAAATTTCTTTAAATGCTTCTTATGGTAATCAATGGTTAGCAAAAAAAATACCTGCCATAGACGGACCAACCTATATAGAGTATATCACTCAGCAGTTTGGATCTAATATCGTTGGCACAGAAGCCAATACTAGATGGTTGGATGAAGTATTCCGTACTTCCCTCATTCAAGATTATAATGCTAATATTTCTGGAGGGAATGAATCTACCCAATATTATGCCTCCGCAGGTTTTAGTGATGACCAGGGTATTATGAAAAACTCCTATTTCAAAAGATATTCTGGTAGATTAAATGTGAATCATATCGCTACTGAAAAATTAGGGTTTAGTATGAATATGGGATACACTACTTCAGACACTAGACAAATACAAAACGACAATAATATTTTTGGCGCATTGGGAGCGTCTATTTTGATTCCTCCTGTGGTACCTATTTTTAATGAAGATGGCTCTTACGGTTCTGCTTTTGGAATTGAAAATGCCGTAGCAGCAGTAACGGAATATGATAATGTTATCAGCAGAGGTCGACTCATTGGTAACATAGCTGCTAATTATAGTATTTTGGATAATTTAAGTTTCAAAGTAACTTTTGGGGTAGATCGTTTAAACCAAAACGAAAATATTTATGAACCTCGTGTCTTACAATCTTCTAATAATGGTAGAGCTGTAGTAGCGACGGTTACGGATAACCGAATTATTCATGACTATGTATTGAATTTTAACGACCAATTGGGGGGTGGTAATTTTTCGGCTTATGGAGGTATCAGTTTTCAGGAAGATGTAATCAATTCCACCTTCTCTGAAGCGGTTAATTTTCCAACAGATGCCTTCCGAGGACTCTCCTCTGGAGCAGAACCCGTGACTACTAATGGTGGTTTCACAGGAGATAATTTACAGTCTTACTTAGGCGGATTAAACTATAATTATAAAGATAGATATTACCTCACCGCTACTTTTAGAGCAGATGGGTCTTCCAGATTTATTAGAAATAAATGGGGATATTTCCCAGGCGTATCTGCTGCTTGGAATTTAGCAAATGAAAGTGCCTTGGCTAATGGTCCCTTTAGTACTTTAAAATTAAGAGCAGGATGGGGGCAAACTGGAAACAATGTAATCGGAAACTTTGCTGCATTACAACTATATGGTGGAGGTTCCAACTATATTGATGCGCCAGGTACCGCTCCTTCTCAATTAGGAAATCCTGATTTGAAATGGGAAACGACTACCCAAACAAATTTTGGATTAGACTTTGGAATTCTCAATGATCGAATCACAGGTAGTATAGATTATTATATTAAAAATACGGAAGATTTATTATTAGATCGTCCGATACCTACTACTTCTGGTTTTACTTCTGTTCTCCAAAATGTAGGAGAGGTAGAAAACAAAGGGATTGATTTAACTATTAATACGCTTAATATTAATACCAAAAACATCTCTTGGAATACTACTTTTACTTTAGGCTATTTAAAGAATACGGTTAAAAAATTGGTAGATGGCATTCCATTTGATTCAGGCTTTGCGAACCGAGTAGCAGAGGGGCAGTCCATAGGCGTATTTTTTGGCCATCTAACCGACGGTATTTTCCAAAATCAAGCTGAAATAGATGCTCATGCCACTCAATCGAGTGCTGAACCTGGAGACATTCGTTTTAAAGATATTGCAGGTGGCGCTGGTGAGGATGGGATACTTGGAACTTCGGATGACTTACCTCCAGATGGGGTAATTAATGACGATGACCGAACCTATATCGGTAAGGCTTTACCAGACTTTACTGGAGGGCTAAATAATAGTATTAATGTGTATGGAATTGAAATTTCTGCTTTCTTCCAGTTTGCTACTGGGTTCCAAATCTATAATAATAATCTTGCTTTTGCGGAAGGATTAAATAGCGTCTTTGCTCCAACGCAAAGAGCTTGGGATAATGCTTGGAGAGAAGAGGGAGATCAAACAAACATTCCTAGAATTGTACGAAATGACCCGAATGGAAATAGAAGAGATTCTGATCGTTTAGTGGAAGATGGAGATTATATTCGATTAAAGACTTTAACCGTTGGGTACCGTATCCCTAAGTCCGTATTGGAAAATGTAAAAGGCATATCTAGCGTGAAGATTTATGCATCTGGGTATAACTTATGGACCGCTACTGATTATTCTTGGTTCGATCCAGAGGTTAATATATTCGATGGAGGTAACACTGCCTTGGGTACGGACTTCCTTACTTTTCCACAGCCTAGATCTATTGTTTTTGGAATCAATCTAGGGTTTTAAAATATAAGGATCGGAGGATTTAGGGATAGAAGAATTGAAGTTTCTAAATCCTTTAAACTAAGGCTACCCTTCTAAGGGGGCTATTACTAATAATCAATCATTTACTAAAATGTTGATTAACAAATTGCTTTGCGTCTTTGCGCTCTTTACGTGAGGCAAACTAAAATTGAAAATCATGAAAAAACATATTTTTCTATTCATTATAATAATCAGTACCTTTTCTTGTGCTGATTTAGATGATCTAGCTCCTATCAATTCCATTCCAACTGCATCCGCCATAACGGATGTTTCTTCTGCCAAAGCAGCATTAAATGGAGTTTATAGTTCTTTACAAGACGGAAATTTTGATAAGTGGTTATCGCTTCCACAATTCTTTTCAGATGAGGCAGAAGCTACTGGTACGTTTCCTACAAGACTAGAATATGGAAATTTAAATGTATTTCCTGCAAATGGAACTGCGGCTGGTGTTTTCACTGGTCTTTATGTAACGATCAATAATGCAAACAACGTAATTGCTTTAGTTCCACAAGTAACCGATCCCAATTTCACAGCAGAGGACAAACAGGATATCATAGGTCAAGCAAAGTTTATCCGAGCGCACAATTACTTACAACTAGTAACTCTTTGGAATGATGTGCCTTTAATTTTACAACCCACTACAGATGTGGGAGAAGCTTTAAATGTACCTACCACAGCAGCAAGCGGAATTTATGATCAAATCATTGCAGATTTTACGGATGCTAGTCAAAATGTAACAGCTGACACTGGACCATTTGCCGCTAGTAAACAAGCAGCAAATGCTTTTTTAGCAAGAGTTGCTTTATATCAAGGTAGATGGTCTGATGCTTTATCCTTAGCACAATCCGTCGTAGGAGATGGGTTTGATCTAGCGACTGTACCTTATTTAGAAGATCAAATTTATAGTTTGAATTTCACCTCTACGGATGGGAATGTACTTAATTTCTTTTACGGTCCTGCTGATTTTGGCGGACGATATTCCATTGGTCCTTCTCAAACTATTCTTACTGCCTTTGAAGAAGGAGATACCAGATTTGCTGCATCCATAGATACTAGTTCTGCTTCTGTTCCATACGGAACGAAATACCCAAGTTTTGATGCAGGGATAGCAGGTACTGCTACAGATCCCATTTTCTTTATTAGACATGCTGAAATGGTCTTAATCGCTGCCGAAGCAGCAGCAGAAATGGGAGACTTCGGTACTGCCAGTATGTATATCAACCAAGTACGGGCAAGGGCTGGTCTAGGAGCTATCGAATTAGATGGCACTAATTATGTAGAAGCTATCTTACAAGAGCGCTTTGTAGAATTTGCTTTTGAGGGTCCCTTCAGATTGATAGATCTGAGAAGAAGAGGAATGGCAGAGCAAGTCTTAGGACCGATTGGTTATGATGCTTGTGATAGTGTGTGGCCCTTGCCACAAAGAGATGTGGATAGAAATCCTAATTTAACACAAAATGGTTGTTGTAATTGTTAGAATGGTTATTAGTCATTAGTCATTAGTCAACTTGTAAAATTAATGACCAATGACACACTGACCAATGACTATTAACATAGTTCAACAATAAAGAAATATTTTATACGAATCCGATTTTGAGCAATAGGGCTATTGTAGCCCTATTGTTTTTTGTATTCCCTTTGATAATTAACCCACCGCTCTTTTATATTTGCTCTTAAATCCATATAAAATAAGGCTATATCAAAGACATGTAAGCTTCCCCCTGGAATTACAAAATTTCGAAATAGACGATGGGTAGGTGGGCTTACAAATAATAGTCCCTTTTTGCCAATTTTAGTTTTCACTAAATTGGGATAAGGTGCTGATAGCTCGGTACAGATTAAGCCCATTGGCTTTTGAGAAACAATTTGATCTAAAGTCATTTTCTGGCTTCTCTCCAGTAGTACATGTACCCCACCTTTGTGATGAGTGGCAGAGACCCAATCCTTTTTTTGCTTCCATGACAAGGGATTATGTCCTACTAATTTCTTAAAGGCTCTACGTTCCCAAGTCAATGTTCCATTTTCGTAATAACACATTTCTGCCTTATCCAAGAAGGAAAGTGGTTTGCCTGTCTCTAAAAAAGTATCCCAAGTTACCAAACAATGAATATCATCACTAGCAGTAGCAGCAGGCATATTAACCAGCGTGCGTTTGAATTTATCCAATGGAAATTGATAGCCGATAGGATACGCTGCCACTAGTTTTTTTGCCAATGAGGTATGCTGTATTTTTTCTTCTAGTAAGCGAATGGCATGCAAGGCACCTTGACTATGACCTGCAATAAAAAAAGGTCGTCCTTGATTCCATTTTTTCAAATACGTCTCAAAGGCTAAGAGTATATCATCTCCTGCTAAAGTAAGTGCCTGACGGCTATTTTTTGAGGCTTTTAAAAAACTGTAAAAAGTGGCTTGTCTATATCTGGGAGCAAAAATTCTACAACTGCTATTAAAAACGGATGCTTGACCGGGGATGATTAGTTCGTCTATTAATTCTTTGGTCGCTGCGGCATCAATGGAGGCATTCCAATTATCAGGACTAAAATATAAGGTGGGGTGTATAAAAAAACAATCTACCTGACCCGTTTTCCAACTGTCATTTTCGGGAATACCAGCAGGGGTAAAATGAATTTTAGAAGGTATTTTAGGGTGAGCTGCCCAATGAGACAGTTTGGTATAATCAGGACTAGAAGGAGTAGATGGAGGATTAAAACCAAGAGGAGGTTTTATCTGTTTCAGCAATTGCTTCCATTGCGCATATTGCTTAAAGGATTTTGTTAGGTTGGCAAATAATTTCATCCACCTTTACCTTTTTGATTTCTTTTTCTTGCGCTGCACAGCTTCAAAGGCATCCATCTCCTCTTGTAGGGATTTCCAATCAGGTCGTTGGTCCGCAGAGAAATCAACCGTCGCTTGGTAGTCTCCTTTTCCTATTTCTAAAGTAGTAATAGACTTTCCTATTAACTGTTCGATGCTTTTCAGTAGTGGCTTCTCTGCCTCACTACAAAAGGAAACCGCATAACCAGATTGGGTACCTCTACCCGTTCTACCAATTCTATGTACATAATTCTCTGCTTGTTCTGGCACATCATAGTTAATGACATATTGAACATCAGGAATATCAATTCCTCTAGCACTCACATCCGTGGCAATTAATAATTTTACCGTTCCTTTCTTGAATTGATTTAATACTTGCAAGCGTTCTTTTTGTTCTTTATCCCCATGTATATTCAAGGCTGGAATAGCTACTCGCTGCATCGCTTTTAATACTCTTTCTGCTCGAACCTTCGTCCGAACAAAAACTAATATTTTATCTGCTGGATGTTCTTTGATCAATCGCTCCAAAAAAAATCGTTTTTCATCCATTTCAATAAATGCGACACTATGCTGTACTTTTTTCGTAATCGGATCTTGTGGAGAAATTTGAATACGGATCGGTTTATTGACTAGAGAATAAGCCAGTTTTTTTATTTGTTCATCAATGGTGGCTGAGAAAAAAAGCGTTTGTCTACGTTTAGGCAAATGCCTAAGCACATCTTGTATATCTTTTAAAAAGCCTAAATCTAGCATATGATCTGCTTCATCTAAAATCAGCACCTCTACCCTACTCAGGTCTAAATATCCTTGACTCACTAAGTCAAACATCCTTCCAGGCGTAGCCACCAATAAATCTATACCCTTTTCCAATTTATCAATTTGCCCTTCCTGTTCCACGCCACCAAAAATACAAAATGATCGTACTTTTAAATGCCGTCCTAGTTCTAAAAATACTTCCGTTATCTGAATGGCTAGTTCTCTTGTAGGCACCATCACCAAGCATTTGATACCATCTGATCGACGCTGTCTCAATCTCCGCTCATGCAGCATATTCAATACTGGGATGGCAAAGGCAGCAGTTTTTCCTGTACCCGTTTGGGCAATGGCTAATACATCCTCTCCTTTCAAAATATGAGGGATGGCTTTGTACTGAATATCCGTAGGTCTTTTAAAACCCAAAGCGGCAATACTCCTTTTTAAGTCTGGTGATATGTTGTATTTTTCAAATTTCAAGGAAAATGGCGTTATGGCGTTATGGCGTTATGGCAAAAATACAATTAATTAAAGGAGTTGGTCTTTTGAAATTTTAAGAGAACAATTTTTAAGTTCAAGGGGCAAGTATTAAGATCAATTTTCCCTTACCATTCGACCCATCATCATTAAAACAAGTACTATCCCAATAACAATCCAACAAGCCCATTCATAGGTACCTGATTGCCTTTCAAAAAAACTAAATAAGGCGGGGCCTAGTGCACTGCCTCCAACATTCCAACTCATTGCATACCCGGTGATCGCTCCCAAATGACCTAGTCCAAAGAAACGAGGCCAACTCACACTGGCTAATACGCCATTCAAACCTGTCACTATTCCATTCCCTACGATCAATAAATAGTAGCATATTGGATAGGTAGCTAAATACATCACCGCAAATGCGGAAATTAATATACCGATCAATTCTGCAAAAAGGAGATATTTGAGTTGAATATAGTCGCTGATCCAACTCCCAAAAAAATTACAAAATAAGGAAATAAATGCGCTGGGGACAAAGATAGTAAAAGCAACACTCCTGCTCATATTCGCCTTTTCAAAAATATCTGCAATATGGAAGGTAATGGCAGTATAATACAAACCCATTAAGGCAATCGTCAAATTAAAGGTCCAAAAAGTAAAGGTTTTTCTTGCTTGGGACACTGTTGCAGCTTGGTCTGGTAAACTCGTTTTTTTATGTTCGGATGGGAATAATATTTTACCTCCATCTGGCTCGCAATTACTGCTTTCAGGAGTATCCCGAAAAAACAAATAAGCAAAGAACACAAATCCGAAGGCAACCAATCCCAATCTTTGAAGGGTCAGCTGCCAGCCTATTTCCTCTATCATCCCGTTAAAGATGCCTGGAGCAATGGAGAATCCAAAAGCCACCGCTACCCCACTCAGGCCATTGGCAAACCCTCTATTTTCAATGAACCATTTCATCAACATGGTTCTAGAAACCATTGTCAACACACCTTGCCCAGAAAACCGAAGCATAAAAAATAGAAGGGTAATTACTACAAAAGGAAGTATCTTTCCAGAGGCAAAAAAGGGACTGATCGCTTGTACAATACCTTCACAGGAAGCTATCAACAATAAAGTTATAGTCATTAAACCAGCCGCCAACATGGCTAATATTCTACCACCATATTTATCATACAATCGTCCCACTTTAGGTAGCAAAGTAGCACTTAGTAGCGTCCCTATTAAATAAGCATTGGACAATTCCAGTCGCTCTAAGGACAAGGCCGTTAGTAAAGAATCAGTAAAAACACTGACCCCCATCGTCTGCCCTGGGATACTCATGATAACTCCAATAATACCAACTAGTAGAATTACCCAACTATAATTGATTGGAAAGGTAGCTGGAGAGAATGGCAGATGTTGGTTAAAGAGGTTTTTCATGTAAGGAACGATGATTTAATAAATTTGCATTCTCAGGCTAGGTTATTTTGTGCCTAATCGAGGCAACAAAATAGGAGTTATGCCTTAGCATAATGACTATTTTTTTTTAAACGAAAAGTAGGTGCAAAAGAATCAGCATAGAATATAAATTTATTTTGTCACCGTTCCTAAGCTATTAACAAGCAAATCAATCCACAATTATACTCCAAATCATCCGCTTAAATTTTCCTAAGGGATCTTCATCTATCGGTCCTTGGGTTTGTTTAAATAAAATACCAATTAATTGTTCTTGAGGATCGGCAAAGTATTGAGTATTAAAATAACCGCCCCATTGGAAGGTGCCTTCGCTTCCTTGCCCACCTTTCGCCGCCCCTCTTTCAGCCACCACGCCAAACGCTAGTCCATGATAGTTTTCTTTGCTACCCCATAGGTTGATGTCTGGTATTTGATTTTTCATAATAACATCTACCGTAGTTCTACTTAATAATCGATGCCCATTTAATGTGCCTTTATTCAGATACATCTGCAAAAAGGCGGCGTAATCCTGAACGGTACTCGACAAACCTGCTCCCCCTGAAAAAAACCTCTTTGCTCCTTTTATAGGGTATAAAGGATCGTAAAAAGTAATCGGATAATTTTGCCATTTTCCATCTTTCTTGTGCTGTACCGCTACTAATCGTTCCGCCTTTTCTTGTGGCAAATAAAAATAAGTATCTTTCATGCCTAAGGGATCAAAAATGCGAGTTTGTAGAAATTGATCAAATGGCATCCCTGAAATAATTTCAATGAAATAGCCCAACACATCTAAGCCTTCACTATAAGTCCATTTAGACCCTGGTTCATGATGTAAGGGTAAGCTGGCTAGTTTCTTTATGCTTTGTTCGATGGATATATCTTTGGTCGTATATAGATCGGTCACCCCCGCTTTCGCATAGATTTTCTTCATGCGAGGATCGCCGTCAATCACACCATAGCCAATACCTGAAGTGTGGGTCAACAAATGACGAATGGTAATTTTCTTTTCCGCAGGCTTCGTCAAATAGGTAGTATCTGCTGCTATTAAAGAATCTAAAATAACTGCCTCTTTAAATTCTGGGATATATTTTTCAATAGGATCATCCAGATCAAAATGTCCCTCTTCCCATAGTATCATAACAGCGGTGGAAGTAATGGCTTTGGTTTGAGAGGCAATTCTAAATATATGGTCTTTTTGGAGTGGCCGCCCTGTTTCATCTGCTTGTCCATAGGCTTTGTGGTAAACAATCTTTCCATTGCGAGCGATCAATGCTACTACTCCTGGTACATTCCCATCTGCTACATTTTTTTGTAAATGTGCATCTATTCTAGCCAACCTTTTTTCTGAAACACCCACTTTAGAGGGAGGGGCTTCAGATAACTTCTGGGTGGAACTTATTGAGATGGATTGGGCATAGGAGGTATCAACAACTATAAATAGTAAAAAAGCCGAGAAGAGAAAAATTGGTAACTTATGCATAGTTTGTTTGATGAAACTAAGAGTATGTCTAAATTTCTATCGGCTGAAAACCAATATTTTACGAACCTGACTTTGAAAAAATGAGCTTATTTAGCTCGCTAAACGCACTAATTTTTTCTTCCTCAGAACCGCAAACTATTGATTTTCAACTCGAAA
>CALJIQ010000084.1 GCA_937973995.1 uncultured Saprospiraceae bacterium
ATCACTACTTCTGGCGCTCTTATCATTTTAACAAAATTAGCAATAGTAGGTTGTAATGCTTCTCCTTTTTCTAAAGCTTTTATAAAAGCACTGCCGATAATTGCCCCACTGCTATATTGGCAAGCCGTTGCATAGGTGGCATTATTAGAAATACCAAAACCAATTAGTCGAGGATTTTTTAACTCTAGGCTATTGATGCGGTTAAAATAGGCTAGTTGTTGCTCACTAATATCCTTTTTTGCTCCCGTAATCGAGGAGCGAGAAACCATATAAATAAACCCTTTGGTAAGATTATCAATTTGACGTAAGCGGGAATCGCTGGTTTGAGGAGTTATTAAAAAACTAATTCTTAAATCTAATTCTTCAAAAAAGGATTTATATTCCTCTTCAAATACATAAACAGGTAAATCAGGTAAGATAAGCCCATCCACTCCAACCTCTTTACATCTTCTAAAAAACCGTTCTTCCCCATACTGCATGACTTGGTTGAAATTCCCCATCAGAATCAATGGAACATTGCTCTTTTCTCTAGCAGCAGCTACTTGTTGAAATAACAAATCTACTGTCATTCCATTTTTCAATGCCTGCATACTACTTGCCTGAATCGTAGGTCCATCCGCCAAGGGGTCGGAGTAGGGAATACCTACCTCAATTAAATCCACTCCTGCTCGATCCAATTCAAGAATGATGGTTTCCGTATCTGCTAGATTAGGATGTCCTGCGGTAAAGAAAATATTGAGAATATCTTTGCGTCCGTCGGCAAAAAGAAGGTCTAAACGATTCATGGAGTAACAGGATGGTGGGTAAAAAAAGGAAATGAAAGTTGATTACTAATTACTGATTATTAATTATTTCTAAGCATCACACCACGGTATAATTAATAATCAGTAATCAATAATTGATCCCTACTAGAAAGGCAAGTCATCCTCAACAGAAGCAGGCGCATCACTCAAAGAAGGAAAAGCACCTTCTGCAGCTGGAGGGGGCGCACCTTCTGCGGGAGCAGTATTGGCTTCTACACGCCAAGCGTTCAAGTTGGTAAAGTATTTCCCTTGCCATTCCCTGCCTCTTAAATCAAAATGTACTTTAATCGTATCTCCTTCATTATGGTTATCAATAACGGAGCAACGATCTTGAACCAGTTGAAATTTTACAAATTGTGGATATTGACCTTCCACTTCAATAACGAACTCTCTTGCTTGGAAAGATTCGGTTTTTTTCTCGGTATCGAATTTTTTATGTAAACGACCTACTACTTCGAAAGACATGATAAATTTTTATTTAATAGTACACAATATGTTTAAACTATTGCAAAGATAAACAAAAAATTTATCTTCTGTGACGTCCTCCGCTATTTCTTCCATTTCTATAGTTATTTCTTCCTCTTTTATCTCGATCTCTATGATCTCTGCTATCTCTTCCGTCGTTTTTCTTACGCTTTTTAGCGTTTGCTAGGTCATCGATAGAAGTATCTTCAGGTAACGTTAATTTTCCATCTGATAGCGTCAATAAATCATTTCTAATAATATCGTCACTTACATAATGCTCCTTATTCCAAGTTTTGTATGCTAATTTCATATAAGACCCAATGACTTTTATGAATCCTAAAAGCTTAGGTCCTTCTTCCATCGTCAACGCTTTCTGGATTAACTGCTGTACATTATTACCATAGTGCCTGAATCTCGCTTCCGCTTTTGGATAAGCAATCTTTTCAGGCTTTTTCTTATAATCTTCTGGCGTAGGAATAATGCCACTAGGTGGAGCTACCTTCAAATCGTATTCTGCGATTCTAAATACATGCTTCCACAGTCTTTCTTTATAATCTTCGATATTTCTATTCTGAGGATGCATTTGCTGCATTAACTTCACGACCTTTTCCACAAACTCTTGCCGCTCTTCATCGTCTTCTATTGATTTACTGTGTAAAATAAGTCGCTGTATATTTCGACCATATTCTGGAATAATCAATAACTCTCGTTGAGAGTTGTATTCCATATTTAAGTAGTTATCTACCATCATTTTTGTTGTGGAATTTTGAATTTTGAGTGTTGATAAAGTCAACAATCAAAATGATTCAAGCAAAATCGAGTTGTAAATTTACTCAACTGTAACCGATTTTGCTAGGTTTCTCGGTTGATCTACATTACATCCTCTCAATAAAGCGATATGATAGGATAGTAATTGTAGTGGTATAACTGATATTAGCGGAGTAAGCGGTTCTTCTGTTTCTGGGATTTCGATAGAATAGTCCGCCAATTCTCTAATTTCTTTATCATCTTCTGTTATAATAGCAATTACCCGTCCACCTCTTGCTTTTACTTCTTGGATATTACTAATAATCTTTTCATAAGCACTTTTGTTGGTTGCCATAACGATAACTGGCATATTCTCATCTATAAGCGCGATAGGACCATGTTTCATCTCTGCAGCAGGATACCCTTCTGCATGGATATACGAAATCTCTTTCAATTTTAAGGCGCCTTCTAAAGCTACTGGGAAATTATACCCCCTCCCTAAGTATAAAGCATTTGGAGCATCTTGTATTTCTTTAGCGATATACTTGATTTGGTTCTCTATTTTTAAGACTTCCCCTACCTTTTGAGGAATTAGCTCCAATTCTGTAATTAGTTGTCGGTAGTAAGCATTTGAAATAGTCCCTTTTTTATGTGCCAAGGTAAGCGCAATCATACTAAGTAGGGTCACTTGACCAGTGAAAGCTTTTGTTGAAGCAACGCCAATTTCAGGCCCTGCATGTATGTAAGACCCTTCATCTGCTGCCCTAGCAATGGAAGAACCTACGACATTTACCACTCCATAGATAGAAGCCCCCCTCTCTTTTGCTAATTGAATAGCCGCCAAAGTATCAGCCGTTTCTCCCGATTGAGAAATCGCAAATACAATGTCTTTATCTGTAATAATTGGATTTCTATATCTAAATTCAGAAGCATATTCTACCTCTACGGATACTCTTGCTAAGTCTTCAAATAAATATTCTCCTATTAACCCGGCATGCCAAGAGGTACCACAGCCTACAAAAATGAACCGTTGCGCATTAATTAATTTATTCAGCATATTATCTACGCCACTCAGCTTTATCCAACCTTCTTCAGCGTTTAGGCGACCTCTAATACATTCTCTTATGGTATTGGGTTGCTCATTAATTTCTTTTAGCATGAAATAATCATATCCTCCCTTTTCTAAACTCTCAATTTCCATCTCCAGTTCTTGGATAAAAGGTGTTTGCTTTTCATTGGATATGGACATAATACTCATTTCCCCCGCTCTAGTAAGTGTTACAATTTCTTCATCTTTTATATAAACTACTTTTCTGGTATGTTCTACTATTGGAGTACCATCAGAGGCTAAATAAAATTCGTCATCGCCTATCCCCACTACCAATGGACTTGATTTTCGAGCGGCTACTAACTTATTAGGCTCATCCTTATCCATCACTACTATGGCATACGCCCCTGTCACTTTTGTTAAAGCCACTCTAACCGCTTCTTCCAAGGAAATCTTATCCGTTTTTTGAACTTCTTCAATTAAATTAACCAATACTTCTGTATCCGTTTCTGTATTAAATACATGACCGATTTTTTTCAACGCCTCTTTTAGAATAGCATAATTCTCAATGATACCATTGTGAACTAACACTAGCTTCCCACTTGTAGAAATATGAGGGTGTGCATTAATATCATCAGGTTTGCCATGTGTTGCCCAACGAGTATGTCCCATTCCTATGGTTCCTTTGGTTGATTTATTTTCAATAGAATCAACTAAATCTTGAACCTTCCCTTTCTTTTTAAAAACATTCATTGTACCATTCAATAGCGCAACACCTGCACTATCATATCCTCTATATTCTAGTCTTTTTAGCCCATTAATCAGAATTGGATAGGCTTGCTTATTACCAAGATAGGCAACAATTCCACACATATTAATTAGTTTAAAGTGTTAGACAATTTAGCTTTTGTAGGTGAGTTTGGTTAAACAAACGAAGGGGCATATTAATACAGTTTGATAGGAGAAATAAAGAGATAGTTTGCCCTATTCAATTATACGCAAATACAAAGAAGTGTTTGATAGAATCAATAATATTTTCCTATAGAGTGGTAAAAGTCAAGTTCAATTTAGGAGCCAAATCTGGATGGTTCGTGCCATAGAAAATCACCTGATTCGCATTCTCTGCTTTTGGTACAACAGACAGATAGTACAAAAATTCCTCCGTACCAGCAGATATAGTGATACTATTAGAGGCAGTATTGGATACTATATCTTGAAAATGTGCAGAAATATTGATTCGATATTTTGTTAAGGTGACACCATTAATAGTTTCCTCAACTGGATTCCCTCCAAACACCCTTGTTCTTATAGGCTCAGACCCTACAATAGCATTTCTTACGTCAATAACTGCTGTTCGTTCTCCTTGATCTTCCCTTGTAACTAGTAACTGATCTACTATTGGAAAAGAAGGACTAACCGTATTGGATGCTACTGTAAATTCTAGCTCGGCTCTATTAATGACAATGTTATTTAAACTAGATAAATCAGGAAAGTTTACTTCCATGTTTAAACCTGCCATAGATTGTAAATACAATAAGTCTGTATTATTTATATCAAGTGTTTGTGCTACCTCGCTTCCTTCATGAATATGTTCAAAACTATTTACTCGAGCTTGTGAGAATAAAAATGGGAAACGATACTCTTGTTTGATGTCCCTAGCTTTAGGTCGATAATACATGGTCAAGCGACTAATAGCATTATCAAATCTTAAAGGAACTATCCCATTAGAGGAGGCCGCAGGTTTAATATATAAACCCTTAAAAAAGTTCTGAAAGGTAGTATCTGATTGATAAATAGTAGTATCCTCTGCCAATAGTTCCCCAAAAAGTTCGTCTAAGGGAATTCTAATATGGGGTGGTTCTATTGTGGTAGTAGAGACACCATTGGAATAATTTGTGATAGCTACACTATCAAGCGACAACGATACCGTTGCTGATCCAATAGGCTCCATCTCAACCGCAAATACCTGATTAGAAAAATAATCAGCACTTGGATCTAAATCTTCTGTTACTCGAAAAACTTCTAATTCAAATGGTTTGGAAAGGTCGCCATAAAATCCAATCGTATCGTAGGCAAAAGAAAGAATCAAAGAATCTACAAGAATGGATGGATCAGGACGACCTACACTGCGAGCTAACTGAGTGTACAAACTAGCGGTACTCTTACCAAATTGCTCATCTTCTAACTGCCCAAGTAAATAATGTTCCAATTGTAAAGTTGGGAACCGATTATAGGTTGGAACGGATTCTCCTTTGATGTTTTTAACATCAATTGGAATATCATTTCTAAAGTTTAGATTAGCCTGATCTTCTTGTAATAAATCCGATCCAATTAATGTGGGTTCTGTACAAGCGAAACAACTAATTAGAATGGATAATAGTAAGAGTGGAATACAATTTTGTCTCATTATTCAGTTAAGCCTTTTCTGTAGTATGATTTGTATTTTGAATGGGTACAAATAAAAACGAGGAATAATGATGATTATTGGATAGTCACTATTCCTCGTGTTAATTTATAATAAAAGAGTAAGTGTCATTTATGACTCTACTGTTTCTTGTTCTTCAAGGAGCGAGTTATAAAATTCAAGATAAGACGGTAAGTACTCATCATCTTCAGGATACCCCAATACCGGTTTACCCGCCATCTTAATTTCATCTAAAACGGAATCTCCTAAGGCATCGCTGCCTACAATAACTGCATCTGAGGATTGTATAGCTCCATTTAACAAAGTGAAGCTGCCATCTTTGGTATAAGCAGAAAGATCGGTACTTTCTAAGTTATTGATCGACGCTTTTTCCAAGAAAGATTCGTCATAGGGCGTTCCTATCTGGCTACTATACGCAGAGAAAACTACTTTTGAATTCTCAAAAAGTGGTTCTGTTTTATAGGCAGATTTTAGATACAATGGTATTAAACTGGTCATCCAACCGTGGCAATGAATGATATCAGGCGGCCATCCAAATTTCTTAACCGTTTCTAATACTCCCTTGCAGAAGAATATCATTCGGTCAGGATTATCCTCGAACGGCTTCTCTTTAGCATCCGTAAAAATGGACTTGCGCTTAAAGAAATCCTCATTATCCAAGAAATAGACTTGCATTCTTGCACCTTGCACCGAAGCCACCTTTATAATCAATGGAAAATCATCATCGTTGACAATGATATTCATTCCTGATAAGCGCACCACTTCGTGTAAGCGATGTCGGCGCTCATTGATCGTTCCAAATTTTGGCATCAAAATTCGGATTTCCATACCATTTTCTTGAACGTATTGGGGGAGTTTCCGAGCAATTTCGGAAATTTCGGAGAGGGCGGTATAAGGATTCATCTCCTGCGTCACAATCAAAACCTTCTTCTTACTCATTAAAACCTATTTGAATTAAAAAAACGATTATTAACCAAACATCTTTTTTTGTGAAAAAGATTTTTGATGGCGTACATTTCGTTTGGCCTGACTCTAAACTTTCTCAGAAAGGATTTGCAAAATTAGCAAAAAAAAGCCACTTTTCCTTACTTTACTCCCTTTTATAGTCGTTAAACTCTAGTTAAGAGTCTCTTTTTATTCGTTACTTATCCGATCTCTAAAGGTCTGTTTTTTAGAGAATTCGGTCTGTGTAGGTGATTGGTGATAACTAGACGAGACACCCCTGAATATAGCATAAATCTTAAGGTAAGTATTAAGTCCAATTACCAACTTACCAGTCACCAATCACTATCAATAATCATGTATGGTTCTATTTAAAAAAGTAGAAGAATTAAAAGCCTACCTTGCCGCTCAAAGAGCAAAGGGTATGCAAATCGGGTATGCCCCTACGATGGGGGCTTTACATCGAGGTCATGCCTCCTTAATTAAAAAATCAAAGGCAGAAAATGGCCTAAGTGTGTGTAGCATTTTTGTGAACCCCACTCAGTTTAATGACCCTGCAGATTTAGAAAAATACCCTCGCACAGAGGCACCCGATATGGCGTTGTTAGAAAGTCTTAAAAACGATGTATTATTCTACCCAAGTGTAGCAGAAATATATCCTGACAATTTAACTATTCCCACGTTTGATTTTGGTCAAATTGATAAAGTTATGGAGGGTTTTCATCGTCCTGGACATTTTGATGGAGTTGTACAAGTAGTCTATCGTTTGATAGATATTGTGCAACCTGATCGCTTGTATATGGGACAAAAAGACTTTCAACAATTCACCTTAATCTACCACATGCTCAAGCAAATGGGTAGCTCAACAGAGTTAGTTGTTTGCCCCATCATACGGGAAGAAGATGGCTTAGCATTAAGCTCTAGGAATGTGCGTCTAACACCAGAAAATAGAGCAAATGCCACTATTATTTCAAAAACCTTATCTAGTTTAAATGAGTGGTTATCGAGCCATTCTGTGCAACAAGTAAAGGAAAAAGCATTGGCGCAATTGGGCAGTTTACCAGATTTTAAACCTGAGTACTTAGACATAGTAGATGGTTATACCCTACAACCGATCAATGACGTTGAAGAATCGCCTTATGTGGTAGCTTGTGCCGCTGTTTGGGCAGGAAATATCCGCTTAATTGACAACATCATTTTAAAGAAATTAGATTGATTAAGTTGACACACACTACTATACACTTTTTGAAATCGCTGCCTACGGCAGCGGGACTATGGGGTTTGGGGGCAGAAAATCTATATTTCGCCGTGG
>CALJIQ010000085.1 GCA_937973995.1 uncultured Saprospiraceae bacterium
TTTGACTTAGCGAGACTTTGCGGGAAATAAACCTTGAATAGATTATTTTTTCTACTCCCTTAACTACAAATAGGACAGCCAAATATAAAGCCAATCTGATTTGCACAAGGGATTCTAAAGGGGCAGCTCAGGCAAAGCCTGAGCTGCCCCTTTAGAAACCCTTGTGCAAATCATATTGGCTCGATGCCAATATGATTTGCGGATTGTGTTATTTCACGATATATGTCAAAGAACCAAATTGATTTAAGTGACTGATAAACTAATAGCTGCAAATTACTACCACCTCGTAAGGAAATAGGTGATAAAAGTCATTGCGTGAAGGTGATTTTCTTCACCTATACTAAGTACAAAAGAGGGCTTCTTTGTACTAAAAATTCTTGCTTATGAAAAAGACAAAAATTGCGATTTGGTTAGATTTTAGAAATGCTAACTTAATTACCTTAAGAGGACAAAAATCCTCCATTACGACTATCGATTCTGATATAGATACCTCTAAGCCTAAAGGTGGTGCAAGAGCAAAGTTGCGTTATGGTGCTACGGATACTATATCTGAAAAACATTATTTGGAACGACGTAAACATCAGGAAAAAGCCTACTATGAAAAGATCATGGAGGCCGTACAAGCAGCTAATGAGGTCTTAGTGTTCGGACCAGCAGAAGCAAAAGAAGGGTTGGTGAAAGCTATTAAAGCTAGTACCAATTTTCATCCTGCGCTTAAAGGGTATGAAACGACTCATAGTCGGCTGACCGAAAATCAGAAGGTTGCTTATGCTCGTGATTTTTTTGCTAATGCTTAATTAATTGAGAATGCCAAATGGAGGATGGACATTCTCCATTCTCCATTTTCAATTCTCAATTCAACACGGTGTTTACCAATTTCAATATATGGGAATTTCTAGCTGGTCTAGGAATTTTCTTGTTAGCGTTCTACCTTGTTTAATGTGAACCGGGAGGTTCATGCTTCTAATAAGTCGATGCTTTCTGCAATCAAAGATTATTTATTGCAAACGAGCCAAGCGGTGGCTTTTGATACTATTCCTGCTGCTGGTTAAATCAATATTCTTGGCAGAATGTTTGAGCACTAATAATCCAAAGCAATATCTTCAAACAACACATCCATCGTAATATGATTTTCAATTAACCCTAAGCTATGTGTATTCGGCTTAAACCCAAAAGCAGTTATCATCGCCCAAGAGAGGTGTTTCTTAGTACTAGTAGTGCTTTTAAAAACACTACTTTTTTGAGCTAACTGTGCTGCATACGACTTAGAAAGACTGTACCCTTCCTTGTGGAATTTCATTTCTATCAAATTAATAACGGAGTCTGCTCTATCCAATACTAAATCTATTTGCGCTCCTTTTTCTTTGGAGGTTCCTTTGTTTGTAAAGGAGTAAGGCACTGTATACACATTAGCAATTCCCAAAGCTTTTTTGATTTGTAATAAATGTTTCATACAGATGCTTTCAAAAGTGTAACTACTCCAACTTTTATAGCCACTACTTTGACTTAAATGCTGCCAAGTTCCTGGGCCTGCACTTTTTGTATTTTCTATAAACTGTAAATAAAATAGAGAGTACTCATCCGTCAACCGATATAGTTTTTGCTTTTTCTTGTTTCCAAACGGATGATAAGAAGTAATAAATCCGGATTGTTCCAACTCTTCTAACACTCTAGTTGTTCCTCCTCCATTCGTGATTTTTGCGGTTTCAATAATATCTTTTCTCACTAAGCCTTTCCGCTTTTTGGCTAAAGCTCTCACTACTGCAATATGGTTATCTGACTTTTCAAATAAAGAAGGATATAATTTTAAAAATTCATCAGTTAATATTCCTGCATTGGAAAAACAGAGATAATCAATGTTTTGAATGACACTTCGAGCAGCTCGCACTTCTTTTAAATAATGTGGAATGCCACCCATCGCCATATACAAATGCATAATCTGATAACGATCAAAATTAATATGGCGACTTTTTAAGTACTTTTCGGTCTCCGCTAAAGTAAAGGGTTGGAGGTAGATTCGTTTGGTAATCCGATTGTGTAGTGCTAAATCCTATTATTTGATACCTTTTAGCTGTATGACCTATATTAGGTTGGACAGAAAAACGTACTTTGCTAGAAAATCTGTTATTGCTCTCACATCACATTCGTAAGAAGGGTGATAAAAATCAATACTGTAAACTTGGTCTTTTTTCGCCAAACTCATTGATGATGATCTCACTCATTTTGACAGAGAAGCTTTCCACTTTTGTTATATCATATGAAGGACTGAATTTCTATACCCAATTATCAAAATCTTTTAAATCTTTATGTATCTAAATGTGTGCAGATTGTTACATGTGCAAATCACTAGAGTTGCTTCATTTTTATTACCTTTAATATTAATTTCAAAGCTTATATCTAAACATTGAAGCAAACAGACATTTTTCAGGCCATGTACCAACATGCTACCATTGGTATTATATTGGTACAACCCGATGGCAAGATTGCCAAAGCCAACCCCTTTGCCGAAGGCTTATTTGGGTATGAAAAAGGAGCATTAGATGGAAAAAATGTAGATATTCTAGTTCCTGATGCCTTTAGGGCCTCCCATCATCAGCATCGAACTAAGTATCACGAACATCCAACAGAGCGAGTAATGGGGGAAGGCTTGGAATTATATGCCCAACGCAAAGATGGTTCTACTTTTCCAGTAGAAATTAGTTTGGGACATATCCAACATGATGGGCAAAATTTGGCAATAGCCTATATTAATAATATCACCCATCGGAAGCAGGTCATGCAAGAAGTAGCCGAAGGGAAGTCTCGCCTGACCTCCATTATCGAAACAGCAGTAGATGGTATCATTACCATCAATCGCAGAGGCATTGTAGAAAGTATCAATCCTGCAGCAGCGAAATTATTTGGTTATGATCCTGATGAGGTAATTGGTAACAATATTAAAATGCTGATGCCAGAACCTGATAAAAGTGGGCATGACCAGTATCTTCATAATTACCAAACCACTAGGAAACGAAAAATTATAGGCATAGGCAGAGAAGTAACTGGACTAAAAAAAGATGGAGAGACCTTTCCGTTTCATTTAAGTGTAAGTGAAGTGAAGCTAAAAGATCAAATCATTTATACCGGTATTTTACACGATTTATCCGATAAAAAAATAGCGGAAGAAAAGCTTCGTCGCTATGCCAAAGCACTAGAACGCAGTAACCGAGAATTACGAGATTTTGCCTACGTATCCTCGCACGATTTACAAGAACCGCTACGAAAAATCAGAGCCTTTGGAGACCGCTTACAAGCTAAAGAAGGCGATAAGCTAAGTGACAAAGGAAAAGACTACCTAGACCGTATGCTCAATGCGGCGACTCGCATGCAACGATTAATTACCGATCTGTTACATTTTTCAAGAGTCAATACTAGAGCTAATCCTTTCCAATTGGTGGATCTCAAAGAAGTATTAGAAGGTGTATTATCTGACTTAGAAATAGCTATTGAAAAAAGCCATGCTACTATTAAGGTCGGAGAACTACCTTCCATTGAAGCAGATGAAACGCAAATGCGCCAATTATTTCAAAACTTAATTTCTAATGCTATTAAATTTCAACAACCTGGTACCGCTCCTGTCATAGAAATTTCAGGGCAGGTACAACAGCGAAACGCACACCTATCTAGTACGCCAGGAGATCGAATAGCCACCATAAGGATAAAAGATAATGGAATTGGTTTTGATACAAAATATGCAGATAAAATCTTTCAGATTTTCCAACGCCTAGAGGGAAAAAAATATGAAGGGTCAGGTATCGGACTAGCTATTTGCAAACGAATAGCAAATCGGCATGGTGGGGATATTAATGTGGAAAGTACGCCAGGAGAAGGTACTACTTTTCTGATTTCTTTGGCTACTAAACAATTGATTGAACAATAGTGTATAGCAAAATTGAGTATTGATTGTCAATTCCGATAGTGAATGGAATAGGCATTCAAAATTCATCATTCAGAATTAAGTCTAATGAAAAGTAAATTATTTACCATCCTGATAGCAGAAGATGATGAGGAAGACAGAATGTTGACAGAAGATGCCATCGAAGAAACGGACTTAAAATGTCATTTACAATTTGTAGAAGATGGTGAGCAAGCAATGGAGTATTTATTAAATGAAGGAAAATTTAAAGATAAAAATAAATTTCCCATCCCACGTTTAATCCTTCTGGATTTAAATATGCCCAAAAAAGATGGTCGAGAAGTGTTGGCTGAGATACGGAAGCATGAAGCCTTAAGAACCATTCCTGTCATTGCTTTGACTACCTCTGATGCGCCAGAAGATATTTCCCTCATGTATGAATTAGGGGTCAACTCTTATATTACCAAACCCGTCTCTTTTAAGGGCATGATAAAAGCTATGAATGGATTGAAGCAATTTTGGTTTGAAATAGTTTCTTTGCCTAAATAGTGATGGGTGATTGGTAACTGGTGATTAGCATACCAGTCACCAATTACCAGTTACCAACAGACTTTTTTACTATGAGTCAACCCACACATATTTTACTGATAGAGGACGACGAGGAGGATTATATGATTACCAGAGACCTCTTAGACGATATTCCCCACCGAAAATATCGACTGGATTGGGCAGCTAATTTTGAAGATGCTCTTGTAGAAATTAATAAAGAAGCCCATGACGCTTATCTGCTAGATTACCGATTAGGCATGGAAGATGGTCTTTCCTTATTGAAAGCAGTTAATGCTTTAGAAAAGAATCAACCATTTATCTTACTAACAGGTCAAGATGATATAGAATTAGACCGAGAAGCGATGGAAGCAGGTGCAGCTGATTTTTTAGTAAAAGGAGATATTACCCCTAACCTATTAGAACGTACCATTCGATATGCGATCCAAAAAAAGAAAGTAGAATTTACGTTAGAAAAAGAAAAGGCAACCGCCCAAATGTATTTAGATATTACAGGTAGTTTGATTTTGGTATTAGATCAGGAGGAACGGATTACCTTGCTCAACCAAAGAGGGGAAGAAATCTTAGGCGTAAAAGAAGAAGAAGTCATTGGAAAAAATTGGTTCGATTTATTCATCCCCCAAAATAAAAGAGAGGAAGTACGACATGTCTTTAATCAATTATTAGCTAATAAGGTAGCTAATGTAGAATACTATGAAAATCCAGTAAAGGCTAAAAATAACCAAGAAAAAATAATTTGGTGGCACAATAGGGTGCTATTTAAGAATGGGCAACCCATCGGTACTATTAGTTCGGGCGTTGACATGACGCAACAACGGCAAGTCGAAGCTTCTTTGAAAGCCAGCCAATTGAAATTACAACAATACGCTGACACATTGGAATTAAAAGTTCAACAGAGAACTATAGACTTACAATCGAGTCAACTCAAATTAAATGAAGCACAGGCAATTGCGCAAGTTGGGCATTGGGAATGGGATGTTCAAAAAGATGAAGTCGTATTTTCAAAAGGCATGTATCGCATTTTTGATTTGGAAGAAGACCAAGTAATCAAGCCCGGAGATATGACTGCTTATTTTCATCCAGATGACCAACAATTTATACAAGATAAAATAGCAGAAGCACACCGAAGTCGGCAAGGTTATAGTATAGAACACCGACTTATCACACCAAAAGATAATTTAAAATTTGTTCATAGTAAAGTGAAGAATATTGAAGTAAGTGAAAAAGGAGAGTTGATGTATGTGTTTGGCGTACTTCGAGACATCACCCAAGAAAAAGAGGCAGCGCAGCAGCTAGAAGTTGCTTTAGAAAAAGAAAGAGAGTTAGGAGAATTGAAATCCAGATTCGTCTCTATGGCATCCCATGAATTTCGAACGCCATTGAGTTCAATCCTGTCTTCGGCTGAATTATTGGGCATGTACTTAGAAACAGGACGGCATGAGAAATGCGAAAAAAATATTAACCGCATCAAGTCTTCTGTTAGAAATTTAACGGGTATCCTAAATGATTTTTTATCCTTAGAAAAACTAGAAGCAGGGAAAGTCCAACTTCAAAGAAGTACCTTCACGCTGCAAGATTATTTAAAGGAATTACAAGAAGAAATCGATCCTATTTTAAAAAAGGACCAACAACTAAAGACACAATATCCCGAAAATGCTACCTTACTAACAGATGACCATTTACTCACCAATATCCTGATTAACCTAATTTCTAATGCTATTAAATATTCCCCCAACGGAGAAGATGTCACCTTAGCTTTTGAGGAGCAACCCGATCATTGGTTGGTCAAAGTTATAGACCAAGGCATCGGCATTCCAGAGGAAGATAAGGTGCATATGTTCAGTCGTTTTTTCAGAGCTTCCAATGTAGAAAACATCAAAGGCACTGGCTTAGGATTGACAATTGTTAAACGATATTTGGATTTGCTAGGAGGGACTATTGGATTTGATAGTGAGTATGGAAAGGGGAGTACTTTTTATTTTACGCTTCCTTTAAAGGATCTTTCTTAAATGAATTAGAATTCATTTAAAAGAATCCACAAAAACGACTAGAAGTATATTTTTTATTTATGTTCTTAACTATTCATCAAATTAGACTTTCTAAACTAGCATTTTCTTTTGTCTTGCTACAAAAGAAACAAAAGAGCAAGGCAGAATAAATGCTCTACACAAAGCAGGCACCCGCCCCCACGTATTCTGCCATTGCCATCCCGCCTAGATGTTGACGAGTACTGCTTAAATAGAGCAGTTGAATTTTAGCCAACAGCTAGGAACATGTCCCTGCTTGGTGGCGGCTGCCTGTCGCAGCATTGGGATGTGGATGATAGCTTGTAGCTGAGCGATTGCTGCGACGAGAATTTTTGTTACTTTTTTTTCGAATGAAAAAAGTAAAGGCAATCTTAGTGCGTGTTGACAAGTCACCTTTGCTCTAAAAACAAGCCTATGAAAAAAATACTATTAATAGAAGACAATGAAGACCTCCTCGAAACGACTTCTGAAATTTTAGAAATGAAAGGCTTAATTTGAGGTTTCCACATTTCCCAAGTATGCAGAATGACAATGGCATCCCATTTCGAGGGGTCTTCATCGGTCAATTTTGTTACGTCCATTACTTTTATAAAGACTTCTGATTCTCGAAAAGCATCCACCACAGTGGCGACCACTTCTTTCTTGTAGGCACTTCCTTGAGCAGTTACTAATACCTTTGCTTCTAAAGAAGGGTCATTGATTTCCATAGAATTAATAACCTCCATGCTAAAGGTTTTTTGATAATACACCATGGCAGCGGCTATAGAGCAAATAAAAAGCATGACTAATCCTGCTTTGACGATGGAGTTGCTAAAAAAATATTTCATTGTTTTGAAGGATATATAAGGCATAATTAATTCATTACCAATCGTTTGAAAATTGTTGATTGACATGTTTGTTTAACGGTCCGATTCTCCTATGACAGCACGTTTATTCGTCAATTTATCCTTCCGTTTTTTTAGCTGTTGTTCTAATTTTCCAACCGTCTTAGCCAATGCCTTTTCATAGGTGTCAGAAGTGGCTTTCGCAAAAACATCTTTGATAGGAAGATGTAAACGAACCTCCAGCACTTTTCCGTCAGGCTTTTCGCTATCCTCTAATTTTAGAAACACTTCCGCATCAAATATTCGTTGATAGTATTTGGCTAATTTTTCTAGTTTTGTTTTAATGGAAGTCTTTAGCGTCGCATTGACTTCCCACGGAGCATGAATTTGGATTTTCATAAGCAATTTTATTTTAATGATGATTGTAACTAATCAGCAATCAATACGCACTAATTTTTCATTTACTTTTTTCAGTTGAAAAAAAAGTAACAAAAATTCTTTTTGCTCCAGCTCTTTGTGCCACTGGCACAAGCAAACGCTAGGCAGCAAATGCTCAGCTCATAGCTATCACCCACATCCTGAACGAACGATCCCGAAGGGTGAAAGTCTAGGAGACTTTCAAGAGAGAGAACCACGAAGTGGGTGGGTCAGCCTCCCTTTGCAATCGCTCTTTCTGCCACTGGCAGAAGCTCTCGCAGACCAAGTAGTAGCGTGTTCCTAAATTTTGACAATTGCTGCATTGTTTTAGTTTAGCAGAGTATGTCAACATCTAGGCGGGAGAGCCTTGGCAGAATACGTGGGTGCGGGTGCCTGCTTTGAGCTGAGCATTTATTCTGCCTTGCTCTTTTGTTTCTTTTGTAGCAAGACAAAAGAAAATGCTAGATTAGAAAGTCTAATTTGATGAATAGTTACTTATTATTTATTATTTCAATTCTTCAAATTGTACTAAAGCCTCCATCGCTTCACATGCATATACAACTGCTGGCCCACCGCCCATCAAGACAGCTACCCCTAGTGTTTCAACGATTTCTTCCCGAGTAGCTCCAGCTTTCAAAGCATCATGAATGTGGTAAGCAATACATCCGTCACAGCGAACAGCAATGGCAATTCCTAATGCTACCAATTCTTTATGTTTAGTAGATAAAGCGTTGGGAGCAACAGCAGCTTTATGCAAACCCTGAAAGGCTTGTAAGGTGTTTGGAATTTCGGTTCCCAGTTCTCCCATTAGTCGTACTAATCGGTCGTAGTGTTGTGGATAATTCATTTATAAGGTATTTGAAAAAGGTAATTTGAATGGTTCAAAGGTCTTACCTATACTATAATTAAGAGATGATAAAAATCATTAGGATAACTGATTTTAATCAACTCGATCAATTAGATGAAGTCAGAAATTTGTTTCTAAATATCCATACAGTAATTTAATAATATGCACTACCTAAACGAACATCACCTCCTACTTTTTTTAATACAAATCCTAGTACTGCTAGGTTGCGCACGAACACTTAGTGTTATCTGTGAAAGTTTAAAAATTCCTGCCATTGCAGGTGAAATTTTAGCAGGCGTACTATTAGGAGACACCATACTTGGTCGAGTATCTCCTTCCTTACAGGTGTGGCTCTTTCCCGATGACCCTACCCAATCCATTATGCTGCAGAAATGCGATAGGCTTTTTTGTTAGCTTGCTCTGCTATATCCAATAAAGTCAGTTTTTCCATTGCATCTTCTCGAATTTGACGAAGGGATTTTTTCCCTAATTTTCTGGCGGGTAGCATCACATTCTCTAGTACTGTAA
>CALJIQ010000086.1 GCA_937973995.1 uncultured Saprospiraceae bacterium
TGCAGATTTTGTGAGTGGTCACGTCACTTTATCAGAAAAAACGGGAGCACCAATCGTCTATGGTCCGACTGCGAATCCAAAATTCGCGGCAATGATTGCCAAAGACAATCAGGAATTTAAGGTCGGGAATGTAACGATTAAAGCAATGCACACGCCTGGGCATACGATGGAAAGTACGACTTACTTACTGAAAGATGAGGAGGGCAACGATCATGCTATTTTTTCTGGAGATACTTTGTTTCTTGGAGATGTAGGCCGACCTGATTTAGCACAAAAATCAGATACCATGACAAAAGAAGACCTTGCAGGATTCTTGTACGATAGCCTAAGAAGTAAAATCATGCCCTTGGCGGATGAGGTAATCGTTTATCCCGCACATGGTGCTGGTTCGGCTTGTGGTAAGAATATGATGAAGGAAACAGTAGATACCTTGGGCAATCAGAAAAAGATGAATTATGCCTTACGAGCAGATATGACCAAGGAAGAGTTTATCAAAGAAGTAACAGATGGACTCTTACCGCCCCCTAGTTATTTTGCGCTGAATGCAGCACTGAATAAAAGGGGCTATGAAAATATTGATCGTGTATTAGAAAGGGGGGTGGTAGCCTTGAGTCCAGATCGTTTCGAGGAGTTAGCGAATACAGAGGAAGCATTAATACTAGATGTGCGGCATCAAAATGATTTTGCTAAAGGGCATATTCCTGGCGCTATCTTTATTGGTTTGAATGGGTCTTTTGCACCCTGGGTCGGTGCTTTGATCCCTGATATTCAACAGCCTATTTTATTGGTAACGCCAGCAGGAAAAGAAGAAGAAGCGGTCACTAGATTGGCTAGAGTAGGCTATGATCAAACGCTAGGTTTTCTGGAAGGTGGCATAGCGGCTTGGACGGCAGCAGAAAAAGAAATAGATACGGTAGAAGCTATTAGTCCGATTGATCTTGCTAATCAATTACAAGAAGAAACAGATAGGGTGGTGTTAGATGTTAGAACGCCTACAGAATTTTTAGCGCATCATATGAAAGGGGCGACCAACCTGCCATTAGATTATCTCAATAAGAATATGGACAAAGTAAAAAGAAATCAATCGTACTTTATTCATTGTGGAAGTGGCTATCGTTCCGTGATTGCGATCTCCATTCTAAAGGCAAGGGGTTTCCATGATCTCATTGATGTGCAACACGGCTTTAAAGGAATAGAAGCCACTCGTAGGATTCCTTTAACGGATTATCAATGTCCAACGACTATTAGTCAAGAGGTGATTGATGAGGCAGTTAGCGCAGTTATTTAAGTTGCCAATGATCTGATTGGTGCTTGGTATTAAATATTGTAGTTGATTGATTACTAATTATTAAAGTGGCATAAGCGTCCAGTGAATAATGAATAATCAATAATTAATAATTAATCAATCAACCCAAAAGCATATAATTCCTAATGACTTATCAACAATTAACAAAAAATCACCCGATTGTATTAATCGATTTTTTTGCTACTTGGTGTGGACCTTGTCAGGCTATGAATCCTATTTTAAAAGAAGTGGTTCGGAAAATGGGCGATCAAGTGAAAGTAGTAAAAATAGATATAGATAAGAACCGCAACCTAGCTGCTACCTTAAATATCCAAAGCGTCCCTACTTTAATGATTTATCATCAGGGAGTCTTGCAATGGCAACATTCTGGAATGTACTCGGCTGATGGTTTGGTTCAACTTTTAAATAAAGATCTTTGACAACTTTGTGATTCCTTTCCTGAAATGGACATCGAGTCCATTTCAGGAAAACAAGGGTTTCTAAAGGGGTAGCTCAGGCTCTGCCTGAGCCACCCCTTTAGAAACCCTTGTGCAAATCAGATTGGCTCGATGCCAATCTGATTTGCGGATTGGGATATTTCACGAAATAGGTCAAAGAACAATAAATAAGCATCATGAATAACATCATAGAATTAATTAGCCAACCTTGGCACTGGTCCATTTCAGGAATCATGATCGTATTCGTCATGTTTCTATTGCTTTGGTTTGGAGGAGAATTTGGAGTATCCAGCAATTTGAGGACGATTTGTGCGATGAGTGGGGCAGGGAACAATTGTAATTTTTTTGATTTTAATTGGAAAGAGCAGACTTGGAATTTAGTATTTATTATGGGCGCAATAGTAGGTGGTTTTATTGCCATGACTATTTTCTCCAGCCCAGAACCAGTACAAATTTCTGCTGCAACGCAACAACATTTACAATCCATAGGCATTGCCACTCCACAAACACTAGCAGAAGGAAATGGATATGTTCCGACGGAAATTTTTCAATCTCCCTTTTCTGTTATGAATGTTTTGCTATTAACCATAGGTGGCTTTTTAGTAGGGTTTGGGGCTAGATATGCGGGAGGCTGTACTTCTGGTCATGCTATTAGTGGCTTATCCAATCTTCAATTGCCTTCGCTGATAGCAGTGGTGGGTTTCTTTATCGGTGGATTGGTTATGGCTTGGGGGATATTACCTATGCTTTTGGGCTCAGCTTGAATCATTGTACCTTGTAAAAGGTAATAAAAAGAAGCGGATTTTTTTTTAGCGTTCACAAAAGCAAACAATTACGATCTTATTAAACACATAGAAACATAGGCACATAGCCTTTCAAAAAAAAATTATGGAATAATTTTTTTAAAAGTAAAACTATGTGATCTACTGTGCCTATTACATAGAGACCTAAGTTTTGCGAAAATTTGGCAAAAGTTTGCTCGGCAACTAAAGTTGCCGAGCAATAGGGTTTCTTTAGCGGCAGCGTTTTGAAAAATCGCTTTTTAAATCGCTGCCGCTAAAAGAACCTAACTGCCGAGCTTGCGAAGCAAGCGAGGCATAAAAATTATGGTACTGGCTTCGCCAGCTTAGGTGTTTAATATAAATGTGTCTGGTTGTGGCATCGCCTCCATATGCCTATGGTAGCTATCAAATTTTGTTTTTAAAGCAAGCTCAAGAATCAATCAGATCACTTTGGAGTGATCAGATTGAACGAAGGGGTCTGATCTGATCCGATCTCTCTTCAAACAAATAACAATGAAATCCATCAAATTCTTTTTAACAGGTATTTTATTCGGTATCGTGATGACCAAATCAGAAGCGGTATCGTGGTTTAGGATTCAAGAAATGTTTCGATTTGAAAGCTTTCACATGTACGGTATCATTGGGACCGCCGTTATTCTTGGAGCGTTATTAGTCGCAATGATAAAGCGAGTTCAGGGAAAAACGGTAACAGGAGAAACGATTACTTTTAACCCTAAAAACCAATCCATCCCTAGATATTTAATTGGAGGAACTATCTTTGGGCTTGGTTGGGCGATGACGGGGGCTTGCCCTGGTCCTATGTTTACCTTATTAGGTCATGGGGTTTGGTCCATTTTATTAGTGATTGGGAGTGCTATTTTTGGTACTTATGTGTATGGGATGATTAGAACTAAATTGCCCCACTGATATTTTGTAACTAGTAGGTCTCATAAACCTAACGCTGAAATTTCTGACGAAATTAGATATTGAACGCAGAGTCCTATTTATTCTCTGCGACTCTGCATCTCTGCGTTCATTTATGCTATACAAAACTGTACCAATGGAAAAGTTATCAGTAGATATTTCAACTTTAGTTCGACAACATTTTCCGCAGTTAGCAGAGCGAGATTTGCAAGAGGAAATTGCAAAACATGGAATGGTTTATCAATTCCAAGCAGGGGAGGTCATTATGGGCTATGGTAGTTATATCAAGATGGTACCGTTGATTGTGGAGGGCAGTATAAAAGTGATGCGAGAAGACGAGCAAGAGGGAAAAGAAATTTTGTTATACCTATTACAGGCTGGGGAAACTTGCTCCATGTCCTTTACTTGCTGTATGATGAATAAAAAAAGCGCTATCCGAACCGAAGCAGTAGAAACGACTACACTCATAGGGATTCCCATTCAACAAGTGGATAGTTGGATGACTCGCTACCAAAGTTGGAAAAATTTTGTGATGATGACCTATGATGCTAGGATGCTTGAGTTGGTTCGCTTTATAGATCAAATAACTTTTCAAGGTTTAGATCAACGATTGGAACTCTACCTACGACGCTTACAAAAGACTACGGGCAACCAGACTTTTTCGCTTACCCAACAAGAAATAGCCAAAGACCTAAACGTCACTAGAGAAGCCATTTCTAGATTACTAAAACGCATGAGTGAATTGGGAAAAGTGAAGGTGGGACGTAATCAGATTACTTGGCTTGGCGGGTGAGGGGACGGGTTTCCAAATTATACTTACTCCCTCGACCTAATTGCCACAACACCACAACACCAAACAACCACAACACCAACCAAAATGTCACTAAATAAAATACTACCCAGTGTAGACTGGTTGGGCAGCTATACGTTTGCTCATTTTAAAAATGATTTATCAGCAGGCTTAACGGTAGGCATTATGCTCATCCCGCAAGGGATGGCATATGCGATGATAGCAGGATTACCACCCATTTATGGGTTGTATGCGTCTACTATTCCGTTAGTGCTCTATGCATTATTAGGCACTTCCCGTCAATTAGCCGTAGGTCCAGTAGCGATGGTTTCTTTGTTGACGGCGGCGGGGATCGGTACGCTGGCAGAGGGCGGAACAGAGCGATATATTATGCTAGCTATTACCTTAGCTTTTTTGGTAGGACTTATTCAGTTTTTATTAGGTGTTTTTCGATTAGGGTTTTTAGTGAATTTTTTATCGCATCCTGTTATTAGTGGTTTCACTTCTGCTGCGGCACTTATCATTGGACTAAGTCAATTAAAACATCTTTTGGGTATTAATCTGATGGGTAGCCATCACGTCCATGAAATTGTAGGGCAAGCGATAGAAAGAATTAGCGAGACGAACTGGATTACTGTTGGAATTGGGGTAGGCGGCATTCTATTATTGCTTGGACTTAAAAAATGGGCACGTGCTATTCCTGCTCCTTTGGTGTTGGTGGTGGGTAGTATTCTATTGGTTTATGGTTTGGACTTACCTGCACAGGAGGTGAAAATAGTGGGCGCTATTCCTAGCGGATTACCTTCTTTTTCCATGCCTGATTTTAACTGGACCACTGTACAATCCCTTCTACCGATCGCATTAGCCATTAGCTTAGTGAGTTTCATGGAAAGTATAGCAGTAGCAAAAGCGATTCAGTCCAAGCATAAAAACTATAAGGTGATCCCCAACCAAGAATTAAAAGCGCTAGGACTTGCCAATTTAGTAGGCTCCTTTTTCCAATCCTATCCAGTAACGGGGGGATTTTCTAGAACCGCTGTAAACGATCAGGCAGGCGCAAAAACAGGAATGGCTACTATCATTAGTGCATTACTGATTGTATTAACCTTACTTTTCTTGACACCCCTATTTTATTATCTACCCAAAGCCGTTCTTGCCTCTATCATTATGGTGGCTGTTTTCGGATTAATTGACTTTCAGGAAGCCCAGCATTTATGGACCACGAATCGAACAGATTTCTGGATGTTAGCAGTTACTTTTATTGCCACTTTAGGATTAGGGATAGAACAGGGGATTGGTATAGGCGTACTGCTTTCCTTAGCCATGATTATCTTCCAAACTACTCGTCCGCATATAGCCGAATTAGGTCAAGTGCCCCATACCCATTTTTATAGAAATGTAGATCGCTTTGACCAAGTAACCGCCTTTGAGGATTTATTGATCTTGCGTTGCGATGCCCAATTGTACTTTGCCAATAGCAATTATTTTAGGACCATAGTTGATGAAAAAGCAATAGAAAAAGGCAATTCTTTGAAAAATATATTACTCAACTTCGATAGCATCAATAATATAGACAGTAGTGCGATTCACATGGTAGAGGAATTGATAAAAGACTATAGAAGTCATTCGATCGACGTATTTTTTTCTGGTATAAAAGGACCTGTCAGAGATGCTTTTGAACGAGCAAAATTAACTGAATTAATTGGAGCGGATCACTGTTTTATGAGTGTTCAAGAAGCGGTCAATCAAATTCAGGGAAAACAAAATGGGAGAACCGTGTCTGCTAACCAATTACAATCTTTTGTTTTACAAACTAATGCTTAAATCACAACACTATATATTCTTGAAAAAGACGCAAGAGAAGATTTAAAAAATGCCTTTCAGTTATATAGTAAAAAAGGATAGCCGATAGAAATTTAGACACACTCTTATCCTTATGAAAACCCGCAACCCGCTTATTATTTCCGAATATTATCATTCTGGTACCCTTGCGAATCGCCATAACGCGCCAAATCTAGCCACATCGCTGCCCAATGTTCTCCAAAATAAGGAGATTCAAATAGTTGATCGACGACCCCTTCATAAGCCGAATCGTTATTATTATTTATAAAATCTTGTGCTGCTTTTAAGGCAGGAGGCATGCCTATTACATCTAAATATACCCTGCGGATCAAAGTGCTTTTATCCGCTTGTTCATTTAAAATTAGGAAGCTACTATGCTTCATATGGCTATAACTTCAATCCTGTAATTTTCCCCGTCGTGACCGCTTAGGAAAATAGGGTCGAGTAGGGGAAATGAATTTGTCAAAGAATCAAAACTAAAATTCCCGAATCTTAATATTCTTAAACTCCACTTCATCTCCATGGTCTTGTAATAAAATGTGCCCTGCTGGCAGTCGTCCAAAATTTTCCCATTTTTCGTACTTGCTCTTTTCTACTAAGGCTTTAAATAATTGGCTATGTCGGTCATAGGCTACCACCTTTACTTGGTTTAACCAATGTTCCACCTGTCCACCTCGAACGATTATTCGAGCGTTGTTCCATTGTCCAACGCCCTTAAAGTTTTTACCTCTAGAGCTATCGGAATTCTCTGCTCGAATTAAATCGTATAAAGACCCAACCGTTCTATTCCCATTTTTTCCTTGGTCTGCATCGGGATGGTTTCGATCATCTAAAATCTGAAATTCTAATCCAATAGCCGAACCTTCTCCCTTGTTTAATTCGGGATCAACAAAATACTTGATACCACTATTTGCGCCTTTCGTTATTTTGAAATCAACGCTTAATTCAAAATCACTATAAGTGTCGATGGTAACTAGGTCGCCTCCATTTCGAGATTCTCCACCTCCAGAAGATAAGACTTTTAGGACGCCATCCTTCATTTCCCAACCTTTCTTAGGGAAGTCTTTCAATTTAGCACCTCGCCAACCTTTGGGGCTTTCGCCATCCCATAAAAATCGCCAGCCTTGCCGTGATTCTTTGTTGGTTAAGTACCCATCTAAATAACTAATTTCAGGAACGTCTCTATCACTAGGCAGTTTAGCATTTGCCAAGTCCGTTGTTTTAATTTTTATGTTTTTCCACTTGACCACTTTGCCCACTTGCTCCGCATTTCTAATCCCATGCACCTGAAAAGCAATGATGCCTTCTGCGGTCATGTCGTCCACCAGATTGGCACATTGAATGCCATTGACCCAAGTTCGAATATACGGCCCGATGGCTTCAATTCGATAGTGATTCCATTCCCCTGGCACAAAGGCATTTCGACCTTTCGGATTTCTAGTCAATGGATATAGCCAGCCCCTTCTAGCTTCATCATAGACCCCTCCTGCCCATTTTCTAGAACTCGTTTCTATTTCACATTGGTAGCCATGCACGCGCCCATTTCTATCATCAGGATTGCTAATGCTTCGGAATTGCACGCCTGAATTCAATCCATTTTCTACAAATACCTCAAACTCTAAAATAAAATCTCCATATTTTTTCTTCGTCGCCATAAAGCTATTGGGCGTCTTTAATTTAGAAATTCCGATCATTTCTCCATTCTCTACTTTATAAGTCGCCTCCCCGTTTAGTTGCTCAAAATTGGAAAAATCTTTACCATTAAATAGCATTTCCCAACCGTCCTCTTGGGCTGTCAAAGACCCTAAAAGACTGCTTAGTAAAATGGCTAATAAAAATTGTATTTTTTTCATGTCTGTTTGTTTTTTATACATCTAACTATGTGATCTATTACATAGAGACCTAAGTTTTGCGCAAATTTGGCAAAAGTTTGCTCGGCGACTCATCCCGTCCGTTTCACGGTTCGCTTACTTGAAGGTTTCCCAAACCTTCATTCCGTTTTTACAAACGGAAATCATGCGCTCAAGCCTCGCAGTAGGGTTTCTTTAGCGGCAGCGATTTAAAAA
>CALJIQ010000087.1 GCA_937973995.1 uncultured Saprospiraceae bacterium
CTAGTAAAATAGAATAAACAAGTTCTTTGAAAAATTGGATTTTAGCTTTTTTATAGGATTTAATATTGTTTTTCTTTTTATAGATAAGTACTAGCATTGAGGCAATCATTGTGATATGCAGCATAACCTGAATGGCATTGGAGTCATTACAGACAAAGTGCGTTAAATTCATTTCTTGCTTCATAAAACGAAAGAGCACCTCAATATCCCAACGTTGTTTGTAAATAGCGGCAATAGTAGCAGCTGAAATATCCCAAACATTGGTAACGAAAAAAATCATTTTTCCTTCTTTCTTTAAATGAAATTGGATTAAACGAAATTCTTTTTCAGTTAAATTGTCATGACCACTTTTGTACAGACGAACCACGCTATCTTGTACAAAGTCTATTTCTTCATTATCTTGTTCTTGGTCATCGGGCAAATAAGGTCTAACTAATTCATAACGAACATTTTCACCTACGCGTCCAACGAATATAATGTCGTTATTTTCAAAGCATTCAAAGGTCTGTCTACTCTTTAGTCCTTTATCAAAAACTCGTATACTTTTTGAATCATTAGGTACTTTTTCGATGACTTCTTTTAAAGCTGTTTCCTCACTTAAATGAGCTTGGTCTTTATAAAATTCCATGCGAATAAGAAAGTCGTCATCAAATTCGGCAGTTAATTTTACTTGGGTTTTTCCTTTTTTTGTATTGCCTACCTTCATTCCTTCTAATAGATGACTGAAAGTAGCAATCATAGTAGAATCATATCGCTTAATATGATAGCCCTCTAGTACTTTGCCACCGTATAACTCCTGGCAGCGTTTATAAACTGCTTCATATAATTTCTTAAAGAAAATACTATTGACATTCATTAACCTTGCTCGAATACCAGCAAAGGTTACTTCATCGACTTCCAGTGCAGGTGCTAACACTCGGAATAGCGGGTCTTCAAAGTTGTCTTCCATAACACGAAGACTAAGCCGTTCACTACTTAGAATACTAAACAAGATGAGTTTGAAAAAATAATCGCCTTTGAGCTTACGAACCCATTTGTCAACGAAGAGTTGTTCTGCTAACTCATCAATTAAACTTTGGGGGACTAAGTCTAGAAGTGCTTTTACAGATATACCTTCTGCAGTACGTGGTATTTTACTGGGTATTATCATTTATATTCCTTTTATAGGCTAAATTCCAATTTTTCAATGAACTTTTATGTTAAAAAATTTCTCTTTACACCCCTAATTCTCAATTCTCAATTATAATTTACCAATCACTAACCAATGCCGTTCTAACCTTAGTAGTCTCTTTTTCTTCGTCCAATATTTCTGTCCATGCTACTAAGAATTGATTATTCCATTTTTCTAAGATCGGAAAGCCACTAGCCCTTGAGGGACTTGTTTTAGTAAGTAGTTTACTCTCTCCAATTTTGCCAGTGTTATCCACTTTTTGAAGTTTTATTTCTGCCCATTCCTCTTTGTTTTCTAGCCAACTGACGACTACTCCTTCCTCTGCAAATTCAATATCTACCCTTCCTAAAGGATTCCCTTCATCTATTCTAATCGGCTCACTAAAGGTAGCTCCTGCATCCGTTGAAAAAGCAACTTTCACTTTAGCAGTATCTTGCGCTATCGTAAACCAAGCAATCGCCACCTTTTCACCTTCCGCAATTATTGTAGGACCATTCACAGGACATCCTGCTATTTCCCAATTGTCCTCAAAAACCCGCCTGGGTTGGGTCCAGTCAAATCCAACTTGGCGTATAATAGAAATATCTCTTATCTCTCCTTCTAGTCGATCTCGATAGGCAATTATTACCCCGTTGGAGGTTAAAGCTGCAGAGGTTTGACAACAATCGCAGACCTTGCTGTCCAGTTCTACATCCTGACTAATGGTGTTATCCGGATGAACAAATGCGGCCCGAAGTGTCATGGCTCCTCCATGACCATGTTCATGTCCATCTGAGTCATTTTCTGTTTTGGTATAGCGACCATCTAGCCAAGTAGCAAAAAGGCTTTGTTTGGAAATAGGTAATAAACTCACAAAACCGTGTTCTGCCGCTATTCCATCCTGATTAAGCACAAAGGACTTTCCCCAAGTCTTACCTCCATCGTAAGATTGTACCAAACGCACATCATAGTCATACGTACCTACAGAACTTTTCTGTAGCCAATGCGCTGCCAAAACGTCTTGTTGAGGGTAACTAGTTAAGGAAGGGAAATCCGCCCAATTTACAAACCAATCTTGTCCATGCGATACTATTTGTGGAGTAGACCAAGTATCATTAGTTAAAGAAGCGTGTACCAAAGCATCTGTACTATCATTGGTATATTCTACCCAAGATAATATGGCTTTACCAGAAGAGGAAATATGCAGGTTGGGTTCTCCACCTAATTCGCAAGGGGTGTCTAAAAATTGGATACCTGTTGTCTGACTATCGCAAGCAACAAAAAGCAGAACAGACAATAACGTGCAATAAACAAGTGAGGAGGAATGATGTGTTGATAGCATTTGCAAAATAAATTTCACAAATATAGATAAATCTTGTGCTAACGATCTAACCAATTTTTAAAATCCTTTACTCGCTCTCGACTCACAATGGCTTCTACCTTACTACTAGGTTGCGTTTGTACAACCAATCTGTGATTAAAATGGGGTTGTATTTTCCGAACACAACCAATATGAACGATTTGTTTTCTACTAATTCTAAAAAACTCATTATCATCTAATTCCCCTTCCAACGTATCTAATGTTGTGTTTAGCAAGTGACGCTTATTGAAAATATCCATGAGGAAGGTAAGACCATCTTCTGAGTATAGATAAGCGGTTTCTTTGATCGGAATATAGAATAAATCTTTTCCCTGCTTTACTAAAAACCGTTGACGGAAATTATTCTGTTGCTGTAAATTTTTTAACACCTCCATCAAACTGTCATTGGGCTTTGTATCTGTTTTTTGATAAATACTTTGAAATTTATCTACCGCTTTCTTCAACTCCTCTTCATCCACTGGTTTCAATAAATAATCCACACTATTGGTCTTAAAAGCTTGCAGGGTATATTGGTCAAAAGCAGTCGTAAAAATAACAGGCGCGGGTACGTCCACTTTATTGAAAATAGAAAAACTCAATCCATCCGCTAGTTGAATATCCATAAAAATAAGGTTAGGGGAGGGATTGTTATTAAACCACTCTACCGCATCAGAAACACTATCAATCGAATCTACTATTTCTGCATTGGGAATTACTTTCTGGATGATACTCGACAAGTATTTTACAGCGTGAAATTCATCTTCTATGATTAAAATTTTCATACGGTCAGGTCTTGTATTCCTTTTTTTATTTGAACTTTGATGATTGGAATTTTGACAGTAAAAAAATCGGTTGACTCTACTAACTCCACCTCTTTATTGGTAAAATATTTATACCGAGTTTTGATATTTTCTAAGCCTACTTTGGTGGAGTGCATCACTTGTTCTTTCAGTTGTAAATTATTCCGCACCACCAACATATCGTCTTTTATAAACACTTCTATCCGAAGTGGTTTTTTGCGAGAAATGATATTGTGCTTGACCGCATTTTCAAATAAAATCTGTAAGCTCAACGGAATAATTTTGTGGCACAAGTACGACTCATGGATCGTAATATCTACTTCAAAATTTCCTTTAAATCGTTCCTCTTGTAAAAAAACATAAGAATGAATAAACTCTAATTCTTTTTTCAGGGGAATCAATTGTTCATCTCTACTTTCCAACACATAGCGATATACCTTTGATAATTTTTTCAGAAAAGAAACAGCTAACTGTTGATCTGCTACTACCAAATTCATTAAGGTATTCATGCTATTGAATAAAAAATGAGGGTTAACTTGGTTGCGCAATCCTTCTAACTCTGATCGAATTTGAGCTTGCTTAGCTTCTTCTCTTTCTTCTATAGAATTCCGTAGTTGGTAGTAGAAATATTTGGCTTCATATCCTGTCAAAACTGCAAAACCTGTAAAGTAGGTAGCCAATAATGGATTTTCTCCAGTGTCATGACTATGGTAATCATTTATACCAAGAATTGGACATAAAGTATGTGCAAACAAGAAATGGAAGAAACTACCTAATACAAACCCTAAGATCAAAAACAACCCTGATTGAATCATTATCCGTTGACCTGTTTGTTCAAATTCTGAATATCTTTTACGAAGGTGAATCATTAGTGAACGAAGCAAAAACCAAAAGACACCAGCATGTAAAGTAGCTTCTGCCCACTTTAATTTAAATGTGTACCAACTATAATCATTAATAAGTGCTCCATAGAAAAGAATCGGAAATAAAAACCCTATCGCAGGAATAGCTATTAATGAGAGTGTCGTATCATTAAATCCTAAATACTTCAGTCTATCTTCTTTTGAAATCATGCTATATCTATTACAGATTGGCGTCTTGAAATAGGTTGATTTTACAGACTACTTATGTAGAAGCTATTACTAGAAATTAATGGGATGCCTAAAGAGGTTATCCAAGACAAAAAGAGTATGATACCTATGTACAATATACCACTTATCCAAGAAATATTTATTAAAAACACTTCTTGTATTTTATCTTTCAAAAAATAAATCAATAACGGTAATAGCTGAAAAGCATGCATGCCTAAAAAATGGACGACTCTCCAATCCCCACCTTCTGTACTCCAATGGGTAATGGGCATTCCTTCTCCCCCATCAAAAAAAAATGAAACTTTGTGAACTAATGTGAATCTACAATATCGAGTGGCTACCAAATAAGACGATCCAATACAATTACAAGTTAATGGGAAAGGTTGGAGGAAAGGGAGTGATAAAAGGTGAGTTGTCGTATAAGGAAGGTGAGTTGTTATACTGAACACGGGATAAATATCCGATTTTCCAATACTGTTTATTTGTTGAACTGTTTATCCAAGTATAGTTTGTAAACAAATAAACAGGTAAACAAATAAACGATTCAAGCATTTTCGGTAATTTATCCCGTCCGCAGTATAGATCATGGTGATTTTAAAAATCACCATGATCTGAAATATCCATTATCTTGCTGCTAACCGAGCCTTAATTTCTTCTCCAAACAAGCCTTCGTGCAAAGAGATTAAAACGTCTTCTTTATATTTAGTATCCATCAAAATAGAAATATTGCTATCACTCCCACCACCAGAAATCATCCGCAAAGGAATATGTTTAATTGGGTTTAATACCATAGCCGCCGCCCCATTATCACGATGCGTAAAATTGCCAACGATACATACAATTGTTTGATTAGCATCAATTTCAACAGTACCAAAATCTTTTAATTCATTTAAAATCGCATCTAGATTACGATCATCATCTATTGTCAAAGAGACGGCTACTTCTGAAGTGGTAATCATATCAATAGGCGTCTTATAATTTTCAAAGACCTCAAATACTCGTTTTAAAAAGCCATAAGCATTCAGCATTCGAGTGGATATGATTTTAATGGCAGTAATACCATCTTTAGCTGCAATTGCTTTGGCTATTCTCTTAGAAGATACAGAGTTTCTGGAGATGATTGTTCCCTTAGCTTTAGGTTGCATCGTATTTAACAACTTCACTGGAACACCCGACTTTTGAGCAGGAAGTACACAAGAAGGATGTAAGATTTTCGCCCCGAAATAAGCCAACTCTGCTGCTTCCGCAAAAGACAATTCATGGATAGGAAAGGTATTTTTGACAATTCTAGGGTCATTGTTATGAACGCCATCTATATCTGTCCAAATTTGTATTTCATCCGACTGAGTAGCTGCGCCTAGTAAAGTGGCCGTATAATCACTTCCACCTCTTCTTAGATTATCCACTGCCCCTCGTTCATTTTTGCAGATATAGCCTTGGGTGATGTAATAATCCGCTTTCGGGGTCTGCTTTAAAGTTTGTTCTACTGCTTTTGTTATATAATCTAAGTCAGGCTCTCCTTCCGCTGTTTTCATGAACTCCAAGGCGGGAATTAATTCCGCATTTAAGCCTATTTCTTGGGCATAAAACACAAACATATTGGTAGAAAGCAATTCCCCCTGCGCTAGAATCATTTTTTCATCATCTGCATCGAAGGAATTCACATCAAAGGAACGTAGAAAATCAAATTTCTTTTGAATAAAGTTTTTGGCTTTGCTATGCGCTGCTTCTGCTTTGTAAAGGTTTTCAATAAAAGGATAATATTTTTCCTCTAATTGATTAATTAGCTGATGTGCTTCGACTTCTCCTTGTTGCTTATAAGCCTCATTAATTGCTACCAAACTATTAGTAGTACCTGAAACGGCAGATAACACGACAATTTTTTGCACCCCATCGTCAATTAATTCTGCTACCTGGTGCATTCTTTCTGGTTTTCCAACAGAAGTTCCTCCAAATTTTAAGACTCGCATTTTTAAGGTTTCATGGGTCAAGGGTCAGAGGTCAGGGTAGGCTTAAACAACCTGACTCTTGACTCCTGATTCCTGACTCCTTATTATCAAATACAAAAGACCCAAGCTACTTTATTAAGCTTGGGTCTTTCGGTAAAATACAAACATACCATTCCTCAATCCCCCGAAGCTTAGATAGCTTGGCGGCGTTTTTTGAATTTATATGTTTTTTTTATGGTCATAAACTATAAAACAAGTTAATGGTTCTATTAAAATAGAGTGCAAATATACTGGATTTGGTATTGTATCATCTAACTTTTTAAATTTGTACTCGTATTACTTTTTACCAATCCTATTACACACCTATCTTTCTATTAACTTCCCATTCACATATCCACAAATACAACCTATAACTCATTGATTGTCATGAATCAAAACCCATTATACTACGTACACCCTTCCTCTGTAATAGATGAGGGAGCGATCATCGGCGAAGGAACAAAAGTGTGGCATTTTTGTCATATTATGGGATCAGCTGAATTGGGAAAAGGATGCAATTTGGGTCAAAATGTATTTGTGGCAAATGACGTGAAATTGGGTAATAATGTTAAAATTCAAAATAATGTGTCCATCTATACAGGCGTGACTTGCGATGATGATGTTTTTTTAGGCCCATCTATGGTGTTTACGAATGTCACCAATCCCAGAAGTGGGGTGAATAGACGTGGCACTTATTCCAAAACGCATGTAGGGAAGGGCGCATCTATTGGAGCGAATGCGACGATTGTTTGTGGACATGATATAGGCCCCTATGCTTTTATTGGGGCAGGCGCAGTGGTTACAAAAGATATTCCAGCATATGCCTTAGTAGTAGGGAATCCTGCCAAGCAAATTGGTTGGATGAGTGAGTACGGACATAGATTAGATTTCAATAAGGAAGGAATAGCGATTTGTCCAGAAAGTAATGAGCAATACTTTTTGAAGGATGAGCAAGTAAAAAAAACTACCTAATTTGTTAAATATTCTATTAATTTTGAATATATTTACTATTCTTGTATTTACCAAAAACTAGTACATTAGACCATAAGCAATGACAAAATTCACCCTGTTAGGAACGACCACGACTAGTATTAATAAGAATGATTATACGAAAGAACCTGAAGTACATCTTCATGCCACTGAACCTAGGTGGTTTGCTATCTATACCAAGTATAAGCGAGAAAAGTTGATTCATAAGGAATTACAACGAAAAGGCATAGAATCTTATCTGCCAATTCAAACAGTCATCCGACATTACACTAGAAAGCGCAAAAAAGTAGAATTACCTCTTATTAGCTGCTATTTATTTGTTAAAATTACCAAGCCAGAATATGTACCTGTTTTGGAAATAGATGATGTCGTTAAGTTCGTCAGATTCTCTAAGAATCTATTAGCCATTCCTGAAAAGGAAATCAATTTATTAAAGATCATCGTTGGAGAAGGTTTACCGCTAGTAGCGGAGAAAAAAGCGTTAAGACAAGGAGATACGGTAGAAGTAATTGGAGGAAACCTAACAGGCCTTCAAGGCATCTTAGTAGAAGAGCATGGTGAAAAAGAAATGATCATTGATTTAGATACCATGGGCTACTCTTTACGAATGCAGATTGATGCCAAATTATTGAAAAAGGTCTAATTAATAAGTCGTAATCAATAACGATAAAAAGCCTTTTAGTCTTGCCAGACTAAAAGGCTTTTTTTATTATTTTTATTTTTGTAGTGCTACGTTTCAAAAATTTTGATTAGTATTTGCTCGCCGCCTTCGGCGTCTCGCAAAAGGGTTCTTAGGAGGCAAG
>CALJIQ010000088.1 GCA_937973995.1 uncultured Saprospiraceae bacterium
GTAAAATTATGAAAGTGAACTAATTGTTTATTTGTGTAACTGTTTATTCGTTTACAAGCTATACTTAGATAAACAGTTCAACAAATAAACAATTAAACAGTATTGTAAAATCACTTTTTTATCCCGTTCCAAGTATAACAAACCAAAAAAATTAATTATGCCTACTAACTTTTATATGTTTTTTGTAGCCGCACTAATTCCCTTACTGGTCGGAGCTGCTTATTATAGTAAAGCCTTATTCGGAAAGAGTTGGATGCAAGTGAATGGATTTAGGGATGCGGATTTGGAGGGAGGAAATATGGGATTAATTATGGGACTAGCGTATTTTTTTAGCTTGGTCTTTTCTTTTTTTATGGCTGGATTGGTGATTCACCAAGGTCATGTTTTTCAGATGATGATTCCTGAAGCACTAGAATCTGGTAGTGCTGCTCAACAACAATTTAATGACTTGATGGTGCAATATGGAGATCAGCATAGGAATTTTGGTCATGGGGCGCTGCATGGTGGATTATTTGGTGTTTCCCTAGCCTTACCGATGATTGCTATTAATGCACTGTTTGAAAGAAGAGGTTGGAAGTATATCTTAATACACGCTGGCTATTGGTTGATTACTTCCTTATTGGTGGGTGGATTGTTGTGTGCTACGTTGGAGTATGCGCCGATGACTTAAAGGATGACTTATTAGAGGTTATTGAAAGTTATTGAGGGTTATCAATAGCTTTCAATAACTACTAATAACCCTCAATAATTCTTATTTTTTCTTTTACTGTCGTATCAACTTCCCCTGCTCGATCTGCTCTCCCACTTTAATTTTATAAATATACATCCCTGCTTCTGAGAACAACTGCTGGTGTAGCGTAATCAAATGAGCGCCAGCTTCATACACTTGCTCTTGCTGATGTATTTGCTGCCCAGTAGCTGTGAATACTTGAAGGTTGATTGCTCCTTTTTCGGTTAATACTACCGGGATATGGGTATTGGTTTGGAAAGGATTCGGATAACTATCGCCTACTTGTAAGAGCGAAAAGTCATCTATTCGATTGAGTGTTAATTCGGGTAACTTATTTCTAGAAGAAGAAATTCTATCGCTAAGACACGAACTACTTAAGGTCACTTCTTTGGTCATTTCACAACCATTTTGATCCGTGATTTTCAGCGAATAATCTCCACTAGGCAAGCCAGTAATGCTGAATTGTTGATTGTTAGTAGCGGCTGTCCCACTGACAGGTCCTTGCAACATAATGGTGAAAGTAGCTTCTCCTCTGCTTATATCGACAGAGATCGTATTATCTGGAGAGCAACCTTCTAGGGTATTGAGAAAATCAAATTGCAAACAGGGACCTTCGTCCTCTTCCATTTCGAGAATATCCGCAATGATGACCTCACAGGCCCCAGTTCCATTTGTACAAAAGGCAGTAAAATCACCTGCATCTGGTAAGTTAGAATTATTAGAAAAATCAGTATCAATAGCACAGAAATTACTGTATGCATTGGGAAAACACCCTGCGAAGTAATTCGTCTGGAAATGAATTTCTTGTAGTTGAGCTAGGTCGCTTAAACTATTTGGTAGTGGACCAGATAATAAATTATTATTTAGGTGGATAATGCTTACATCTTGTAAAGAATCAAACCGTTCAGGTAACCAACCATAGAAGTAATTATATTCTAAATATAACAACTTAAGATTAGTCAAGGAAAACAATTCTTGAGGGAAAGGACAAAAGAATTGATTATAAGAGAGGTTTAAAGTCTCTAAACTTTTCAATTGATCTATATCGGTAGGTAAACATCCTGATAAGGCATTATTATCCAATTCGAGAAAGGTTAGTTCCGATAAATTACCGAGGGCTTCAGGAACACTGCCCGTTAATTGGTTATGACTTAAATCTAAAAAGACTAAATTCTGTAAGGTTCCTATCGTATCAGGAATTTGCCCAACCAATGAATTATTTTCTAAGGAAAGCGTATGTAACTGCTTCAGATTGCCTAAAGCCGCTGGAATCGTATCAGACAGTTGATTGAATTGGATATTTAAAGAAATAAGAAATGGAATTTCTCCAATAGAAGGTGGAATCGCCCCTACTAATTGATTTTGATAAAGATACAGTACTTGGAGTTGCTGTAAATTACCTATATCCGCTGGAATGGTATTACCCAGTTGGTTGGCAGATAAATCCAATACACGTATTTCCGATAATTGGGTAATAGATTCGGGAATATATCCTCGTAAATTATTGTTGCTCAGACTTAATTGAGTAACACAACCCTCCGTCATCTCCACGCCGTACCAATTCTCCATTGGTTGACCAAAGTCCCAAGGATTGGTCCAGTTCCAGCCTTCTGTAGCATAATATAAGTCTATCAAGACTTGATAATTGCTATTTCTACAATCGCTGGTGGACTGGGCGACTGCTTGCCCTTGCCAAAAGCACATGATAAAAAGAAAAACAATAGATCTAGTTTTCATGACTTGTTTTACACGGGTGGTTTTTAAAGATATAGTAAAGTATTTTTTCATGAGATCAGAATTTCAAGCTATTCATAGTGATAATTTATCTATAAGTGTCGCAATAGGAATAATTGTATCCAAAAAAAGTTCTTTTTATCCTCAAAATACCTTGAGGTAAAGAAAAGATCAACATACTAACCGTACAATGGGGTAATGGATGAAGAATGTGAAGGGAATTTAACTAAGGTACACTTCCTAATGCTAATTGCTCCCTTTTCTGCATAAATGAAATCAAAATGAAAATTTTTTTTAGCAAAATATGTCCAAAAGGATACTTTCTTCGTTAGAATATAGCGGTTTTACCACCCAGTCGCATTTAATTTTCATCTTCCTAGTTAATGCCAATCGAGAGTTAAACTTAATACTACTGCCTCGCTTGCTTCGCAAGCTCGGCAAAGAACCTATTGCGAGGATTGAGCAAATGATCTCCGTTTATAGGCGATTCGCATTATTACCAGTCAGATAATTGGAATTTTTGAATCTCACAAGTTGACAACTTTATTTTATAATCCGACTATTTTGCCCGTGAAAATCTACTTATTAGTTATTTCGTTATTGTTTTCGCTGAGCGCATTTGCACAAATGCCCCATATACATGTCGAATCCGTAGGCGAATGGGAACTGTCCCAGCAATTAACCCCCGACTATCGCTATAACTCCGTAGGGGTGTATTTAATCAATGAAAAGCAATTAGCTTCCCTCTTTGATCCCAATAAATTATCAAGAGAGGAACGGAAAAAAACTGGGGTAAAAACCTTTGATAAAGTAGAATCCTTATTTTTTCAATTGGATTTACCGAATCCAAAAAATGAAGAAGAAGTACTTTCCTTTCCCCTTTATGCTTTTGATATTCAACCTACTACTGCTTTTAAATCTCCTCGAACACAAGGTAAAATTTTAGACCGCATAACGGATGAAGAATTAAATGGTAGAGGATTAGATGCTACTGCTCGGATAGAAATGGTTCATAAAAATGAGCTATTGGAAGTTGCCTATAAAATCTCTTCTAATATCAATAAGTTACTGGGAAATCGAGTCTTTGAAACCTTTGATTTTTGGAAGGTGATGCAAAAAGCGCAGCTCTATTTTGAAGAACGCTATAAAGGTCAAATGGTAGCAGAGTTTTCCGTTCCTATTTTGCCAGAAAGCGAGGAATATGAATATGTCATTGAGTCTGCTTCTCTATATCAAATCAAATGGAATTTTCAAGATAAAATAGATGCCTACAAGAATAATGTTTGGTCTGATTTAAGATCGGCAGCGACGGTTTCGGAAGAGGAGTTGCTAGATCGACCCGCTCGACTATCGAAGCTAAAAAAACATCCCTACCTATTAGTGGTTCGCTATAAATCAGCTTATGCCATTCCAAAAGAGCAACAATTAAATGTGGCGCTGACGGAAGAATACTTGCATAAAAGACGGTACAATCTGCAAGAGTTTAAGACAGAAAGTATTCAATATCGTACGGAAGAGACCTTCACGCAACTGATACAAAAAGCACTGGCATTGAAGCAATCAGTTGCTACCTATTTAGCGGCTAAAGCCAAAGGTCAAATGGAGAACGAGCAGTTGCTTGCCATTCCTCAACATTATTATGATATCTGTGCACAGTACCAACAGGCTACGAAGCAGATAGACGAAGCAGAATTAGCTTATATCGAGGAGGTGTATGGAACTACTTATTTTAAATTTTTTAAACAGCTAGATCAATTATTAATACAAGATCCTCAAATACAAGCTGTTGCACAAGCCCCAAGAGCGCTTCAGAAGTGGGAATTTACTTCCCAAGATTCCTTATCTACTGCCCTGTTATATCAACAGTTGGACCGTTTTTCTGCTTACCAAGAAGTTCGCGCCACTGCCGAACAAGTGAAGGGGGATTTACCTATTCTGGTAGAGAAAGAAATTCAACAGATAGAACAAGTTTTATTTTCTTCTTTATTGTCAGAAGCACCTTATACGCAGGAAGAGAAATTATTGTATCTCAAAGGATTGACCCAGCAATTTCCCCTGTGTACCTACTGCCTAGAACAATCTGATAAGCAAGTGTCGCAATTGGAACACCGAATGGAGGAGGAAATACGTGCTGCTTTTTTGAGCTTACAAAACCAGCAATTAAAGTATGGACGATGTTTTGCGGACTTGCAAAAGAAAGCGACACTAGAATTGGAAGAACAGTTTCCTAATCCGTCTTCTGAGGAGAAATTATATACGGTTTTCAAAGATAAGATCACTACCTTGGGTCAGGTATCCACCCAATTTATGAAGATTGCAGATATTGCTATCGCCCAATTATCCGTAGAGGAAGTGGGACAAGAATATCGAAAATACAATCAATTGCTTAGTAGCTACCAGCAGCATATTTGCCAATTGTTGCACGGTGCGATTTTGGCGAAGGAAGAGGTACAGTGTGTGACGGCGGCTTGTAAGATGGAGATACCTTAATAACTACAACCTCAATTTCAACCTCAAAAAATCAGACGTTGACGACTTTGAAGTTGAGGTTGAAACGAATCAAATATTTTTTAAATTTTCAGATTCTTTGACATATTCCGTGAAACACGACAAATGGCAAATCAGTTTGGCATCGAGCCAACCTGATTTGCACAAGGGTTTCTAAAGGGAGAAGGTTGGCGCAGCCAACCTTCTCCCTTTAGAAACCCTTGTTTCCCTGAAGTGGACTCGATGTCCACTTCAGGGAAGGTATCACGGGATATGTCAAAGAACCCTAGTTTCTAACAAAGAACCTTTTAATAAAAGG
>CALJIQ010000089.1 GCA_937973995.1 uncultured Saprospiraceae bacterium
AATCTGAGTTCAATCACTTTTTAAACTAATCCGCTACCCCTTAATTTTCATATATTACTTACCATTCTATATTTATCTACCAAGAAGCAAGTAACATTTTTAAAAATTGGCAATATCCCTTAGACAAATGACAGAATCAGAGCTATTAGCTGGTATCCAACGCAAAGACAACCAAGCCTTTAGATATATGTACGAGAATTTTGGCCCTAAAATCTTAGGCTATGTTATGAAAAATAGTGGCTCTAGGGCAGATGCAGACGAAGTAATACAGGAAAGTTTACTGAAAGTTTGGCAAAAGGTACAGGAGGGAAAGTATGAATCACAGGGAAAATTGCAGAACTATGTCATACAAGTAGGTAGAAATACGTGGCTAGAAACCCTTAGAAATCGAAGGCGCAAGCCAACCGACCAATTGGAAAACAAAGAATGGCAATTAGCCGATGAAGGAGAAGTGGACTTACATCAGAAAATAGAAAAATATAAAAGCTTAGACGCTCTATATGTTGGGTTAAGTAAATTAGGAGAACCCTGTAATTCCTTAATCCAATTATTTCATTTTGAAGAAATACCATTAAAAGAAATTGCAGAACAACAGCAAATCGAATATGGCAGCTTGAGAAAACGCATTTTTGATTGTCGGAAGAAATTGCAGAAACTAGCGAAAGGAGTGATTAGTAATCAGTGACTAATGATTTGAACAAAAATCTCTGCGCCTCTGCGTCTCCGCGTTCATTAATCAAAAACCATTAAGTGATGAAAAATAGCCCATTAGAACAGCAAGAACAACTTCAATCTTATCTTACTAATCGGATGTCTAGTGAGGATCGTCAAGCATTTGAATCTTTGCTAAAGGAAGATCAAGAATTAAGAGAAGAGTTGACCCTATATAAAGAACTACAAGATATTGGGAAGCATACTCCCTTGGTAGAAGCAAATCATCAGATTATGGAGGCTATGAAGGGAATTAGTATCCAGCCAGATTATTCAGAAGTAGCTCAAACCCCTCCCAAAGATAACACGGGTAGTTGGTGGAATGGAAAAGGCACTTGGTTAGTAGGATTATTAATAGTTGGAGTTGTCGGAGGATTATTGACTTATTCTACTTTTACTGGTAATAACGTATCCGAGATTGTAGTACCCTATATGCAACCCTATGAAAATCTAATCAGTCAGAATCAAGCTGAACCGACTCCTTTGGCTATTGGAATGACCGCTTATGATCGTAAAGATTATCCTACCGCTATTCAGCAATTACAACGGCATTTAACCACTAAGCCCAATGATCTATTTGCTCAACTATACTTAGGTATTAGTCATACCCTTAATGGACAAACCGAGGAGGCTATCAATCTATTACAACCGCTTACCCAATCAGAGGGTATCCATACAAATGCCAGCAAATGGTACTTGGCGTTGAATTATATTCAGATCGGAAACCTTAATGATGCTAAGTTCTTATTACTTGATTTAGAAGGAGATGCAGTATTTGGAGAACGAGTAAAGACACTCACAGTAGCCCTAAATAAAACACAAGGATAGTTTTTTTAAATTATTTCAGTAACAATCCGAACAAATGGCAATTAGGTAGTGAATGAATTAAAAAATAACAATCATTAACTACTAATAACTAATCCGATGAAGAAGTTACTTTTTATCCTCACGCTAATAAGCTTTGCAGCTACTCTTTGCCTAACTGCACAAAATCGTCCTTATGGCACAGGCTTGATAATAGATGATGAAGCCTATAATCAAGTTCCTCACTTACCACAATACGCAGGAAAGAAATACAACAAAGTTCCTTTAAAAGTAAGCCTAAGAAATTACTGTCCTACCCCTGGGAATCAAGGTTTAAATGGTTCTTGTTCCGCTTGGGCAGCAGGATATGGCGGATTGACGATTCTTCGAGCCATTCAAGATAATCTACAAGGACAAGAAAACATTACGAATGTTGCCAGTTCTGTATTCTTTCTTTTTAATCAAATCAAATTATCTGACGACTGTGAAGAAGGTTCTAGGTTATCAGATGCTATGAAAGTTTTAAAAAGTCAAGGAGATTGTTTAGCTAAAAACTTTGACTCAGAAGCAGATTGTTCTTTGATGCCTGGACCTAATCAATTACAGGAAGCTAGTCAATATAAGATTAAGGATTATGCTGCTATTTTCCACCATGATGCTGATGCAGCCACTAAAATTAAGAAAACAAAAATAGCACTGGCTTCCAAAACACCAGTTGTTATGGGCATGCTAGTAACAGAAAGTTTTTGGGGAATTGAACCTGGACAAAAACAATGGAATCCAACATCCGAAGATAATGTGGTCGGAGGTCATGCCATGGTAGTAGTCGGATATGATGAAGTAAGAAAGTCTTTTGAGGTCATGAATAGTTGGGGTCCAGATTGGGCAGATAATGGTTTTGTCTGGATCAAATACACAGATTTTGCTAAGTACTGTAAATATGGTTTTCAGATGGTAATAGATGAAAATACCACCATTGTAAAAGAAGAAGTAGTTCCCAAAAATTTAACAAATAAAGAAGTTACTTTAAGTGGCGCGTTTTCATTCCGCTATCCTACTGGCTATGAAGAAGATGACAATGGAAATGAAGTTATTGCTTTTGAAGACGCTGCCATTAGTTTCAACGAGACAAATCAAGTCTATGAAACCATCCGCAAAGATTGGGCAATAGGGGATGTATTCCAACTAGTCGCTACGGAAATTCCAGCAGGAGAAAACATTTATATCTTTAGTGTTAGCCCTTCTAATAAAGTAGAATTACACTGGCCCCTAAATGAAGGAGTTGATGCTTTAAATAAAGTGCCTCTGGCGGATTTTGTGCCAAGTCAGGATGCCGAAATCATTGTACCTGGGGAAAACGAAGCCCTTCAATTAGCAGAATTGGGTACAGATCATTTAGTGATTCTTTACAGTGACCAAAAAATAGCTAATATCACTACTAGGGTAGATTTCTTAAGTGCCTTGGATGGAGCAGTTGGTGATCGTCTGAAGCAAACCTTTGGAGATATATTACTTGCTCCACAACATATTAAATACGAGCTAGATCGAATGAAATTCAATAGTTCCGCTACGGAGCAAAATGGATTTGTTGTCCCAATCATTCTATCTGTTACCGCTAAATAATAATCCTTTCTTGCTACTGCCTATCCATTCATCTTAGGCAGTAGCTCATTACTCAAAACAAGCCAGTTCCCATAACCCTGTGAAGTGTTCACTACTTCACCAGCCAAACCTATATCATTTTCTAACTTTAAAATGTACAACATCATGAACAAGTTTTCAATCTTTATTTTCATTGTTTTCGCCTGTTTATTTACTAATTGTCAAAAAGAGAAGTTTTGTACAGAGGGTTTTACTGGTCCTAATTGTGATCAGGAGATTCCGCCTCTTAGAATTAGTATAGATGGAATCAGAATAAATAGATTTCCAGATAGAAAAAGTAATGGAAATCAATGGGATATTATTACCAGCACCTACCCCGATATTTATATTAAGCTGTATAATGAAAGAGAAAAAGTGGATATGTTAAAATTGGACTACTATAAAAAAGATGTAGCTTCTTCTGTAATCTTTACTGAACCTGTAACCTTTGACTACCCTTCTCAAGATTATGTAATCGAACTTTGGGATTATGATGACTTTTTAGATGATAAAATGCCAGGCATGATTTTTAAACCCCATCAAAATGGTCTCGGTTTCCCTAGTACTATCTCTTTAAAAACTGCTGATTTAGAAATAGAACTAATTGGTGCAAAATATAATTTCTGAATTTTCCTCAAAAACCTGGTAACTATTCCAACTTTTGGCAATAAGGTAGTGACAATTGATTTTTACCACACATAAAAAATACAACCCATGAAAAAGTTAGCTTTCATCTTCGTTCTTTTCGTAGCTATTTATTCTCTAACCTCTTGTGCTTCTAATCGAGGACACGGATGTGGATACTGGTCTGCTACTGAAATCCCACAACAAAAAGAACGCCTCTATGAAATACTTCCTGAAAACGAAACAACCTGTACAGATTCTATAACAACAGATTAGTTTCGATTTTACTTGAACAATCCACTCTCCTGAAAGCTCATCAACCTACAAAAGATGAGCTTTCCCATTTTTAACCATTATTTATAAGTCTAATGCTGCCAACAATAACCACTACTGCTTTTAGTTCTTCTTTTACATCTTCTGTGGGTGCATTTTTTTGTCCTAGTCATGAGATTAATATAGGTTTTACGCTAGATCAATAACACCAAGCATGGTATTGTTTTTGTAAAAAAAATTTACGATTTTTGTAAAATATCATTACAATAATCATCTCTAGTATTTGCATATAGAAACTACACGCCCTATTCAAAATGAGATTAGTAAATCTAAAAACGCAAGAAGAATTTGATGCAGATATAATAGCAATTGAGGAAAAAGATTTAAAAAAGATACAGCAATCCGATCAATTTATATTTGATTGGCAGGTAGAGAAAGAACACAGTATCTTCAAAATTACTCCCACAGAACAGGAAGAAAAAGACCAAATATTAGGCTTAATTTCTTTGAGTAATATTCCAGATGAACTTAGAATTCATATCCATTTAGTAGAAGTTGCTAAAAACAATATTGGAAAAGATAAAATAATAGATCGGGTAGCAGGATGTTTACTTGCATTTGCGACCAAATTAGCCTTTGAAAAGGGCTATCTCGGATTTACTTCCCTTGTTCCTAAAACGGAATTAATTGAATTATACGTTACCAAATATGGTTTTAGTCAATACGGAAGACAACTAGCTATTGAAAGACAAGCAGCCATTAATCTCATTCAAAAATATCTTTAAGTCCAGATAATGAAATACAACAAAATATATCAACAGTTAAAAAAGAAATACTCCGATGCAGAAATAGCGGATGCTATGATGATTCCTGCTGATCTAACAGCAGCAGAAGAAGTTACTATGGCTCAAGAAATGAAAGCCATCCGTTTTCAAAAATTAAGTGAAACCACTGAGGAAGATCGCATTTTAGCGGATGTTATGAGGCTGCGTTTTAATATAGAGGCTTACCTTAAAAGTAATGCTTTCTTATTCGACAAGACATTTGGAAAGTATTTAGAAGAGTATATACGAATTTTAAAAAAATCAAGAAAGGCCATAGCAGAGGACTTAGCCCTGCATTACACCAAGCTCAGCCGCATTATCAATGATAAGGAAGAACCTAGTATTGCTTTATGTTATCGATTGGAAAAGCATACTGGTAATTTAATTAAAGCACGATTATGGTGGCAACTTCTTATTAAAAAACAAGCCTTCATTCTTGAAGAAGATGAAGCTACTAGAATAGCCGAACAAAATAAGGTTAAGAATGCTTTGAGAGCTTAATACAAATTCTAATAATATGAATTATACTATAAAAGCAGTTCCAAAAAAAAAAATTTCCTTCTATAGAAGTAGGTACAATCAGATTATCAAATTCCATATCCTCTTTGGAACAGAAAATAGAATGGTTAGTACTAGCAAGACTAGTACACCTTTAAAAAACCGACAACCAAAATAAAAAAACCCTTGCTAATACATTGATTAACAAGGATTTATGTTTTTTATTTGTGATCTCGCTGGGGCTCGAACCCAGGACCCTTTGATTAAAAGTCAAATGCTCTACCAGCTGAGCTACGAGATCTAACCTGCTTTTTTTCAAAAGCGAGTGCAAATGTACAATGCTACAACAGTAAAAACAACACTTTGGTTCTGAAATTCTTCACATTTTTGTCATTAATAAATAGATCGGTGTTGTGGTATTTTGGTTTTATGGTTTTGTGGTGACCCTACGGGTTACATCTTAACAAAGCGTTTGGAGAATACCGCTTGACCCGTATCGACCACTAGCAGATAAACGCCCGCCTCTAATGCCTTTACGGAAAAGGTAGTTTCGCTAGTCGTTTGCATCAATTGTCCTACGGAATTGAATACCTGTATTTGATTAACTGAAAGATTGGATGGCAACGCTAATGACAACTGGTCACTGGCAGGGTTTGGGAATAATTGGATGCGCGTATCTTCTTCTGTGGTGGAAGTGCTGGTATTCATTTTAGTTCTCAAATCCGTAGCAAAAAACTGGAGTCCTCCTCGAATATTTCCAACCACCATTTCATAAAAGCCATCATTATTAATATCGGCAAAAGCTGGATGGCTTTCTCCACCGGATTGTACTTGCCCGTAATTACTTTCGCTTTCTAAAAATAAGCCAAACAGATTATCATCCAGGTTGATATAGCGTCGGATGTCTCCTATTTGAGAACCAGAAAATAACTGCTGCTCGTCTCCTACCTCTACGATGGTTGGTGCACTATACCCCGTTACAAATCCATCTTCTCGTACATCAATGGCCCCTAGCGATTTATTAGTAGGATCCAAATTAAATTTTGCTTCAGATGGCGTACCTATATTTTCAAAATAGTTGACATTGCCGTTTCGCTCTCCGATTACTAAATCTTGGAGACCGTCTTGATTCATATCTATGATTTGGGGTTTACTGACTTGTCCAACATCAATTTCTTGATACCCAAACCGAATAGGAGCAAATTCAAAAGGCTGATCGGGTCCTGCTATGTTTTCCGCATAGAACAGTTGCCCAAACTCTTCCCCTACCAATACGTCCATATCGCCGTCATTATCCAAATCGCCAAAGGTGGGGGTAAATCGCCAAGAGCTATTACTAAAATCATTCATTCCCAGATAATTATCATCTGCTAAAGCAAAAGAAGGATTGTTGGAAGTCCCTACATTGATAAATAGATAGATGCGAGCATTTTTATCACCACCAGGAACAAAGAAGCTTTTGTTACCAACTACCAAGTCTAGCAAACCATCTGCATTGACATCTACAAAAGTGGGACTAGCACCCGTTCCTAAATCTACCATCTCTCCCACAAATAGGCTATTGGTTCGGTATTCAAAAACAGGATTTTCATTCGTAGTAGTATTCGCATAATACCAACCTACGAACTGGGTTTCTCCAATATCGTTTCCTAAATTTGGTGCGGCTACAATATCTTTTAATCCATCATTATTGATGTCCAAATGAAAAGCGGCAGGGAAAATCGGGATATTGACAGAAATAGAATTAGAGGGAAAGACTACTTCTTGGAAGGTCATATGGGCGGCGTCTTTAGTGCCACCATTCATCAACAAGGTCAAATTGGTAAAGGAAATATCCCCTAACATGACTTCCTTATCTCCATCATTATCCATGTCTATTGTTAGTACGGTAGAGCCTGCATGAAGTCCTCCGTTTCTAGGTTCGCTCGATGTATCACTTCTAAAACGACCTGCACATTCCTCCTCCGTGGCTGCCAAATCTATTTCTAAACTAATGCCACTTTCATAAAATCCTCCCCAACAATCATCTACTAAAATAAATTGCAAACTATCCCTTCCAAAGCCTCGCTCAACCGATTGGTTTGCATATAATTCTACGACTCCTCCACCTAAATGAAAGGTAACAATATCCAAATCTCCATCTCCATCTATATCATCCACCGCAGGGTAATCAATATTGCTGACATATAAATTATTCAATGCTATATTTCCAGGATAGTAAATAATATTATGTAAGCCTTGAGTAAATTGGAAAGGTCGAAAGGCAATCTTCCCCTGCTCATCATAATACCCCGTATGCACTTCTATTCCTGGCACGCCTGGGATATTGGAATAGGCAAAAATATCCGCTATGCCATCTCCATTATAATCTCTTAATAAGACCCATTCATTCAAAGTTGGAAAATTGGAAAGGTATTCTGGTGCGTAGGTATAGTCCATTTCATTGGGCGTTCCACCATTGATAAAAGTTAAGCCTACGCCGCCTATTTTATCATAAAGAAATAAGTCTTGAATACCATCATTATTTAAATCCACTTCGGAATATTGAGGGGCACTGAGTCCACCTACTGTGCCGTACAGCAACTCCTTTCCGTCCATAAAAATGGGGGGATGTAATTGGGGGAGGGATTGAGAGTTGAGAATTGAAAATTGAGAATTGAAAAGGAATAATACCAGTAAGAGGGAATTGAGAATTGAGAATTGAGAATTGAGGGGATTTCTTTTAAAGCTTATGATGGGTAATATTTGCCTTGTAATTCTTATAACTCTACCCCCGACCCCTAAAGGAGAGTATCTTAGGAAGAGAAAATGATCTAAGGTACTCCCCTTTAGGGGTCGGGGGTGGATGAAGCTGGCTTCTTTGCTACTATTTTTAACTTCCATCATTTGTATAAGATTCTGCGTCTTTGCGCCTATTCGTTTTAAATAATTTAGCATAATTGTTTTGTGGTTACTGAAAGAACGGGAAGTGAATTGATGGTTAGATGGCTGAGTCTACTCTAAAAAGTCAAAAATGAATGCAGAGGCGCGGAGACGCAGAGTTTTCAGATGTATAAAAAATTAATTCTTAATTTTTTATACATCTAACTATGTGATCTATGTGCCTATTACATAGAGACCTAAGTTTTGCGCAAATTTGGCAAAAGTTTGCTCGGCAACTAAAGTTGCCTCGCAATGGGTTTCTTTAGCGGCAGCGATTTAAAATGCGTTTTTGAAAAAACGCATTTTAAATCGCTG
>CALJIQ010000090.1 GCA_937973995.1 uncultured Saprospiraceae bacterium
ATTTCTACAAAGTTGCTATGGCAACTTTGTAGAAATGTCGCCCCCAAACCCCTTGACGCTGCCCGAGCCGCGCAGCGGCGATGGGCAGCGGAAAATATGAAAGACTTTTTACACGCTGTACTAGTAGCACAGGAATAGGTGTTTATTTGTCGTGATCCCGAATCAAAGTAACGGAATGAAAAAAAACCGTCAAAAAAGTAGTATAAACAGCTAAAAGTCGCACAAAATATTTAAAGTTGCGTTAAATGAGGAGATTTGATAGGGAAATATCCCTAATTTTATTCTCTTAGAAATGAGGGATTAATAAGACGAACAAGTTGACGAAGCTATTTTTTTCTCTAGCAAGGCAAAAAACGTAGATGATGCAGGGTATCAGCGAGGCTTTTTAACGCAGCTAGAGGGAAAAAGAGCGAAGTAAAGTTGTGTGAATTATTATTCACTCATTACTTACAATCAAGAAATACTGCGATCAATCTAAAAACTAACTTTAACCACCCAATAGAAACCCATTTAAAATGAATTAGTGGACCAAAATTCGCCCGAAATAACGCCTCCTCCTTCTAAAAGGCCTTGGTATAATCACCTATTCACTGGCTTAGTGCTACTCCTTGTCCTATTCTTGATTATTTTTCTTTCCGCCGCCATCCTCCTCCAAACCAAATCTGGTCAAAATTGGGTGGTTGACCAAGTAACTAGCTACCTTACAGAAGAACTACAAACCGAAGTAACCGTCGAAGAAATAAGTCTTGATTTTTTTGATAAACTAGTCTTGGAAGATTTCTATGTAGAAGACTTCCGAGGAGATACCTTGATGTATAGCCAAGCGTTGAAGGTCAACCTAAATACTAATTTATGGAATATTCTTAGTAGAGAAATAGCCATTACGGATATTACCTTGATTGAGCCCCAATTTCGACTGACTCGGTATTCAGGGGATCAAGATGACCAATTCAAACAATTACTCAATAAGCTAAGTACCCCGAAGAATAGGGAAAATGAAAGAGAGAAAAAGCCAGGAAGTCCGTGGTTTTTGGATGTAGATGCCGTGTATCTCCAAAATGCGGTATTTGTTAAAGAGGATAGTGTAGGAGGGGAGGAGATTAAAGTCCTATTGGAAAGCGGAGAGATATATGTAGATTCGTTGGATTTAAATGAAAAATTGGTAAAGATTAGAAGTGGCATTTTGTCCAAGCCTTATGTTACGTTAATCAATTTCGCCAAAAAACCATTGCCAGTAGATTCGCTAGTAGTTGAAGAAACGGAAGAAGAACCACCAACAGATAGCCTCCGCAAAAAATGGTTCATTGAAGTAGCCGACCTACAATTATTGGATGGTTATTTTGGACACGACAATTATCGAAAATCCTTGATCAAAAAATCACCAGATTCTGAAATCGACTTTGCGCATTTGAAAGTGTCTGACATAAATATTCACCTAACGGATTTTTCTATACACGATTGGGTATTTCAAGGTACTTCTAAACAATTTTCTTTAAAAGAAAGTGCTGGTTTTGAAATAAAAAATATTACTGCCAAGCATGGATTGATAGCCCCCAATCGAGTGGAGTTAAGAGGGATGAAATTAAAGACACCTAATTCTCTACTAAAAGATAGTTTGATTTTAAAGTTTAGAGAGTATCCCGATTTTAAAGATTTTCCGAATAAGGTCTGGATGAATGGAGATTTTGATAATGCTTCCATTGCCCTGAAAGACATTATGCATTTTGCGCCACAATTGAAATTCAATGAGTTTTTTGCGCAAAACAAAGACGAAGTGCTATACATTGATGGGGTACTTCGAGGAAGAATCAATAGTCTAACAGGGAAACGATTGAATCTAAATTTGGGGGATGCTGTTCGTTTAAAGGGGAATTTTACTTCTCGTAATTTGACCAATAGTAAGGAGACGTTTTTAAGCATGGATTGCGAGCGATTGCAAACCAGTATGACTACTATGCGCTCTTTGTTCCCTAATATGACCTTACCAGACAATTTCAACAAACTAGGGAATCTTGATTTTAATGGAGGTTTTTGGGGCTTCTTTTCTAATTTTAATGCGAAGGGTACTTTAAAGTCAGACTTAGGGGAGGCTAAAATGGATATGACGGTAGATTGGCGGGCAGGGAGAGAACTAGCCATTTATAACGGAGGACTAGATCTAATAAATTTTGATTTAGGGAAATGGGCAGATAATGATGATTTTGGCATCGTTTCTTTTACCTCTGCTGTTGAAAATGGGAAAGGATTAACCCTATCTTCTGCTGACGCGACTTTAAAGACAACGCTTGAAAAATTCTATTACAAAGGATATACTTACGAAAACCTAACCCTAGATGGTCATTTGAACAAAGATAATTTCGATGGTATCATTTCTATTGAAGATGATAATATTGCTTTAGACTTTAAAGGTGAAATCTCTGATCTGGATGAATTTCCCAACTTTGTTTTTGAGGCGACCGTCAGAAAATTAGACGCTAAAAATCTAAATCTTATCAACCAAGATTTTGTGTTTTCTGGCAACTTGGATATTACCCTACGAGGTAGTAATATCAATGATCTGCAAGGGATCGCCAACTTTAATAATATTGTTATTATAGAAGATAGTTCGGAAGTTTATACGATCAAATCGCTTCAAGCTATTTATGCGACACAGGCGGTTACCAATTTGAAATCTTGGTCTTTTTCCTCTGAGATTTTAGAAGCTGGAATTGTAGGAGATTTTGATATTCAGAAAGTGCAAGAAGCGCTGCTACAATTTGTGGAAAAAAATTATCCATTAACCTCCAAACGGTTTAATATAAAGAGTAAAGGGGATCGAAGTTTTGTAAATAATCAATTTGAATTAACCTTAGATATCTTCGATACCAAAAACCTAACCCACCTAATAGATAAGAAGCTAGACACCATCAAAAATACAAAACTAAAGGTCAACTTTGATTATAAAAATGATTCCTTTCTGGTTGATTTAAATTTGCCATTTTTACGATATGATAATTTTGAGTTCGATGACATTCGGTTAAAATCAAATGGCTTACGCAATCAAAGTAATATTGATTTTCAAATTGCCTCTTCCAATCTAAATGACCAATTGCAATTAGCGCCCGTTACCATTCTCTCTTGGATAGAAAATGATTCCATGGCATTTTCGATTAACACGAAGGATTTCGAGAAAACGTCGGACCGACTCAATCTACAAGGCGAATTTTCATTGGTCGGAGAGCTATTTAATTTTAGGTTCAAAAAAGATAGTCTGGTTATCTTGAATGATGATTGGGAAATAGCAGATGATAATTATTTGCAAATAGGTCCGAACTTCATCAAAACCAATAACTTTAAATTATCGAGAGGAGATCAAAAAGTATCTCTCCAAACCATAGCCGATAAAGGATTAGTGTTGGATGTAGATGGATTTAATACCAGTTATATCAATGAAGTATGGTCTTACCAGAATCTACAATTTGATGGAATTTATAATATCCAAGCAAGCGTTCAAGACTTGTTTAAAATGCAAGGCTTGGAGGTAAATGCCAAAGTTGATTCTTTCTATATTAATGATGACCCTTATGGATTATTTCGAATAGAAGCGGCGGCTAATACGATTAAAAGTCCTGTTACCTTTTCTCTATTCTCCAATTTAGAAAAAGAAGGGAAGGTGCAAACGATGGAAGCAATTGAAGGCGTTTATAATCCACCTACGCTAATTGCTAGTTCTAACCAACCAAAAGATAAGCCCAATTATTTGTCGGTAACTTTTGATATCACCAACTATCCACTTAAAATAGCAGAATACTTTGTGACTAGCGGTATCAGTGGAACTAAGGGGGACATTAAAGCAGATTTGACTTTTGAAGGGCTGCTCCCCAAGCCCGATGTAGATGGAAAGATAACGGTCACCGATGGTGAAACAACAATTGACTATACAGGAACTACTTATAAAATTGTCGAGGAAACTGCCTTGATGAATGACAAATATTTATTGGATGCAACGGGTAGTAAAATCATAGACACCTATGGAAATGTGGCGTATGTGGATGGGGGAATTACGCATGACTTTTTTCAGAATTTAGGGGTAGATGTTTTTGTGACTGCTGAGAAATTCTTAGTGATTGATACGCAAAAAGAAGACAATGAGGTGTACTATGGTACGGGTATCGCAGGAGGGACGATTGCCTTTTCAGGAGACTTTAATGCCACTAATATTGACATTAATGCGACTACCCAATACGGTTCTGAAATCTTTATACCGGTCTCCTCGAGTAATAAAATACAAGAAACCAGTTTCATCCGATTTGAATCTAAAAAGGATACGATTGCTAGTGATTCCTTATTGGCTACCAATTCATTAGAACAAAAAGGGATTCAATTGGATATAGAATTGGCTTTGACTTCTGCGGCCAATGTACATTTAATTTTTGATGAACAAGCGGGAGATATTATGCAAGGAACTGGCTTTGGAAATATCAATTTTGAAATGTCCAGAGAGGGAGAAATTTCCATGCACGGGCATTATGAAATCGAACAAGGTAGTTATTTATTTACCGCCTTTAATCTGGTTAACAAGCCTTTTTCTGTGAAGCGGGGAGGAACGATTGATTGGACCGGTGATCCCTATAATGCGCTTATCAATATCGAAGCGGAATATGCTGATTTATATACCACTCCCTATTCTTTCATTGTCGAATATTTAAATGATGACTTTTTAAAACAAGAGGCTAGAAAAACCACTAACGTGAACTTGATAATGAAATTGACGGAACGGTTAATGCAGCCTTCCATAAAATTTGACATTGAATTTCCAAGTCTGATAGGAGAAATAAAAAATTATACGGATAGCAAACTTCGATCTATAAGACAGGATCAAAATGAGTTGAATCGACAGGTATTTGGATTGATTGTAATTGGTAGTTTTCTTCCTTCTAAGCAAGGAGGCTTACAAGGACGAGAATGGTTGACAGGTATCAACACGTTAAGCGAACTATTATCCAACCAACTATCCATTTACTTAACGGAAGTACTATCCAATGCGGTTAATGGAAAGATGTTTAGCTTAGAAGATTTCGACATTGACTATAGTGTATATGAAGCTTCTTTTAACCCAAATAATCAAAGTGTTTTAGGGACGGGACATGAAGTACACTTGCGACAACGTTCCAGAATTGGAGACCGTTGGGTGGTGCATACCTCTTGGGATTTTGGCTTAGGAAGAGGAAACATTACTAATAACAACGATGATGCCTTGGTGACAGGAGATTTTATTATAGAATATGAATTGACCAAAGATCGTCGATTAAAGGTTAGAGGTTACTATAAAAACGAGCCTGAACTATTTGGCGGTAGGCGGAACAATGCAGGGTTAGGTCTTAGCTTCCGAAGAGAATTTGATCGTTTGGATTTACTATCTTTCTTGAAGAAAAATAAACTGGAGGAAACGCCGGTGGTCATTGGTCAAAAGCCATCTAATAATACTTCTGGTAATAAGTGATGTGTGGATTGAGATGGTTGGCGTTTCAAAAAGCTATTGATACCATAATTTTTTTCCTGAAATGGACATCGAGTCCATTTCAGGAAACAAGGGATTCTAAAGGGGCAGGTCAGGCAAAGCCTGACCTGCCCCTTTAGAATCCCTTGTGCGAATCAGATTGGCTGATGAATATTGTCATCTAGTATATGGATAAACATCATACCACATGAAAAAATCTACCTTTCCATCTACCCTTCAAAATTTTCATGATAACCTTTGGCATTATCATTTAAACGTACCTTCCGATATTGCAAATCTATACATCACTAATAATCGAAGAATTTTCTGCCAAATTGGTACATTAGAACCTTTTGCCTGCGCTTTGATGCCAGATGGTCAAGGCGACTATTTTATCAATCTCAATAAAGAAAGAAGGAAACAACTCGGATTAACGGAAGGAGATAGTATAGACATTACCATCTATAAAGACGAGAGTAAATATGGGATGCCGATGCCAGAAGAAATGAAGGTTCTGTTGGCTCAAGATGAGGAAGCCAATCAGTATTTTCATCAACTCACTCCAGGCAAGCAACGCTCTTTGCTTCACATCATCGGTAAGCCTAAAACCGAAGCCACTCGCTTAAAAAAGGCGATTGTAATAACGGAATATTTGAAGACTAATAAAGGGAAATTGGATTTTAAAGAATTGAATATTGCTTTTAAGGAATTTTGATTATTGATTATTGATTACTAATTATTGATTATTAGCTGATTACGCGTATTTGTCATAAATTCTCATTAAGAGGTTGGATAAATCTTGTGTTAGCACTCTTGGTGCTAACATAAGTTGGTTGACTTATAGAGTTATGTTAGCACCAAGAGTGCTAACACAACTATCAACTACACTTACTATTTGTCACGTTATAGAATAATTAATAATCAGTAATTAATAATGTCCTTCCACTAATCAAAACATAAAAAAGTCATAAAAAGTCAGCGTCCATCAGCGTCAAAAAAAAGCATCAAATAAACCCAATCAAAAACCCTCCGCAATAACCTGCACCGCTCCACTCAATTCCACCACTGCATTCACCGTATTTTCTCCCATCCCCACATCCAACACTTTCAAATCAGCAACCTGTCCTTCCACATTAATACCGGGCTGAATTTCATAATTGGCTAACTGGGCTTGAATTTGCTTTTTAATTTCTGCTAAATCTTCTTCGATAGAGTACTGCAAATTGCCCTCGATCTTATTAATAATTAAATCTGAAAATAACCACTTGGCGGTTTTTAACAAGAAGTTTTTGGTGGCCAGTTTAAACTCTACTTTTTTAATATCTATTTGCTTACTAGCTGCATCAAAACTAGGAACTCCTTTGAGTTCCAGTACTCCTTCATGGTCACCACTAACCGTTACATCCACTGCTAATTTATCGCCCTCCTTTTTCATGCGGAGGTCTTCTATCTTAATATCTCGTTTACCAAAAGTATAGGTTTCTCCAATGAGGTTAGCTTTGGCTACTTCTTCTAATTCATCAAAAGGAATTTTTGCTAATAAGCGGACCTCAAAAGGTTCTGCTTTAAAATCCTGCACTTTTAGGGGAGGGAGTGGGGCATTTTGAGCAAAATTAGATTGTTGTCCAATGCCAACTTCTGATAGCCCTTGTACAAATAGGGTGCTCGTAATAGTGTCCTTTTGTAATTTAAAAGGGGAAATGGCTAATCCGTAGGGAGTGATCTTTACGCTGCTATTGTATTCCTTTGACACCAAAATGGGTTGTTGGATTTGCTCCCAAGCTTTATCAACAAAGCCTTTTATAGATAAACCGTCACTCACCAATTGATCTATCTCCTTGGTAATTCGCTCTTTACTAGATAAAAGAATGCGGTCGGCAATAGCGGCTATTGGAATATTAGCGCCTAGCACATTGATTTTGGGAGTTTCTAGCCATTCGTAATCCTCAATTTTGGTTTGGGTTTGAATGGTCCAATCTTCCTTCAATTGGTACTTGGTAGCGAATTGCAATACCAAGGCCCCTTCGGCTTCGGTTTTGCCGATAATGGCAATTTTCTTCTGTACCCAAATATGCAAAGGGACGGTGTAGAGAATGGTAGAATCTCGTAAGGACAAGGTAATGGAATCTTGTCGAGTTGCTTTCACACTGATATTATCTCCATTTAAATTATCATCCTCAAATATAACCTCTCCAATCCGTTCATTAATCGTCTTTTCTAAATCTTGTTTAGCAAGCTTGATCGGAATGTAAATACTTGAAATTTGCTTTTCGTCTATCTTTTTTAAAATGGGATTGTCTAATACCACAGGCTGTTTGGTTTTACATGCAATTAGTAAAAGTAGAACTAAAAATGTGGCGTATCGGTTCATTCTTTTTTGTGATTGGTGACTGGTGATTGGTAAATGGTATGCTCACCAGTTACCAGTCATCAATCACTATAAATCAACATTTTGACGCAAAAAGCCCATTAACGCCACTGCATTTTTGAATTCGCCGTAAATTAAGTTAATATTGCAAGGTAAAGGAGAGGGGGAAATAAAAAAAGCCCCGACTTACGCCGGAGCCAGAACAACTTGACATTCTTCAAAGATTACAAATAAAGAAACGGCGACATATTAGCAAAGTTTCGATATTAAAAATAAATATTAAAAAAATATATCTGTAATAGATTGATTCCCCTCTTACTTTACACTAATTCTTCTCTTAATATATAAGCATCCATACTTTTGGTTCGGGAACTAGAATTAAAAATACTACCGAAAGACCTTGACAATCACGAATTTATCTTGACCAAGGCGGCAAAAAAGGCACGCTGGCGAAAAGATCAAATTGCGGATTGGCAAATTATCCGTCGCTCCATTGATGCTAGAGGTACGCATCCATTTTTTCTCCTTAGAATACGACTCTCCAAAGAAGAACAATTTTCTCCTGCTCCCCGTTATTTAGAATCCTTGCAAATGGTGGATCAATCTCTTACCGTTTTGATAATCGGAGCGGGACCTGCGGGCTATTTTGCTGCTTTAGAATTGATTGAGCAAGGCTTGAAACCTATTCTATTTGATAGAGGGAAAGATGTTCGGCAGCGTAGAAGAGACTTGCGGGCGATTCAACAATTTGGGGAAGTAGATCCTCATTCCAACTATTGCTTTGGAGAAGGTGGGGCTGGTACCTATTCTGACGGAAAACTCTATACCCGCTCCCACAAAAGGGGGAATATAGAGAAAGCACTACAATTATTAGTGGAACATGGGGCGACTTCCGATATTTTGGTAGATGCCCATCCGCATATAGGCTCCAATAAATTGCCTAAAATAGTCGCTGCCATTAGAGAAACCATACTTGCTCACGGTGGTGAAATTCACTTTAATAGCTGCTTAACGGATCTCATTATCCATGATAAGGTATGTAAAGGAGTGGTCATTAATGGAGAACAAGAATATTTTGCCCAAGGAATTATATTAGCTACGGGACATTCTGCTAGGGATATTTATTATTTATTAGATCAAAAAGGAGTACGCATAGAATTTAAACCCTTCGCACTAGGGGTTCGGATTGAACACCCACAAAGATTAATCGATAATATTCAATATAATCAACCAGAAAGAGCAGCTAATTTACCTGCTGCTAGTTATAAATTAGTCAGTCAAGTAAAAGGCAGAGGCGTTTTTTCCTTTTGTATGTGCCCTGGCGGCTTGGTAGTCCCTGCCGCTACGGCACCTGGAGAAATCGTGGTGAATGGCATGTCCATGTCTAGAAGGGATTCTGCCTACGCTAACTCTGGAACGGTCGTAGCTATAGATGAAAAGGACATTCAAGGAATATCCCAAAATCCTGTTTTTTCAGGATTGGAATTCCAAAAACAAGTAGAGCAACAGCTTTTTAAATTTGGAGATGGTAGCCAGCAAGCACCTGCCCAGCGCTTAGATGATTTTGTAAAAGGGAAAGTATCCACTGACTTGCCCAATTCCTCCTACATTCCGGGCATTTATGCCGCTCCCTTACACGACTTACTCCCCTCATTTATATATCAGCATTTGCAAAAAGGCGTACAAGACTTTGGAAGAAAAATGAGAGGCTACTATACCAAAGAAGCAGTGGTCATTGGAACAGAAAGTCGAACGAGTTCTCCCATTCGAATCCCCAGAAATAGAGCAACGTATATGCACGAGGAAGTGACGGGCTTATTTCCCTGTGGGGAAGGCGCTGGTTTTGCTGGTGGTATTATATCTGCGGCTTTGGATGGTCAGAATGTGGCTCGTGCTGTTTTTCGGTTTTATGATTTAAAAAGTTGAATAATTAGAAATGGTAATTCAATTCACCACTGCCCAAACCCCACAAGATCTAGAACAAATTTTAGCCTTACAGTCCAGTAATTTACCAACCAATATTTCTAAGGAAGAGGCACAGCAGCAAGGCTTTGTTACGGTTCAGCACCATTACGAATTATTGGCAGCGATGAACCAGCCCCATCCCCACATTATTGCCAAAGCTAATGAGACAGTTGTTGGGTATGCCTTAGTGATGCTCCCTTCGTTTAGTGATCAGATAGAGGTATTAAAACCCATGTTTCAAACCATTAATAGCTTGACTTATTTAGAACAACCGTTACATGAAGTTCCTTATTTTGTAATGGGTCAAGTTTGTGTCGATAAAAACTTTAGAGGGCAACAAGTATTTAGTGGATTGTATCAAAAAATGAAAAGGGAAATGTCTCCTCATTTTGATTGTATTATTACAGAGATCGCCACTCGAAATACACGTTCGATGCGTGCGCATGAAAAAGTTGGATTTGAAACCATCCATATTTTTGAGGATGAGACGGAGGAATGGGTTATTGTGGCTTGGGATTGGGGGGGCTAATTCATGGTCTTTTCTTTGGTAAGTAAAAATTTTCTCATCGGACGACGTTAGTCATCCGACGAGATAATCCTCTCAGTCAGATGACTAACGTCGTCCGATTGGAAGGATTATCCTAATGAAAAAGTAAGCATTCAAATAAAAAAAAACACAAGAGCGAATGAATAATTTAAACATAAAAATTTTACCAACCCTACTTTTCCTGCTCCCAATATTGTATTGCTCATTAGAAAGCCATGCCCAAGCCCAATGGAACATGGAACTATTTGGTCAAGCCGATAGAGGAGATGATCGCTACTCTGGCAGTTGGGCATATATTGATGAGGCTACGGGAAAAGAATATGCGCTCTTAGGAACTACCAGTGGTATGGCAATTTATGATATTAATCAACCAGAACTAGAAGAATTATTTTTTTTTCCAGGACCTTATTCTCGATGGCGAGAAATAACGGTCATAGGAAGTCATGCCTACGTTGTTACAGAAGGGAGTGGATTTGGGGAAGGCATGCAAGTAATTGATTTAACCGCATTGCCAGAGAACGCCACCTTAGTGACTACTTTTGATAGTCGTTTTCGTACGGGGCATATTATTTCAAGAGATATTTATTCCGATCAATCCTATGTGTATATAAGTGGTACTTGCGGAAACTGTGGAGTAGAAATTGTAGACGTGGCTGAACCCACCCAACCTGCCTTAGTAGGTCAATATAGACCAGGCTATTATATCCATGATTGCCATGTGCGGGGCAATTTTTTGTATGCAGCTGCTTTCTTCAATAGTACAATTGATATAGTAGATATTTCCGATAAAACCAATCCGATCCTTATCGCACAGATAGAAGTGCCCGGTGGAAATGTACATAGTGCTTGGACCACAGAGGATGAAAAATATTTGATTATCAGTGCAGAATCGGATGGCTTGCCAGCTAGGATATGGAACATAGAAGACTTGGAGAATATGTTTGAAGTGACTACCTATTCAGGCAATCTGGAAAGCCTTACCCATAATCCCTATACTAGAGGAGATTTTGTTTTCTTTTCGCATAATACGGAAGGCATCACGGTAGTAGATGTCAAAGATCCTCGACTTCCTTTGGAAGTAGGTTTTTACGATACTTTTGATGGGCGTAGTGGAGGCTTTAATGGACTTTGGTCCGCCTGTCCTTACTTTCCCTCTGGAAAAATTATTGGCGGCAATCGAGAAGATGGCTTATATGTTTGGACCTTCAATGAGACCCCTGCCAATCGGATTTACTTAACCATAAAAGATGCGATAACACAAGCACCTTTGGAAGGAGTGGTAGTGACGAATGCAACCAATGAATTTCAGTCGGATGCGACAGGGGAAATTGCTTGGGCAACTTTAGAAACAAACATGGAATTATCGCTAACACTAGAGGGGTATCAGACAAAAGACACTACCATGCAATTGATCGAAGGAGAACAATTTACGACAGACATTTATCTGCTTCCTCGCACGGTTCCTACTAAAGAACTCCTCTCCTCCCAAATGCCAAAAGTGTACCCCAATCCCTTTACTCAACACCTTACTTTTGCGTTTGATCGTCCAAGTCAAACTACTAAAATTGAGATACTCAATTCATTATCTCAAAGAGTCATGGAACAACCCATTAGAGGACAAAATAGGATAGTCTTATCTACTGCTTCCTTGCCTGCGGGTATGTACCAATATGTCCTAAAGAACGAACTAGGAGAAATTTTGATAAATGGGAAAGTGCTCAAGTACTGATTTTTCAAATCAAATTTTTATCTTACAATCTCGCCTAATGAGCAATATTATTTTAACACCTCAGATGGCGAAGCCAGAACCATAATTTTTATGCCTCGCTTGCTTCGCAAGCTCGGCAGTTAGGTTCTTTTAAGAGAGAAATTTCAAACGATGGTGTATCAGGCTATTATTGATTAGGAAGTTGAAATGACATACGAGCAATTAATGTACATCCACCTAGCAACGGTAGTCCCTTGTTTTTTCATAGGAGCCTTTCTTTTGCTCCGTAAAAAAGGAGGATTACTTCATAAAAGATTAGGGAAAATATACATGGTGTTAATGCTAATTACCGCCACCATTACCCTGTTTATGCAAGCACAAGTGGGGTCTAAATTCCTAAATCATTTTGGGTGGATTCACAGCTTTAGTTTTTTAACCATCGCTACCGTACCATTAGCATATTACCGAATCAAACAAGGCAATGTAGTGGCTCATAAAAGGGCACTGATTTCTTTATATGTTGGAGCTATCATTATAGCTGGTGGTTTTACTTTTGTGCCTGGTCGCTATTTATACCATGTATTTTTTGAATAAATTCAATGACAAATAAAATTAAAAAACACCTAGCGAAGGACCCCGTCCTTAAGCCTTTAATTGCTCAAATAGAATTAAAAGAACGACCTGCACAAAATTCAGTGTATGAAGCATTGCTGCGGGCGATCAATTTTCAGCAACTATCTGGAAAAGCAGCGTCCACAATTCATGGACGTTTTTTGGAATTATTCGATGATTATTATCCTGATCCTTACCATCTCCAGCAGTTGACAGCAGAAGAATTAAGAGCGGTTGGATTATCCAGACAGAAAGCTGCGTATGTTAAAAATGTGGCGGACTTTTTCATTGAAAATACATTAATGGAAAAAGATTGGGAGAAGGAAACCGATGAAGAGATTTTGCAATTGCTAACCCAAATAAAAGGGGTGGGGCATTGGACGGTGGAAATGATATTAATGTTTACCTTGCATCGTCCAGATGTATTACCATTAGATGATTTAGTTATTCGAAATTCTATGATAGGGTTATATGGAGTAGAAGCAAAAGGTAGGGCATTGAAAAAGCGGTTGTTGGAAATTGCGGAACCTTGGAGACCTTATCGAACCTGGGCTAGTCGGTATTTATGGCAATTTAAGGACACCATTATATAAAAGTAGAGAGTACGAGACTCTCTACCAAATTTTATGATGAACAAACAATCTCTCTACGAGAGAAAGTAAGTTGATCTTATGACTAGATTTTGTTTGAAAAGTCAGATAAAGAAATCTTAATTTTAAAAGATTCTTTGACAAATTACGAGTGACGCTACCATCCGCGAATCAGATTGGCATCGAGCCAATCTGATTCGCACAAGGGATTCTAAAGGGGCAGGTCAGGCTCTACCTGACCTGCCCCTTTAGAAACCCTTGTTTCCCTGAAATGGACTCGATGTCCATTTCAGGGAAGGTATCACGAGATATGTCAAAGAACCATTTAATAAAACAGTTGATATGCGTTTAGTTTTAATGTTTTGCATCCTCATTCCCCTATACTTATCCTCACAACCAAGCATACAGCGCGTAGAGCCACCCAATTGGTGGGTCGGCATGAAGACCAATAAAATTCAATTATTAGTACATGGAAAAGATATTGGTAATTTAAGACCTTCTATCCAATATCCAGGAGTACATGTCATCAATACCCATGCTGTAGAGAATCCTAATTTTTTATTTATCAATATTCGCATCCACGAGACGGCTACGCCTGGCAAAGTGAATATTGAATTTACTGGACCCGAAAAAGAACAATTGGTGTATCATTGGGAATTGCAAAAACGAGAAGCAGGAAGAGATCAGCTACAAGGCTTTGATGCCTCGGATGCGATATGCTTAATTACTCCAGACCGCTTTGCCAATGGAGCGACTAGTAATGACAATATAACGGGATATAAGGAAACGGCTGATCGGACCAATAAGGGCGGTCGTCATGGAGGAGATATTAAAGGACTGCAAGATAATTTAGATTATTTCAAAGACATGGGTTTTACCGCAATCTGGCTCAATCCTTTATTAGAAAACGATATGGAGGAATATTCCTATCATGGATATTCGACTACTGATTTTTACAAAGTTGATCCACGATATGGTTCTAATGCAGACTATAAAGCCCTAGCAGATGCAGCTCGCTCAAAGGACATGGGGCTGATTATGGATATGATTGTCAACCATTGTGGTTCCTTCCATTGGTGGATGGACGATAAGCCAACGAAGGATTGGATCAATGAGTGGGAAAACATGACCTTTACCAATCATCGCAAAACGGTATTGCAAGACCCTTATGTTGCTGCGGTGGATAAAAAACAATTCACGGATGGCTGGTTTGTAGAAACCATGCCTGATCTGAATCAACGCAATCCATTTATGGCAAAATACTTGATTCAAAACGCCGTTTGGTGGATCGAATATTTGGGCTTAGCGGGTATCAGAATGGATACCTATCCTTATCCTGACGAAGCATTTATGACGGAATGGACAAAGGTAGTGATGGAAGAATATCCTGATTTTAATGTAGTAGGTGAGGAGTGGTTTGGGCAACCTACGATTGTCTCCTACTGGCAACGAGGCAAACAAAACCCCAATGGCTACACTTCCGAATTAACAAGCGTAATGGACTTCCCCATTCAAAGTACTTTTAATCAAGCATTGGTAGAAGACGAAGGTTGGGGATCGGGTTTTATAAAAGTCTATGAAATGTTAGCACAAGATTTTTTATATCCAGATCCTTATAACTTGGTGGTCTTCCCTGATAACCACGATATGATGCGCATCTACTCCCAATTGAATGAAGACTATGCTAAGTTCAAGCAAGCTATGGTTTTTTATTTAACCATCCGAGGGGTTCCACAATTATATTATGGAACAGAAATCCTTATGTCTAGTTCTTCCGATCATGGCAACATTAGATCAGATTTCCCAGGTGGTTGGAAAGATGATTCGACAAATGCTTTCAAAGGTGTAGGATTAACAGACCAACAAAAAGAAGCACAGCAATTTACAAAGCAACTATTGACTTGGCGACAAACGGCAACTGCCACGCATACGGGCAAACTCAAACACTTCATCCCCCAAGATGGTATTTATGTCTATTTCCGTTCCAATGAAGATCAAAAGATAATGGTGATTCTTAGTAAAAATGCGGAAACTAAAACATTGGATTTAGAAAGATTCTCCGAAATGTCTGAGGGCGAAACTATGGCGACAGATGTTCTTTCTGGCAAGATTTTTAAATTACAAAATACGGTTGAAGTGCCTGGGAATGGTGCTATTATTTTAGAGTTGAAATAGTGTGATTAACCACATTAGTTCACAACTAATGTGGTACTTCATGTTAAAATTGGCGTTGTGGCTTTATGGAATTGTGGCGGTATGGCAGCCACAATGCCAAAACGCCACAATGCCATAAAGCCAATATTATGAACTACAAGACAACATCGAGCAACCCACTTTATGGCGAGCCCATTCAGGTCGTTTAGCGAACCACTTTTCTCGATCGGGTTGCTCTGCATACGGTTGTTTTAGTAATTGGTACAGTTCGTCTATCAACGTATAGTCTCCATTATCAGCGGCGTCTATGGCGAGTTGTGCCATGTAGTTGCGCAAGACATATTTGGGATTTATAGTGTTCATATAAGTGGCACGAACTGCATCACTCGCCGACTCCTTTTGGAGTCGTTGCAAGTATTGGCTAATCCATGCGTTCCATTTCTCGGTAATTTCTTCTATTAATTCTAGGGGTTTATAAAAAGCTGTTTGTAGTTTTTGTAGTACTTCTTTTGGAGAATCATCTTTTTGTACAGTCGCCAATAGACGGAAAAAAATAGTCATATCGGTTTCTGTTAAAGTTAGGGTGTCTTCCAAATCAGCTATCAATAAATTATCCGCTTCAACAGAAGTCTGAAGTCCTAACTTAGTTCGCATCATCGCCAAGTAAGCATCCGAAAAAACCTCCTGTAAGTCATTTAATATTTTTTCTAAAACGGGTGCATCATTGATGAGTAAAAACAAAGCATTGGCTAGTTGGAATAAATTCCAATGCACAATGGTAGGCTGGTAACCATAGCGATACCGCTTTTGATGTTTGTCCGTGGTATTGGGCGTCCAACCTTTATCATATCCTTCTAACCAACCATAAGGTCCATAATCAATTGTTAAGCCCAAAATGGACATATTATCGGTATTCATCACGCCATGCACAAAACCTACTCTTTGCCAGTGAATAACCATCTCCACACTGCGTTGCACCACCTCCTTAAAAAACTGAATATACCCTTCCTTATCGCAGGTGGTAATGTGTGGAAAAAAATGTCGGATAGTATAGTCTGTCAATCTTTTCAAGTTCGCCGTATCATTTCGACTAGCAAAGATTTGGAAATTACCAAACCGAATAAAGGAGGGGGCGACTCGACAAACAATGGCTCCTTTTTCATAGGCTGGATTTCCATTGTATAATACATCCCGCATGACCTGATCCCCTGATAAACACAAAGACAAGGACCGAGTCGTAGGCACTCCTAAATGATACATCGCTTCGCTACATAAATGCTCTCGGATAGAAGAACGCAATACCGCCAATCCATCCGCACGTCTAGAGTAGGGGGTAGGCCCTGCGCCTTTAAGTTGTAATGCCCAACGTTGATCCTTATGCAACACCTCCATCAAATTAATCGCTCGTCCATCGCCTAATTGTCCTGCCCAATTTCCAAACTGATGTCCGCCATAACACATCGCAAAGGGTTGACTTTGTTCCACGACTTTTGCGCCTGTAAACACTTGCAAAAAATCATTCGACTGAGTATCCTTTTGACTAATCCCTAGCAGAGCTGCTGTCTCTTCCGACACATGTAGTAAGCTGGGATTAGCAGGAATTTTTGGCGTTACAAAGGAATAACAAGATTCCAATACCTGACGAGGTGTATTTTCCTTGCTTGGATCGGCTGGTAATTCTTTAGTAAAAGTATCTGCTATGGATAGATTCATTTTTTTATTTTTTCTGCTACTGCCCAATTGAGGAATAGAAATATGGATTGTCAATCTGCTTGCCTACTAATTATGAGAAACAGATTACAAAAGTTTTTAAAACTTTTGTAATCTATACTAATGACAGTCTCTTACAAGGCTTTATCTCTTCTTTCTAAATATCTCATGTCTAGTTTTCCGATTGACCCACCAAGCATAGATCGCACCACCGATCAAGCCTCCAATGGCGTTACTGATAAGGGCATTCATTGGAAGACTGCCCTCAAAAATAAATTGGAATAGACTATATCCTATAAATAGACCACTGCCCACTTTTAGTAAATCATTTCTGAATTTCATGATAATTTGATTTTTAAGAACAAACTCAAAAGCGTCAAAGTCTGGTTTTGATCCTGAACTTGATACTTATCCTTGATCTTTCCCTACGCAGTAGCTCCCCCATCCACCGGCAAAGCAACGCCATTCAAATAGGACGCCTCTTCACTACACAACCAACAAATGGTTTTAGCGACTTCTTCAGGTGTACCGAATCGACGCATAGGAACGGAGTGAAGCATAAGGTTTTGCAATTCTTTATTCTCAGAGAGATAGCTATCTCCCATTGGCGTATTGATAACCGTAGGGCAAATGGCATTTACCCGAATACCGTATTTTCCATACTCCACGGCCGCCGTCTTCGTCATACCCACCACCGCATGTTTACTAGCGGCGTAGGCACCCATTCTGGAAGCTGCGCCAATACCTGCCGCTGAAGCCGTATTCACGATACAACCTTTTCGTTGTGCCTTCATAATTTTTAAAGCGGCTCGCATACAATAAAACACGCCTGTTTGATTAACGGCAATGGTTTGCTCCCAATGCTCATTGGTGATTTGATCGAAGTAAAATAACCCTTGTCCAATGCCTGCATTATTAATCATATGGTCCAATTGCCCAAATGTTTGGAAACATTGATCGATCAACTGTTGAACCTCCTGATCATTCGCTACATTTGCTCGTACAAAAATGGCTTGACCACCATTTTCCTTGATGTGTTGGACGACGGCTTTTCCAGCTTCTATATTTATATCTGATACCACTACGGAAGCGCCTCTTTGAGCAAAGGCAATGGCTGTTGCTTTTCCTATTCCGGAGCTGCCTCCTGTGATTATGACGGATTGATTGTTAAATGACATTTATGGATTTTATAACTTATTTAGACTTGTCAAATCGGATTGGCTCGATGCCAATCTGATTTGAAGGAACCATCAAACCATCCCATCTATAACGCCATAAATATAACGATACTTTAGCAGACTCCTCCTTGTTATAATAGATTCCAATCATAAAACACAACAATACCATTACAAAAAAAATTGGTAGGCTAAGTGCTTACCAATCAACGAATCAATTTAAAGGGGCACTGTGAAGTGACCCTCTAAATTTAAATAATAAATATTTATTAATTTAATGCGTATATTTATACCGAGAAAATCAAAATGAATCTACTAATAAGAAGGGAGTGAAACACGGACTATGTCTAATCGATTGCGGGAAAAGTATATCCAAGATATTGCCTTGGAATACTTAGAGAAACGATACAGAAAATATAGTTACAACGGACGAATACAAGCCCTCAAAGAAGCACATACCACCAGTGGTAAACGGGCGGACGGAATTATCGTCTGGAAAAAATCTCCTCGGGAAGTACGGTTGGTGTCTATGGAAGCCAAATCAGCTAGTACCGTTTCCAATTTAATCAAACGCTGGGATCAGGAGAAATTATCCAATTGGAGTTTAGTCGCATCCGAAGGAGTGATACTGCTCGTTTTTGCAGGTCTGTACCACTTCGCTCAATTGCGCATTCCATTAGATATACGCATTTTGCTATTGATTTTTTTGTCTCTCCATCTCTTACTAAAACCCATCCGCTTATTACTACAATCCCGATTTTCCCATCTATTCCAAACTGCTAGTGTATTTGAGCAAGCAGCACTATACCCAGGTAATGAGGTGTGGATTGCCATAGGTAGTGATACCTTTAAGCAGAAGAAGGAAGAGCGATGGCAACATCTTAAAACACAATGCAGAAAAAAAGGATTTGGACTCTTAGAGATCAATCACCAGGCAAGAACTACGATTGTACTGCATCCCAAATTTAAACCCGCATACGAGGTAAGCGATTATTTGTCCTACTACAAAAAAGAAAACGCGATCCGTCAGCAGATCGCAAATGGGACTAAAAGAATAGGCATTCCTTTCCGTTTAAGTCGTGCCGAGCGATTCTATTATTTGCGGTCTTTTGGTACTTCGCTTATTTGTATTTCTCTTTTACTATTGGTTAACTTTCCGTTGGATAAAAATAGGGCAACTTATCCTACTTCTCAAACGGAAACCCTGTTTGCCTATGAAGATACCCAAATTCTTCCTAAAACAACCCCACCCATTTATCAAGAAGAAGGTACTAGAGAACAACACCATTCAGAAGAGGCCCAAGCCTATTTTTCCTGCCGTTTTCCTTATGAGGGCAATAAGTATATTATCAAAGATAGAATTGTTGATACAGAATATGCCGCACAGGATCGGCTTAAAGAATTAGCCTTATTGAATATTTCTAACTCTGATTATTTTTATATTCCTTGTTCCGATTTGGACAATCGTTCTTCCCAATGGTTGGTCTATGCGTATTCGCCTAGAAGTAACTATGAGAAAGCTTTGAAGAATCTCAAACGCTATGAATGGATTTTAATGCAGGCGAATCAATCTAGTTTTGGTGTGGATATATTATTAGTCGGTGAGTTTGAAGAGGGCTTATCTTTTAAGTAAAATGGTTCTATAAATCTCTCTTTCCTGAAATGGACATCGAGTCCATTTCAAGAAACAAGGGATTTTAAAGGGGCAACTGAGACAGAGTCTCAGTTGCCCCTTTAGAATCCCTTGTGCAAATCAGATTGGCTCGATGCCAATCTGATTTGCGGATTGTTTTCTTTAATTACCACTCCACCACAATCTTCCCAAAATGCTGTCCACTAGCTTGGTACTGAAAAGCATCCGCTAATTGGTCAAAGGCAAAGGTCTTGCTAATGACGGGCTTCATACCAGATATATTAATCGCTTTGACCATATCCTCTTGCATTTCTTTACTACCGACGGCGATTCCGATTAATCGAAGTTGTTTGAAGAATAATTTTGGAAAGGTTAATTCTCCTTTTCGACCATTCCCTAAGATTCCAATGGAGGAAATATGACCCCCTATTTTTGCGGCTTCAATAGAATTTCTAATGGTAGAACCACCCCCAACATCCAATACATGATCGACGCCGCCATTGGTCATTTTCGCGATGGTTTTCCCCCATTTTGGATCCTCCTTATAATTGACCACTCCTGCTACGCCCATATCCACCAATCGCTCTGCTTTTTCATTAGAAGAAGTAGTAGCATATACTTTTGCCCCTGCTGATTTGGCTAACTGCAAAGCAAAAATAGACATCCCTCCCGTTCCTTCAATGAGTACGGTTTCGCCCGCTTGCAACCCACCTTCGACCATTAATCCTCTCCAGGCGGTGGCTGCCGCACAGGGTAGGGTAGCTGCTTGGGCATAGTCATATCCTTCGGGAATCTTGGTAACAGAATAAGCTGGAACACAACTCATTTCTGTGATAAATCCATCTAATGTTTCCCCATTTACGCCTACCATTTTTCTAAAAGTCGGCTTTCCTTCTAACCAATCTTGAAAGAATAAAGACATTACTTGATCGCCTACTTTCCAATCATATACATTTTCTCCAATCGCAATGACTTCTCCCGCGCCATCCGACATAGGGATGCGACCATCCGCTACTGGAATGCCACCTATGGCCACTAAATAATCATGAAAATTTAAGGAAGTGGCGTGCCAGCGCACGGCTATTTCTCCAGCTTTGGGTTGTGGTTTTTCTCTTTCTACGATAGCTAGTTGATCTAAGCCACCGGGTTGTTGTACTACTACAGATTTCATTATTCAAAATTTAGTGATCACTTTTCAGTTTCCTCTAAAAACAAAGCACCAAAGATAGAGATATATTTTTCAATCAAAACTAATTTTGTAATTTTCTAAAGCTTCCTTTAATTTAAGAGCTTCTTGGAAAATGTTCGTGAAATGGTTCGTTTTGAAAACTTGGTGAGCTGGCATTAAAGGAGGGCAAAAGTTCTTAAAATCTACTGGTGACTTTAAGAACTTGCGCTCTCACACATACTCCCTCTCACGAAGTTCTCAAAGCAAACTGAGCTAACGTTAGTTCTATAGGATTCGTCAAAATAATTTAAGACTTACTTCCACCCAATCGAGCCACCTTCATCCGATAAGTCTTTAAATCCCATTTTTTCTTTTGCCCATACATAAAGACCTTTTCTTCATCAATCATTTTACAGAAGTTCGGACGAATAACCGTGTTCTTTCCAAAAAGAGAAGTCAATTTCCGTTTCGTAACTTTACCACTGCTGCAATGGACTTTTGCCAACATCGGTTGGGCAGTTCGAATCTCGGTTTTCTTCACTTTGTCTTTAGGTCTAAAGGATAGATTATCTGGATGGTCGTTGTAAAATAAAAGGATATCTCGTTCTCGCTCTAACACAGAAAAAGATAGATAGTCCGTTTTGATTTTACCTACTTGTTGCTCCTTTGGTATTCGCTTCATCCACACAATCGTCCCTTGTTTGTTTAGTTTGATCACAAACATATCTAGAAGCGCATAATCTGGAGAATATCTTTGAGCATTTCCAAATGGTAATGGATTATAACCAAACACGGTGCTATATTGGTATTGATTGGAAGGCTGACGATCAATATTTAAGCGTAAATTCTCCCCCACTATATAATAGGCTTTGTCTTTTAAAATCAGGTCTTTGATAGTAGCATATTTAAAACTAGCGGCACTCTTGTAATTAGGTGGCTTATCGCCCAATGCATTAATCAACAAATCCTTACTAATTTCTGAAGTATTTAACTTTAAGGATTTGTCGGTCGGACTTACCGTAAAACTACAAACCCCTGTAAACGATTTTTTTCCGCCTATTCTGTAAAATCCAAGACCTACCAATTCTTGCTGTGGATTTAAGCTGAATTCCAGAATGGGAAAACGAAATTTCTTGACATCTATCTCATATAAATTGGGTTCTTTTTTATCTGTATAAAAGGCTAGAACAAAAGGATCGCCTGGAAGGGATTCAAGTTGCGTATAACTAAACGTAGTATTCCCACTGTGTTTTTTACCAATTAAATATGCATTGCCATTGTTGTCCACTATACTCTCCTTTAGGTATATTTTCATATTATCATAAGGCATCAAATAACTATACTCTTTTATAATTTTAAAATCTTTATTAAAAACTCGCACATCCATTTTCCCTGGGTCCTTCGGAATAGAATAGGACCAAGAGGAAATGGCTAATTTAGATTCATCCTTAGAAGTACTATAAAAGAAAGGAATGTTTAAGTCAATTGGACTATAGGCTTCCATTATTTTTGCCGAATTCAATAGTTCCAATGTGGGGAGGGCATATTGATAAAAATACAGTTCATTGGTGCTAGTAGCTTCATTAAAATAAGAGACAAACAATAGAAAGTGATTGTTCCATTCCGTATATCCATGAACGTATGGCTCTCCTTTCGTTTCATCAAAGCGGAAGGTGGTTCGGTTGGTTAATGCTCTTGATAAATCGTAAATCTGAAACTCTAATTCTAGTTCCTCATTAAGGGTATAGGATTGAAACACCAAAAAACCATGCTCCTTTACACTGATAATATCTTTCACTAAATAGGCCTCCGCAATGCTAATCCCTCCTGCAGAAGTGATTTTAGTGTTTTCCTGTGCATCCGTTAGGTTAAATAGAAGGATCGCTATGATAAAAAGGTAGAGTTTTTTCATATATTCGTGTGCTGTAGTGGATTAGGTATTGTGGTTTTATGGCATTGTGGTTTTATGGTTGAGTATTCATTATGGAGAAAAAGAGGTGAAAACGATGGAATTTTCATAAATGTAGAATCTGCCACCATACCGCAGAACCAAAATACCACAATACCTAGCCAGGTACTTTGTGAGTTTAGTATAATATAAAGATAGTAACAAATAAAATAACGGTAGGTTTTGTGATTTTATGGTTGAGTTTTCATTATCAAAAAACGTACTGAAACCATAAAAGTATGCCTTGCCAAAATACCACAGCACCAAAATACCACAATACCTAATCAGTAACCAAATAAGATACAAGTATGTTCCAATACCCCAAGGATGAGCTATTTAGTCTGCAATGGTACTTGCAGAATACTGGGAATTATGGTGATGGCTTACAAGATTGGCTGTATAGAAAGGGCGGGGATGCGAAAGTAGTGGCTGCTTGGAAGATTTTAGATCAATATCAAAAAGACTGGGGAGCTAAGCGTATTAAGATTGCAGTAATTGACGGAGGTTTTGATTTATCCCATCCAGATTATCAATCTAAAATTGTTGCTAAAGAAGATTTTGATTTTGGCAGTTCGGACTATCCTGCTAAAGAGCCATTCGAGTTATTTGCGGAGTCTTCTTTTACCAAAGATGAGACCATTATTTACACAAATGGCGATCATGGCACTAGCTGCGCAGGTATTGCCTTAGCCGCTTGTAATGATATGGGCATCGTTGGGGCCGCCCCGAATGCTAGTTTTATTCCTATTGTTTTAAAACTCAATTTTTATAGTCCCAAAAAATTGCGACAGGCATTGCGCTTCGCCATGCAAGCAGGGGCGGATGTCATTAGTTGTAGTTTGGGCTTGCCAGATAAGGCGATTAATTATGACATTTATAGAGCGATCCACGAATGTGCCACCCAGGGCAGAGAAGGAAAAGGCTGTGTCATCTGTTTTGCTGCGGGTAACGATTATCAATTTATAAAACCCGGGGCGATTGCCACCCACCCAGATATAATAGCGGTTGGTGCCAGTACTAGTGAAGATGATATTGCTCCTTATTCCAATAGAAGTAAAAACATCAGTGTCGTAGCTCCGGGAGGATATGACAAGGCTATTAAAATAGTGACTGCCGATGTGGGTCATTTAGCTAATGGAGAAGCCGCAGGAAAAGGACCACTAGAACAACCTTATTATAGAATGAATGCCGCAGGTACTTCCTTTGCCTGTCCTTTGGTCGCAGGCGTGGCGGCATTGATTTTAGAAGCCAATCCTGCCTTAACTGCCAAGGAGGTAAAGCATATTTTACAAGATACAGCCAATAAAATTGGCGATCTAAGGGATTATGATAAACGAGGACATTCTCCTAAATATGGCTATGGAAGAGTGAATGCCGCCAACGCTGTTTTAAAGGCATTAGGCCAACCGACCCAACCTGCGCTCAGCAGAACCTATGCGCCAGATATTTCGATATTTGAGGATTTTTCAATGGACTTAGGAGTCACCTTGAAAGGAAGTATTCCCACTCAATCGGAAGGGATTCATATGCGCAAAGCCATTACGATTGGACCACTAGAAAAAAAGAAAACCCTTATAATTGAGATAGAACCTACCGACTTGCCTGTGGAAAAATGTTTCCTATGCTTTATACAAAAAGGAAAAAAAGCGGGCATTCTAACTGGTGACTATTTGGCACAATCCCAAAGCAATTATCAAGACAATATCACCACTTTGACCTTACGAAATTTAGAGGAAGGATCGTATCATTTATTTATTCAGCAGTTTAATAAAAACACCGTTGAATTTTTAAAAGGCGGGGGAGGGTATCAGTTGAATTGGCATTTGGAGGGGTCGGTTTAGGGCAAGGGTGATTGGTTCTATTTTGTCCAGTTTTGTTGGTCAGGATTTTCATTTCTATACCAGTAGCCTTCTTGCTTTTGGCAAGTCTATTTATTTAAAAACATTCGCCAGAGGTGAGCAAATGATAGGTGTCGGGCACCAAGCCTTAACCAGTAACTGCTTTTAAATTAAGAATCAGACTTAGCCATACCGACTTGGGAGGTAGTTTCTTCCTTTGTTTGATTCAATTCTTTCAAAAATAAATTTCGAACCCCCTCAATATGCTTATTCAAATCTTTCTTCTTCCAGCCCTTGGTAGGAATGGGTGGTAGAATGCAGACTTCTACCATACTAGGTTTAATCAAGGCTTTTCCTCTAGGAAGGGCATCGTGCGCATTTTTTAAGATCATTGGAATGATCGGAACGCCTGCTTGCATCGCCAAATGAAAAGCGCCTTTTTTGAAAGGACCAAGTTCATAAGTATAACTTCGAGTTCCTTCAGGGAAGATGACAATGGAGGTGCCACCTTTCAGTGCATCCACTGCGGGTTTCATGGCTTCGATGGCTTTTTCCCTATTTTTTCGATCTATGAAAATGACCCCAGCCGCTTGCATCAGTTGTCCCATGACGGGATAGTTTTTTAATTCCTGTTTGGCAATCCCTGTTAGGTCTTTTCGGATTAATTTGGAAGCAATAAACATATCCATATTGCTTTGGTGATTAATCAGGAATACTGCAGGCCGATGGGTCCATAAATGTTCTTCCCCTTTCACGGCCATTTCTACGCCAGCTATGGAAGTCACCAAGTCGGCAATAGAGCCAATCATGGTATTAACACCCGTACTCCAAGACATAGCATTGAGACCAGCCACTACACCTAATAATGCACCAGGAACTACGCTACCTGCTGCCATCGCCGTGCGCACCAAGCTAGTCATTTTGGAAGGTTCGTCATCATCAAAGCGATAGATGGGCCAGTCATTTTGGAAGGCGATACTGGACAATTTACTATCGGGATTGATGGGACGAGGATGACCCACAATTTCCAATAAAGGCATATCCTCTGCGCTATCCGTATAAAAATAACTCTTGCTTAAATCCAACTTGAACTGCTTGACCAATTCGTTTGCTGCATGTGCTTTCCCTTCTCCCCAACAAGCGGGTTCTATAATCTCTCCCGTAAATTTTCCTTTTTTCACTTCCATGCGGGTACACATCACATGCTCTATGCCGACGTCTCTTGCCACAGGGCTTACTTGGTAAGGCGTTGCAGCGGAGACAATTGCCACCGTATGTCCTTTGGCAAGATGGGCAGCTACTAAGGCTCTAGATTCTGGATAAATGGCATCCGCCAAATGTTTGTTATAGACTTCTTCTCCGACTTCTAAAAAGACGGATTCGGGAACCCCCTTAACTCCTTTTGCCCCCATGGCGGCTAGGGCGGCAAAATTCTTATCTCCCGTTGCATATAAAAAGACGCCAGCCAGTTGAGCCACTATTTCTCGGGGCGTCATCTTGCCACTTAGCACTCTTGTTTGGATAAACTGTTTAGCAGAAAAATCTTTAATCAGGGTACGATCCAAATCGAAAAAAGCGCCAATATGCGACCCTTCTTCTGCTTCCAAAATCACACTGGTAATGCTATCTGTTTTGGAGCCTGGCACAATATCCCTTTCCAAAGGAACCATTGGAAAGTTCTCTGCTGGTTTTACTAAAGTGATCTCTTGCAGCTGCTTAATGCTTTTGGCAATGCCGTTGAGTTCTTTTAGAAATACCTGAATTTCTTTTCGCTTTTTATCCGCTTCTGTTGGGATTAAGTTTCTATTCTTAGCCAATCTTAAGCCATTCAATAAAAATGGTTTGGAGACCGTTTCGATGCGTTGGATTTTGCCTTGCCACTTCATCTCTTCCCCTAAGGTCAAACAGGTTTTGATAAAGATTTTATCATCAAATGCTTGTTCGGTTTTCCAATTCAATAAAGCATGACCGACGACTTGATAGGCCTCTACATAGGTATATAATACCGCAGGGGCGGTGATAACCCGTTGATCTTTTAGGATGTTCCAAACATCTCCTCTAGCAGCTTGAAGGACTCCATTCCAATTGGCATTTAAAAAAGTTAAGTCCTTTTCTACTTCATCGCAAAAAGTGGGTTTGTCAGAATAGAAAAATTCGAACTTAAATAAATCTCGCAATTGCATCATCAGTTCCCAAAAACTCAACAAACGTTCCTTCGCAGGTTTTTTTCTAATTTGCTCTAAGGCTACCTCTATAAAAGCTCGGCGGTACAAGTGGTGCACCGACATATTGGAGTAATAATTGGCAGGCAAATAATTCTCCGTGGAGATGACATATTTTGCATTTAAACCCGTTCCATCTTGCTGCACTAATTTCCCTCGTTGCAATAAACTAAGGGCTATTCGCACACTCTCTCCAATCGGTTTTCCCCGATCTACTAAGGCGTCTGGTTTATGATTTTCAACCACCTGCATGAGTTCTGAAATATCACTTTCCATCGCTCGTTTGGGCAGGGCATATTTACTTAGTAGAGAAGTGCAAATTAGGGAAGTAGTGGTAACGGGCGTTATTTGATTGATGCGATGAACCAACTCAAAGGCAAATCTAGATAATTCACTTTGAGAGTCTAAGTCATCTTCTTTATCGGGTACGGATGCCGTTACGCCTTCTTTCGGACTAACAGGATCTCCAAATCGGATAGAGATGCGTCCAAATTTGTCCCCCATTTTTCGGACATAGTCCATAAACCAAGCTAGGCTCTCCGATTTTTTATCAGATCCTCTGCCTTCCTTTGTCATGGAATCTACATCGGGGATCAAATCATAGACGATGGAAACGGGTACATATTGTACCTCTTCTTTGGAGTCTTTTTCAGCTTCTCGGATGTATTTTAAAATACCCATTTTGGGCCATACCAACTTCCCCGTTCTAGAACGAGTCCCTTCGATGGACCACATAAAATGCTCTCGCTCATTGACCCTACTAGCAATAAAATGACGCAAGGTGGCTTTGTAAACGGGATTGTTTTTAAAGGACCGCCTAATGAATATAAAGCCGCTTTGTTTGCCCAAAGTCCCCAAACCTGCCATATTCATGTTGATACCTGCAAAAGTGTAGGGTAGAGGTAAACCATGCCGAGCTAAGACCAATGCCAATACCAACATATCAATATAGGTCTTATGCGTCATCACGAAAGCGATCGGGTGCTTCCGCATGATTTTGGTCAGCGCCTTTATTTCAACAGGATTAACATCAATGGTTTTATCATAGCCCCTCGATAGTATATAATTGGACAATTCGATCGCCGCTATATTGGCAAACGGCTGGTGGGCCGCATACATTTCTTTTAAATAGCCTTCCGCCTCTCGATATACTTGTATTTGACTTTGGCCTGTTCGATCAGCAATGGCTACTAATCTTTCTTGAAATTGAGAATCATTTAAAATGTGGTCCATATTGATTGGGTGTGCATTACTTTATGCCCTTTGCGTGAAATGAGTCATAGGTGGATTAAATTTTCTTTACTTCCTAACCCATTTTAATCATCCTTCAACAACCTTCTCTTCTGCATACTAAACTCATCTTCCGTCAAAAAGCCTTTGTCTCTTAATTCTCCTAGACTGGCGATTTTATCCAACACCGTTTTATCCATAGTAGGCGTCGTACTCAATAAATCCTCATTGATGCCTAATAATTCATCATTCATCTGATAGTGGTTGTGAACGAATGCATCAAATTCCCTATGGGTACGAATATAGGCTAAAGCTTCGTGCTTATGGATCTTTTGAAAATCATCAAAACCAAAATCTACCGCCTTATCTAAATGAAAAAAGGAATTTTCTGCTTGCTCCATAATAGAGTAACAACAGGCTAAGTTAAAATGAATGGCTGGATCTTTATAATTAAAGTCTAATGCTTTTTGAAAAAATTTGATGGCACTTTCGTAGTCATACGTTCGATAACTCTCTAAGCCCATCTTTTTGTATCTATCTTTTTGACTACTTGGAAGGGAGTCATCATAGGACAGAGAACTGCTCGCAGGAATTGTTTGCTGCTTCCAGGTCAATCCTGCATTATATTTTTTATCAAAATCCAATTGAGGCATTACAAAAAATAATACAGCGTCAATCAAACCTACAATAGCGGGTACAGCAAAAAATAAGGCGGGATTATCCACGGGACTAAGGGATAACGCGAGGCCAATAAAAAAAGAGCCTAAATGAACTAACCCAATAGCTTTTTGACCTAAGTAAAATCGGTGAACGCCGAATACTCCCAATATCAAGGCAAGTATGCCTGCTACATTCTTTTTCTTCATATGGCAAAGGTGAATTTCTTCTCCAAATTTAATGAGAAAACTGCATTTATGCAGCTATTCTAGATTAAACGAAAAAAAATCAAGATTAATGCTGGGAAAAA